>CAVDWI010000124.1:0-5809 GCA_963612485.1 Barnesiella intestinihominis
GAGAACCCGAACCCCAGCCGCCACGTCTACGGCGTGGGTGAGAAGGTCAGGTTCACCGCGACTACAAGGTCTTCAGGTCAACCGTTTGGGAGTCCACCCGCTCCCCGAATTTGACAGTCGCGCAGACTTTGAGAAATTGAAAATTAAGAATTAGGGTTGGGATCGAACAATGGATGGATTCCTTCGGGGCTTCAACGCAATGTAGGCGGACACAAAGGCCCGGCCAGGGCAGTCCGACACTGCGAACAGAAGAGAGACGCACATCGGGCGCAGGAAGATAGGAAGAGGAAATCGTCGAGTCAAGTAAGGATGAACGAGGCGCAGCCCGCCAGAAAGATGATGCACGAAGACGCCGTCTATTCCCTCTGGGCGACCAAAAACGCCGAGCTTCGCGCCATCGGTCTTCCAATGCAGAAGGATCCGCTGACCGAATAGGAAAATGGCGCAAAGGTTTGATGGAGAAGATGGAATGCGCCGGGAGGGACGCAGTTCACTGCGTCCGCGCTCCCCCGATCGCAATAAACTGCGACCCTCTCGTCCCGGCGAACTATCGCTCCCGTCCCGGCGCATTCCACGCGAAACATTGTCGGCTTACGAGGCCGCAATGACGGTGACGGTCTTGCTGTTCAGCTGTTCGTCGCCGTCTTCGATTCCTCCGCGAGTGCGGAAGGCCAAGCCAATCTTCGCATCGACGGGAACATCGTTCAGTTCCTCCGGCCACGTGAACTTCATGTGCTCGTAGTCGCTTTCGCCGGGCGTGAGCGCAAGGGTCTTCTCCGCGCCGTCCGCATCCGTCCACGTCGCCGTGACAGTGTCACCGAACGCGGCGTTGAACATGAGGTTCGTGCCATAGGCCGCAAAGGCCTCACCCTTCTTGATGACGTTCGGCTCATCGCTACCAACCCAGGAAACGCGGTTAATCGTCACCTTGACTCCGGCCTTGGCGTTCGTGAACGTCACGTAGTCGCGGTCGACGGCCTTTTCAAGCCCCGCCAGGGACGTGATGGTTATTGCACTCGTGCACGTGGCGGAGTTAAACGGACTGTAGGGTCCGCTGACTTTGCCGCGCAGCGTCGGCGTGAACTTGAGGTAGTTGCCGACCTTGCGCGGGTTGCAGTCGCGGCTGACCTTCAGCGCCATCGTCTTCAGCACCGCAAGAAACGCGAACTCCAGCATGTCCTTGTCGAAGGGCAGGGTCTTTTCCTTGACCACTTCCTCGAACACCTGACTTTCGTCGTAGATGGGGCGGTCCTTGAGTTTCAAGGTGTATCCACCCGTGGGATCGATGGCCGCATTCACGGGCACCGTGTCGAATTTCGCTATGATTTTTGCCATAGCCGTACTCCTTATTATGTACCGGCGTATCGTTTTGAAGATTCCGCGCCGAGCCGCCCGCCGGTGGACATTTCGCCGCGCATCGAAGACTCACACGTCCTCGACACTGCATATATTTCCGTTCGCCGCGATTTTTCGGTGTGATTTTTTTTAAAGAACTAAAAACAACCAGAAAATGGACAGGCAAAAAGCCCCGCCAGAAGCCCCCTCGAAAACCCCTTTATTTATTGGGCTAAAAAACATCACTGATGTTTGACCCAAAGTGCACTGATGTTTGACCCAAACATCAGTGATGTTTACCCCAAACATCAGTGATGTTTGTTCTGCCCGTCAGTGAAGGGGGCGGGAATCGGGAGAATTGAAAGCGGACGCTCCGCCCCTCGAAGACACAAAAAGTCCCGGGCCGATAAACCCGACCCGGGACTGGTGAGGAGGTGAACTAACCGTAAAATCGTCACATGTTCGAGAAGAACTGGAAGGATGCGTAGGCATCTTGTCCGTGTTCGCAGAGGTCGAGACCCTTGAGTTCGGTCTTCTCGTCCACGCGGAGCAGGGAGAACTTCTTCAGGATGTAGAAGAGGAGGAGTCCAAGTCCGAACGCCCAGAGGCAGGTCATGCCGACGCCGACGAGCTGGATGCCGAGGAACTTGAATCCACCGCCGTAGAAGAGACCGGCGAGTTCGTTGCCGTAGCCGAGGGAGGTCGGCGCGGCGAAGAGACCGACGGCGATCGTGCCCCAGACGCCGTTCACGCAGTGCACCGAGACGGCGCCAACCGGGTCATCGACGTGGATCTTGTCGAAGAAGAACACGCTCAGCACGACGATCACGCCGCCGATTGCGCCGATTGCGAGCGCGGCGTTCGGGGTGACGAGGTCGCAGGGCGCGGTGATCGCGACAAGACCGGCGAGCGAGCCGTTCAGGGCCATGGTCAGGTCGGGCTTGCCCATGATGATCCACGCGGTCAGCAGCGCGGTGCAGGTTCCGGCGCAGGCGGCGAGGTTGGTCGTCATGGCAACGCGGCTGATCGAACCGATGCCGGCGGTGTAGCTGGCGGGGTTGAAGCCGAACCAGCCAATCCAGAGGAGGAACACGCCGAGTTCGCCCATCACGAGGCTGTGACCCGGAATCGGGTTCGCCTTGCCGTCGTGACGATACTTGCCGATGCGCGGTCCGAGCATGATTGCGCCCGCCAGGGCCAGCCAGCCGCCGACGGAGTGGACGACCGTCGAACCGGCGAAGTCGTGGAAGCCGAGGGCTTCAATCCAACCCTGCGATTCCGCGCCGTGCAGGCTGCCCCACATCCAGTGACCCGTGACCGGGTAGACGAACGCGGAGACGATGACCGTGTAGATCAGGTAGCTCCGGAACTGGATGCGCTCGGCCACCGCGCCCGAGACGATCGTCGCGGCGGTCGCGGCGAACATGGTCTGGAAGAAGAAGAACGTCCAGTCCCAAGTCCCCTCGCCGGCGAAGACGCTCGGCATGCAGATGCCGCCCCAGCCGAGGGCGCCGCACGCCTTGGACGCGCCGAACATGATGCCCGCGCCGATGAAGTAGAACACGATCGAGCCGAGCGCGAAGTCCATCAGGTTCTTCATCATGATGTTCGTCGCGTTCTTCGCACGGGTGAAGCCCGTCTCGACGAGCGCGAAACCCGCCTGCATGACGAAGACGAGAATGCCGCCGATGAGCGTCCAGACGATGTTCAGGTTGTCCTGAACGGCCGCCGCCGTCGGAGCCTCCTCCGCAAATGCGCCGCCCACGCCAAGCGCGAGAGCCGCCGCCAACAATAGTTTCTTCATTTGACCTTAACCAACCTTTCCTATTTCACGTTAACTTAACCGATTGCCTCCGGACCGTGTTCGCCCGTGCGGATGCGGATGCACTCCTCCATGGGCAGAACGAAGATCTTGCCGTCCCCGATGTCGCCCGTGCGCGCACCCTCGATGATGCCGTCGATCGTCTTCTTGACGAACTCGTCGTTCACCGCGATGGCGAGACGAATCTTCTTCAGAAGCGTCACTTCCTCGATGGCGCCACGGTATTGGTGGACGTAGCCCTTCTGCTGACCGCAACCAAGCGCATTGGAGACGGACATCTTGTACACTTCCCGCGTGTACAGGGCCTGCTTCACGGCGTTGAGCCGTTCGGGCTGAATATACGCGATAATCAATTTCATATTTGCTTCGTTCCTTTGTTTATCGCCGCCCTAAGGGCGACGCCCGGAACATAGCAAGAAGTGTGCCAAAGTAGAAAACGCGGCGCGAACGCTTTCGCCGCGCCACGCCGTCGGGCAATCGCCTGTAAAGACCGCCCCCGCCCTTTTCAGTTTCTGTCAGAAAATGTAAAACGCCAGTTGGGTTCGGCGAACTCGCTCATTTGAAGTGGAGGACTTTCGGGACAAATCCCCGCGCCTCCTCTTCCGTCATCTGGGCGAACGCCATCACGATCACGCGGTCGCCGACCTTCCCCTGGTGAGCCGCCGCCCCGTTCAGGCAGCAGACGTGCGACCCGCGCCGCCCGGTAATCGCATAAGTCTCGAACCGATTGCCGTTCTCCACGTCCGCCACGAGTATCTTCTCGTAGGGCACGAGACCGACGGCCTCCATGTCGTCCGGATCCAGCGTCAGCGACCCTTCGTAGTCGAGACACGCCTCCGTCACGCGGATTCGGTGCAGTTTGGACTTCAATATCTGAATCAACATCTTACTAACCTCTTCTTTTCCTCACCCGATGACGGCATTGTCGATGAGGCGCGTCTTGCCCGCGAATGCCGCAATGAGAACGGTCGTCCCCTTCGTCACCTTCTTCACGGGCTGAAGCGTCTCGGAATCCACAAATTCAACGTAATCGACGCGCAAGCCGGCCTTTTCGAGCGATTTCGCGATCCGCTTCTGTTCGGCCTTCACGCTTGCACCCGTCGGCTTCACGCTCCGAACCGCCTTTGAGATGGCAAGCGCGGACTCGCGTTCCGCCGCGTTCAGGTAGGTATTGCGGCTCGACTTCGCCAGCCCCGATGCCTCGCGCACGATGGGCGCAACCACGACGTCGAGGTCGAAATTCAGGTCGCGAACCATCCGCCTGATGACCTGCGCCTGCTGGTAGTCCTTCTGACCGAACACCGCGAAGTCAGGATGCGCGAGGTTGAAGAGTTTCGCCACGACCGTGCAGACGCCGCGAAAGTGGCCGGGACGACGCGCGCCGCACAGTCCCTTCGAGAGGTCTTCCTCCGTCACATAGACGGAATGGCGGTCGAGATACATGTTTGACGGGGTCGGGAAGAAAACGGCGGTCGCCCCGGCGGCGCGGCACTTCGCGAGGTCGGCCTTCTCGTCACGCGGATACTTCTCGTAGTCCTCGTTCGGACCGAACTGCACCGGGTTCACGAACACGCTCACCACGATTTCGTCCGCCTTGCGCTTCTTCGCCGCCGCGATGAGGCTCATATGCCCCTCGTGCAGATAGCCCATCGTCGGCACGAGGGCAATCCGCTTACCGGCCGCCTTGCGGCCGCGACACCACTTCTGCAACTTCTCCGGATCCCGGAAGATTCTCATTTCTGCAATCCCTTCATCAGTTCGATTTCCTCCTTGTAGCCCTGAAGGTCGCAGGGAGTTTCCAAGTAAAACGGCAAGTCTCTCAACTTCGGATGATTCACGATTCGCTCGAACGCGGCAAGTCCGATCTTCCCCTTGCCAATCTTCTCGTGGCGATCCTTGTGCGATGCGAGCGCGTTCATCGAATCGTTGGCGTGCACCGCCTTCAGCCGCCCGAGCCCGATGACGCGGTCAAACTCATCCAAAACGCCGTCGAGGTCGTTCACGATGTCGTAGCCCGCGTCCCACACGTGACAGGTGTCAAGGCAGACCCCCAGCGGAGCGTTCACGCGGTCGATGATGGCGCGGAGTTCCTCGAACGTGCGCCCGACTTCGCTCCCCTTGCCCGCCATCGTCTCCAGCAGAACCGTCGTCGAGAAGGGTTTCTTCGCCGCGTCGAAGATGCGGTTGAGCATCGCAGAGATGAGTTCGATCCCCTTCTCAGACCCCTGCCCGACGTGGCTGCCGGGATGGAAGTTATACATCGCGCCGGGCGTATGCTCAAGCCGCTTCAGGTCGTCCGCCATCACCCATTCGGCGAAGTTCCGCGTCTTCTCGTCCGCACTCGCCGCGTTCAGCGTGTAGGGTGCGTGGGCGAGAATCGGGCCGATGCCGTTCGCCGCCGCATACGCCGTAAACGCCGCGACGTCGGCGCGGTCGATCGGTTTCGCCGCGCCGCCGCGTGGATTGCGGGTGAAGAACTGAAAGACATTCGCCCCAATCGAGACGGCGGTCTGCGCCATCGCAAGATAACCGCCGCTCGACGAGAGATGACAGCCGATTTTCATACTCACTTCGTGAAATGCACGACGAACCCGCCACCGGGCGCCATGTGGACGGGGATCTTCTCCCCGGCCTTGACGGTCTTCGTCGCGT
>CAVDWI010000125.1:0-5777 GCA_963612485.1 Barnesiella intestinihominis
TTCGACTCCGCGACGCGGCAGTTCGTCGACGGCAAGGTCGAGAAGATTCAGTAGGCGTGATGCATTTCCGCTCGTTTTGGTCGGTTCTTCCGCCCTTTTCTCTGGTTATCTTCCAGATTTCTTTTCGGGTTGTTTAGATAGGATTGACAGGATTAGCAAGAAGTCTTATGAGTTGTGTTTTCAACTTCACTCGCCGAAGTCGAATTCGCCCTTCAGCCCCGCTGTCGTGACCTCGGCAAGGTCGCAGAGGTCGGCAAACGTGCCCCCGCCCACCTTGTAGGAGTAGAACTCCGCGTCCGTCAGGAGTAGGTAGGCCCACCGCCGCGAGAACCTGTCGTCGGGCGGTAGGACGTTCATCCGTTCGCACCATTCGACTGCGGCGGCGCGCTTCCGGAGAACATTCCCGTCCCGCTTCTGGTTCGCTGCCTTCGTCTCGACAATCCAGACGCATTCCGCCGTCGCCACGAGAAAGTCCGGGATGTATTCGCCGAGAAGCCCGTCCGTTCGCAGGTAGGCGATGCGAGCGAAGTCGTGCCGCGCCTCGTTGACCTTCACGAACCGCTCGACCATTGAATCGCGGTCGATGAAGTCGAGGAAGTCCCGCTCAAGACCGCCGCCCTGCACCGGATGGCCAGTCCACGTGTAGATGGTTTTTCGGAGTTCAAGCGCGGCGCTTCTGCGCACGACCAGTTCGGGGACGCTCGAGAACCATCGCTTCTGCACAACCGCCGCCGTCGCGACGGTTTCCGATTCAACTGACCAGACGAGTTTACCCACCTGCCTGACGATGTGTTCGGTGACGAATCCGCCGCAGCCGAGCAGAACCTTCCAGTCATTGCCGTTGAACGGGTCGAATGGTTCGCCGAAAAGACGGTCGCGGATGTAGCGGTCAATCGCTTCGGCGATTTGCGCGAGGTTGACCTGCAGCGCGGGGAGTGCGCGGGACTGCTTGCCGCCCACACGGGCGAATCGGCGGAATATCGCATTCACGATGCCCTGCAGGTATTCGTTGTAGCATGCGGCGTTGAAGAGGTTTGCGTGGACGCGGTATTCGCCGAAGGTCGTCTTGACGAGAAGTTCCTGACCGATGAACGCCGAGCCGTCCTTGACGAAGAGTTCGCGGAGTCGTGCAAGCGAATAGAGCGTGAACGGCTCGAGCCGTTCGACTTCAATCATCTTGCCCGACAGCACGTTTTCGCTCTCGCGCAGGATGACTGGCCAGAAGAGGTCGTATTTCGCGTAATCCTCCTTGAGCCGTGAAATCTCCAGGTCGCCAAGTCCCCCGCCGGGGGTCTCCCCTCCCTTGCCTTCGCCGAAGAGACCCTCCGCCAGGAATCTGTCGTAGAACGAGATGAACGCCGGATGCTCGATGACGTAGAGGAGGTCGAGGACGGAATCCGGCGCGACATGATCGACGAGCAGCTGCCGTCGGCTTTGCGCCTTCACCTCCTGATACTCCGGCTCGCGCCACATGAGCCGCAAGCCGCGTCCGAGCGTCTGTTCAAGGAGAATCTGGGCCTGTGTCGCCCGCAGGGGCACGATGACGCAGATGTTGTTCACGTCGAATCCTTCGCGAAGCATCAGCACGGAGACGATCACCTTCGGTTGTGCAGTCCTGTCGATTGCAAAGAGCCGCCCCTTGATTGCCTCCCATTCCTTCTCGCCGACCTCGCCGCGCCGGTCGCTGTGCACGGTCAGCACGTCGTCGGCATCCAGTCCCTCGCCGCGAAGAAACTCCTCGACGAACGGCGTGACGGCAGTCTCCTCGCAAACGACCATCATCTTCGGTCTCTTGGACTTGTTGAGCCGTTCGAATTCCCGTTCGAGGTAGGAGAGGCGCGTCAGGCCCGCTCGCAGCATTTCACGCTGACCCTCGCTCAGTGCGATGGCCTTGCCGTTGTCGCGCACCGCCCCGTAGTCGAGGGCGGCGAGTCCGTCAAGTTCCTTCCGGCGGTCGATGGCGACCGTCTTCACGCGACCGTCGCGGATTGCGTCCTTCAGGTCGTAGTCGATGACCACGTGCGGGAAGTAGTCCTCGCGGGCGTTGCGTCCCGAGCCCTTCGTCTCGTAGGGCGTTGCCGAGAAGTCGAGTTGGAAGAAGTTCTCTCCCTTTCCTTCCGCGAGCAGGTCGATGCCGCGTTGCCATTTCACCGCGTCCTCGTCCGCCGCGCCGCCGTGCACGTGGTGTGCCTCGTCGTTGACCAGCATCAGGTCGGGCAAGTCCTTCAGGAAGTCGAGCCGCCCGCCGCGTAGGTATTGCGCATCCAGGGCGTCGAGCGCATTCCCCGCCGCGAGTCCGGGTTTCGTCGGCAGGAGGTCGTCGAGAATCCGCCGTCCGTCCGAGTCGTCGTCGGTTTCATCCGCCCCCTCTTCGCCGCTAACCGCCGCGTCCGCGAGAAACGCCTGCCAGTTCATGACCGCGAGAACCCCGTCGCCCGTCACCTTGCGCCCGAAGTCCTCCTTCCTGACGAGACCGTTCTGGATGAAGGAGAAGACCGCATCCCGGTAGGCGGGCGGCACGAAAAGCACCGCGTTCGCCGCAATGTCGCTTGTCGCGAAGTCGCGCATCTCCCCGTCCGCAATCCGCTTGCCGCAGAATGCGTCCAGCAGACGCTCGTAGACGATTAGTCCGGGCGCGACGAAGAGGAAGTTCTTCGTCCAGCGTCCGCTCCTCCCGCCCGTCTCGTTCCGTGCGTTCAGGTACTGCCAGACGAGGAGGGCGTGCATCACCCACGTCTTGCCCGCACCCGTCGCCATCTTCACGAGATATTTCGGGTAGGCGAACCTCGGCTCTTCGAGTTCGCGCCCCACTGCCCCTTCGTTCTCCACGAGAAGCGGCGCGGCGATTCGCTCGTATGCCGAACGCGGATTCGCCACGCCAAGAACCTCGTGCAGGTAGATGACGTTCAGGATCGCCTGTCGCTGACCGGGATGGAAGTTTATCGGCCGCGCCGTGAACGGTTCGGTGAACCAAAATCTCAGCAGGTCCCGCGTGACGGGCGAAACCGCCTCCATCATCGGGCCTTCGCCGTCCCCAAACGCCGCATTCGCCGCTTTCGAGACTTCCGTCGCGAATGCGAGCGGAACTCGCCCCGTGCCCTTCGTCTTTTCCTTTGCCATCATGTCCTCCTTGATCCTGTCGGTCCTGTTTGGATGTCCACTCCCCTCACACCCTCACCTGCGCCACGCTCTCGAAGCCGAACACGTCGACCGCCTTCACGCAGACGACGCGCTCGTCCTTTCCTCGGACGGGGACGACGATTTCCGCCCGCGTCACGCAGTGGTCGGGGTCGCCGTCGTTCGCCACGTTCTCGCGGTAGTCCTGCCATACGCTCCGAAACGTCCTGCCGTTGTAGTCGGGGTCGACGCTCCAGTATTCGATGAGCGCAAGCGGGTCGTTCGCCATCACCGTGCGCAGGGGCTCCTTGTCCTTGCCCTCAAGCGGGATGCTGTCGGGCGAAAGAAGCACGTAGTTCGCGAGTTCCACGATGACGCGCTCGTGCGCCGAATCGCCGGGGACCGCCTCCGTCCGCGCGCCCTTCAGCTGAAGGTACTGGAGGGACGAGAACCTGACCCTGCCGTCCGAGACAAGCGTCGCGAAGCCCTTCTTCTTCAGGAGGTCGAGAAGGTCGGGCGGGATTACCAGAACCTCAACGTCCTTGTACATCTGCGCCGCCTGCGAAATGTCGTAGGAGAAGTTCCAGCCGAGCAGCACGACCTTGCCCCAGACGCCACCGAGCGCAGTCTGCCGCGCTTCCGCCGCGTGCTTCACCGTCGCCGCGTTCGTCACCTTGTTCGGGCTGTCCACGAGGACGAGCGTACGCGACTCGCGGATTTGCCCCGCGTTTCGCCGCGGACAGTCCTCCGCCTTGAACGGCTCCGCACCGTAGAGCTTCAGCACGACTTCGTTCAGGTCGCCGATGCGCCGGAACAGCCGCGACCCCTCGAACGCCTCCTTCTGGTAGTCGCCCACGCTCTGGTAGAGGAACGGCTTCGCCTTCGCGTCAATCAGCCGCTTGCGCTGGATGAGGGCGGAAGGCTTGCCGATGTCCGCCGACACCCACCGCCGCCCGAGACGCTCCGCAACCGCCGCCGTCGTCCCAGACCCCCCGAACACGTCCAAAACCAAATCCCCCTCGTTCGACGACGCGGCAATAATTCTCTCAAGAAGTTTCTCAGGCTTTTGAGTAGAATAATTCACATTGTCTTTGCTGTTATGACGTAAAATGGGAATGTCAGCCCACCAACTTCGTGCCAACATTCCGCTTTCAACATCAACAGAAACATTCTCTGCAATTGCTCGTCCACCAATGCTTCCTTTCCCTCGCTTATAAACTACATTTCCATCTTCATCTGTATCGAGTGATTTCAAGACACGGTCGGAATATGGAATGGAAGTGTATTGATTCTTCGCGACACCTCTAAATCCTGAAGGTGTTTTGCCATACAAAAAGATGACATCATGGGAACGCAAGAAAGTTTTAGCGTTCTCTTCTCCGCTTTGAGCCTTCTTGGCTGAAGAAGAACTGCGACACCAAATCAATTCGTTTCTGAAGTTCTCTTTTCCGAATATCTCGTCCATCAGCACCTTGACGTAGTGACCGACGTGCCAGTCGAGGTGGACGTAGATGCTACCCGTGTCGGCGAGAAGTTCGCGCAGGAGAATGAGGCGCGGGCAGATCATGCGCAGATAGCTCGCCGTGCCGTCCTTCCACGTGTCGGAGTAGGCGAGTTGCTCGATGACGGTTGGCTTCTGCGAAACGTCCGTCCCCGGCAGGTGAATCTTCGTCCGGTAGTCGGCCTTGGAGTCAAACGGCGGATCGATGTAGACGAGATTGACCCGTCCGCGCAGGGAGGGGAGGCTCGTCGTTTCGTCCCCTGCGAGGAGCGCGGCCATCACGAGCAGGTTGTCGCCGTAGACGAGGCGGTTCAGCCACGGCGCGAGGGTCGTCGGCTTCCCCTCGAAGAGCCCTTCGCCGAAAAGTCCGAACACGTCGCTGTGGTAGGCGGGCGCGACCTGCGGAATCCGTCCACGGAAGAGCCCGTCCTCATCCTTCGCGGGCAGCACCACTTCATTCGTCTGAAGTCCAATCCTCACCGCATCGCCAAGGCGATCCAGGATTCGTCCCGCCTCCTTTCGACCTTCCTCCAGAATCTTCGGCAATTCCTCAATAAGCGACTTCCGTTCCATTTTCCGTCTTTTCCTGCGCCATTTCTCGCCGCCGGGGGATTCCGATGCATGAAAAGAGCGCATTTCCTTCTCGTGCACTCTGTAGAAGCCCTAGCACAGGCCTGATAGAATACATGAAGAGAAAATGCGCCCAGTTGGACGCATCTCGACTTACATGCTGTTCTATCGGTAAAATAGTGCTAGTATTTCTACAGAACAGCGTGTAGCGTTGATGCTACGTTGTTGATGTGCGGTCGCGGGGTGGAGCGCGGCGTTGCCGCGTCAGTTCCCGACCTATGGGTTCGCTTGGCAATTCCTCGCCCCGCGAACGGAGAGGATTATACCAAAAATTGCCGAGAAATTGGGGGCGACGCCCGCCCGAACCGCCGGAGCGTCGCCGTTTTTGGTATAATGTGCAGTATGAGACCGATTGCCACAGAGACAAACGACTTCGAGACCCTGCGCAAGGCGGGGCAGATTTACGTCGACAAGACGGCGCACCTGCACCGCCTCATCACCGATCCGAGTCGGAAGTTTTTCTTCTGCGCCCGTCCGCGGCGGTTCGGCAAGTCCCTGAGCGTGACGACGATGAAGTCCATCTTCCTCG
>CAVDWI010000126.1:0-5665 GCA_963612485.1 Barnesiella intestinihominis
CGTGGAAGGTCATCTGGTATTTCGTGCTGATGGCCGTCGGCAACGGAATCGGCTCAATCGGCCTCGCCTGGCTCTACGAGAAGCAAATCGAACTCGCCCGCCGCAAACCTCTCGCCGAACGCCGGGCGTAAGCCCTCGGCAGACCCGGTCGTCAGGGCGCAAGGCGCACCTGACAACGAAGAAATCCGTCCCCGGCAGGGGAGAAACGAATTCCTGCCGGGGACGGTAATCTTTCAAACAACAGCGTTTATCGGCTTAGAAGGTCGCCGTGACCGAGAGTCCGCAGACGAAGTTGTAGCTCTTGTCCCAATCGCCGCTGGCCTCGTAATCGCGTGCGCCCTCGCGCATGCGCTTGTCGAAGATGTAGTCCGTGTAGGCGACATAGCCGCCCACCGTGAGCCAGTCCGTCAGCGCATACTCCGCCTCGATCTTGATGCAGGAGTCCATCAGCCCGCCGTGGTTGAGTTCGCCGTCGGGATTGCGGTGGTTCGGGATGTAGCTCTTCACGCGGCGCGTGTTGCCCAAGCCCTGCGCAACCGCCGGACGGAGCGAGAACGAGTCCGTAATCTCGAAGGTGTGACCAATCTCGAGGTTCGCATACGTGCCGTCATCGCGGTCGATGTCGCGCTCGAGCGAGAGCGTCGGCTCAATCCAGAGATCGGGCAGGCTCAGGTCGAATGTGATGAACTGCGTGTCGTCCGAAGCGGGACTATATGACCGGGGGTGGTATTCGTAGCCGTAGCCGAGCGAGAACTCAACCGTAGTCGGCAGCCACTCGTAATCCTCCGGACTGAAGGCGTGGCCGATTGAGATGCTCGGGTCGAGCTCCTGATACCTGCTCGCGCGGTTCGCGTAGAGTTCCTCGCCATCAACTTCCTTGCGCCCGTAGGGGGTCATGTCGAAAATCGACTCGACGCCGACGGTCAGCCAGTCGAAGAGCGTGAGCGACGCGGACGGGGTCAGAATCGGGTCGTTGTTGTCAACGAGACCGTAGCTGAGGAACTTGGAATCGAACGCGAGACCAAATTCAGCCGTGACGATGGGGGTTTCGCCGTAACTGATTCCGCTGCCCGCCTCGTAGTTCCAGCCCTGGGGGGTTTCCTCTTTCTCCGCCGTGCTCTCGGCGGCGCAAACACCGCTGCCGACAGCAACTGCACAGAGCATAGCCAACATGTGCTTTGAGTTCATTTTTTCGTTTGTTCCTTTGTTTTTGTATTGTTCTTTTTTCAGTTTTCCATGTTTAGGAAAGTGTCTCACGCGCCGCGCACCGGTGCCGGCATTTCGCACAGCATCTGGAGCAGGCCGGTCCGCCCTCGCAGGGTGCGCCCTTGGCGCGGCAGTACCACGTGGCCAGAGCGGCCAGGGCGAGTACGCCAACCAATACGAGGACGGATGCCGCGTTCATTCTTACGCCCCCACCTTTCTTGCCGGGCGGGTAATCGCCCACAGGCAGTAGAGGTCAACGAGAATCGCCACCGCCGTCCAGAAGGTGAAGACACCGCCCGCGACCAGCATGCCGATCTGGTAGCACGAGAGCGCAATCACGTAGCCGACGAAGAGCTGGAAGGCTATCGCAATCCATCCCCACTTGGCCGAACCCATCTCGCGGAAGGTCGTCGCAATCGCGACCATGCACGGCGGAATGAAGAGGTTGAAGACCATGAACGAGAACGCCGCGAGTTTCGGGAAGTCACTGAACGAGCGGAAGAGCGCGGCAATCTGTGCGGCGGTCGTCGCGCCATCCATATTCGCCGCGACGAGACCGAGTGTCGCCGTCGCCTGTTCCTTCGCGATTTCAGCCGAGACCGTCGCCGCCGCGCCCTGCCACGTGCCGAAGCCGAGCGGCGCGAAAATCCACGCGATCCACGAGCCAAGGTCATGCAGGATCGAGCGTTCGATTTCCTCGTCCGCGAGCAGGTTCAGCGTCCAGTCGAAGTGCATGATGAACCAGAGGAACACGCAGGCCGGGAAGATGATGAGACCCGCCTTGAGCATGTAGCCCTTCACGCGCTGCCACGTGTGGATCAGGATGCCCTTCACCGTCGGCAGGTGGTAGGCGGGAAGTTCCATCACGAACGGTGCCGCCTCACCCGCGAAGGCACGGGACTTCTTGAGCGCAATGCCGCCGAGAACGATGATGGCGATGCCAATGACGTCCATCAGCGCGGCAACATACCACATGTCGCGGAAGAAGATTGCCGCGAACATCGCGATAATCACCGTCTTCGCGCCGCATGGGATGAACGTCGCGAGAATCACCGTCATGCGGTGGTCGCGCTCGTTTTCAATCGTTCGTGCCGCCATGACGGCTGGCACACCGCAGCCCTTGCCGACGATCATCGGGATGAAGCTCTTGCCGGAAAGGCCGAACTTGCGGAACAGGCGGTCCATGATGAACGCCACACGCGCCATGTACCCGCAGTCCTCAAGGAACGCGAGGAACAGGAACACGATCGTAATCACCGGCACGAAGCCGAGAACCGTCGCCACGCCGCCCCACGCGCCGTCGTTGACGAGCGACGAAACCATCTCGTTCGCCCCAATCTTCTCGAGCCACTCGGAGATGAGCGCCGAAATGCCCGGAATCCACACGCCGTAATCGGCGGGATCTGGCTCCTCGACCTTCTTGGCGGCGTTGTAGAGCGATTCGTCAACAGTCCACTCCTCGGCGGTTTCGCCCGTCTCCTCATCCTCGATGGAAGCCGTCTTCTCGCCGGCCTCCCACGCCGCGACCGTCGCCTCCGCCTTCGCGAAGTCCTCGCATGCCGTCTCGTAGTCCTTGCCGTCGACCTCGTGGGTCGTGAACGGCAGATGCCAGCCATCGCCGAGGAAGCCGTCGTTCGCCCAGTCGGTGAGAATCGTGCCGGGGCCGCCGCCCGCAACCGCGAGATACCACATCACGCACAGCGACAGGATGAAAATCGGAAGCGCGAGAATGCGGTTCGTCACGATCTTGTCGATCTTGTCGGAGAGCGTCGCCTTGTTGCGGCGTTCCTGGTTCTTCGTCAGGGCGGACGACATCAGGTTCTGGATGAAGTCGTAGCGCTGGTTCGTGATGATCGACTCCGCATCATCGTCAAGTTCCTTCTCGCAGTCGCGGATGTGCTCGTCAATGTGCTTGAGCGTCTCGTCGGGAAGACCGATGGACTTCACGATCTCCTCGTCGCGCTCGAACACCTTGATCGCATACCAGCGAATCGCACTCTTCTTCACGCGGTCCTGGATGGACTCCTCGATGTGGGCGAGCGCGTGCTCGACCGAACCCGTGAAGACGTGCGGCACTTCGCCCTTCTCACCCGCCCGCGCAAGCTTGACGATCTTCGCGGCGGCCTCGCGGCAGCCGTCACCCTTCTGGGCGCTAATGCCGATGACCTCGCAATTGAGGGCCTTCCCAATCTTCCCAAAGTCAATCCGGTCGCCGTTCTTCCGCACGACGTCCATCATGTTCACCGCCATCACCATCGGGATGCCGAGTTCCGCCAGCTGGGTGGAGAGGTAGAGGTTGCGCTCGATGTTCGTGCCGTCGACGATGTTCAGCACGCCGTTGGGGCTTTCCTCGACGAGAAACTTGCGCGACACCTTCTCCTCCAGCGAATAGGGCGAGAGGGAGTAGATGCCCGGCAAATCCTGGATGACGACGTCCTTCGAGCCTTCGAGGAGGCCGTCCTTCTTCTCAACCGTCACGCCCGGCCAGTTGCCGACGTACTGATTCGACCCGGTCAACGCATTGAAGAGCGTCGTCTTGCCCGAGTTCGGGTTTCCCGCGAGGGCGATTTTAATGGACATAATCTTCGCTTCCTTTCCTTTTAGGCGATTTCGACTTTCGCCGCCTCGTCCTTGCGGATGGAGAGTTCGTAGCCGCGCACGGTGATTTCAATCGGGTCGCCGAGGGGAGCGACCTTGCGCACGGTCACCTCGGCCCCTTTCGTGAGCCCCATATCCATAATCCTCCGCTTCACGGCGCCTTCGCCGGTGAGGTGCGCCACGCGCCCCGATTCGCCAACCTTCAGTTCGTTGAGTGTTTTCATGTAAGGTATCCTTTCAAATCGTCCCTTCGCCCTCACGCCGGCTCGACCTGCACCCGCCGCGTCAGGTCGCCGTTGATCGCGATTCGGCTGTCCCGAATGCCCACGACCATGTTGCCGGACATCATCTGCACGACCGTAATCACAGCCCCGGGAATCAGTCCGAGACTGCCCAAATGCTTCTTCACGGTGTCATTGCCCGAAACGGACATGACCCGTGCGCGAGAACCAGTACTCATCAACGCCAACGGCATAAACCACTTCTTTCCGCCGAGTTCCACCCGGCTAACAACATTAGCCTTCGCTAACTTGGCGCATATGATACCAAATTAGCCGAGGGTAAGTCAATAGGGTGTCGAGCGGCGGTTCCGGCGGCGCGGTCGGGTGTCGCCCGAGCCGTCGCTACATGCCTCTCGTGCAATCCCGTCCTACATTCACTTCTTGAGCCAGACGGACATACCGCGCTCGATGCGGGTGGGGTCGATGGTCGATCCGGAGATGACCTTGTTGCGGATCGTGTAGTAGGTGTCCGCTGCGTTCCACCTCGAACCGGCGATCTTGAGGGCCGTCTGCTCGCGGCTCACGGAGCCGACAAGGCGATAGCCCCTCGCCTTCAGTTCGGCGACAGACTTCGGCGGCGCGGCGGACACCGCCGCCTTCGGCGGTGGCGATGCTTTCGGCGCGGCGGACGGCGCACTCTTCTCCGGTGTCGCCTTTCGTGCGAACCAGCTGAAGAAACCGCCCGATTCCGGCGCGGGCAACCGCGCGTTCGCATAAGCGGACTTCATCGTATCGACGCGCCCGTAGAGCACCTTCTCAAGGTATTCGTCCCCCACCACGAGCCGCTTCGCACGCACGTCCAGATCTTGCAACGGGCGCGTCCGCAGTCCGAGAAGCGCACGGACGGACGGCATCGCGAACAGCATGCCGCACCGCTTGCGCCCGCGATGCCTCTTCCTGTGCCACTTGTTCGGTGGGCCGTACGCCACGTGGCTGTGGCAGACGACGCGCTCGTCCGAAAGCCCATACATTGACTGCAACTCCTTCACCAGACCGCGAATCGCCGCAATCTGGACGGTGGGCATCGCCTTGTCGTGATAGCCGACACATTCGATGCCGATGGAAAAGTTGTCCACGTCCTCCTTGCCGTTCCACATCGAGCGCCCCGCATGATACGCGATGCGGTCGCGATCCATGATGCGGTAGATGGAACCCTCTTCGGTGACACAGAAATGCGCCTCGCCCATATTGCTCAACTTGTTGAGGGAACTGCGCGCGGGGGCCTCGGTCGTGTGAAGGACGATGAGTTCCGTCGATTTGCGGATCTTCCGCTCGGGATTGCGCGGACTTCGGTAGCGGTTGGAGACCTCAATCGCCGACAGGTTCAAAGGCAGAAGAAGAGCGACGAGAACCGCCACGATTCCCGTTGCCGCCTTTCGCATCTGTCTACCCAGCATTAGTGAGTATTATATCAAATCGGCGGCTCGGTCGGGTGTCGTCCAATCCATCGCTACGCGGTTTTCGCAAAGATCTACCGCAGGTTGCTTGCGCGGCATGACCATTGCCTAAAAGTCGCGTTGCACCCTCGATACACTTTTCAGGTTGTTGGGTGCTCCTTACACCTCTTCGCAGAGCGCGAC
>CAVDWI010000127.1:0-5663 GCA_963612485.1 Barnesiella intestinihominis
CGAAGGCGCTCGAGGTGCTTGCGAAGGACGGCTACGACCCCGCCTACGGTGCGCGACCGGTGAAGCGGGCGATTCAGCGCGACCTCGAAACGCCGATTGCGCGGTCGATCGTCGCAGGGAAGTACCCGATTGGCTCGACAATCCATGTCACGGCGAAGGACGGTGCAATCGTCATCCAGTAATGAACGTGAAGATTGAAGCGTCGTGGAAGGCCGTGCTGGGCGATCAGTTCGCGAGCGACTATTTCGCCCGGCTCGCGGCGTTCGTCAAGTCCGCCTATGCCAAGGGGGTCGTCTATCCGCCCGGCAAATACATCTTCGAGGCGTTCAACCGCACGCCGTTCGACAAGGTGAAGGTCGTCATCATCGGGCAGGACCCCTATCACAACCCCAACCAGGCGCACGGACTCTGCTTTTCCGTTCAGCCCGGAATCGACGTGCCGCCGTCGCTCGTCAACATCTACAGGGAACTCGAGGCGGAATATCATCGCCCCTTTCTTGGTCGGAACGGCGATCTCTCGCACTGGGCAGACCAGGGCGTCCTGCTCCTGAACGCGACGCTCACGGTCTCCGGCGGGGCGAATATGGCCGGCTCCCATCAGGGCAGGGGGTGGGAGACGTTCACCGACGCGGCGATTCGCCGACTTGCCGAACGCCGCGACCACATCGTCTATATGCTGTGGGGTTCCTACGCCCAGCGCAAGGCGGCGTTTGTCGATCGTACGAAGAACCTCGTGCTGGAATCGCCCCACCCCTCACCGCTTTCTGCCTATCGCGGATTCTTTGGCAACGGACATTTCCTCAAATGCGATGCCTATCTTCGCGAACAGGGTCTCGACCCAATCAGGTGGTAAGCGGTGCACCTGCATGGTCGCCTGCATACCACAATTCCGCGCCCGCGAGGTAAATTATGGTATAATGCACACCAATGCAACCGTATAAGTTTGAAGTATACCTGAAGAAAACCCTGTGGGGGAGCGAGATCTGGCAGGTTTCCGGCGTGCCTGGTCACGAAAGCGTCGTGACGAGCGGCGGCACAGGCGGCGAGGATGTCGGGCTTTCTCTCCCCGCGCTCATTGCGAGACACGGGGCGGACTTGCTCGGCGAGCGCGTCTATCGCGCCTTCGGCAACGAGTTCCCCCTGCTCGTCAAGTTCATCGATGCACGGCAGGACTTGTCCATTCAGGTTCACCCGAACGACGAGTTGGCGCGGCGGCGGCACGGGTGCAACGGCAAGACGGAGATGTGGTATGTCATCAAGTCCGACCCCGGTGCGAAGATTCACGCGGGATTGCGGCGGCGACTAACACCCGAGGAATTTGTCGGGCTGACGGCACAGGAGAGCGAGGGCAATGCGTTCGCGGACGTCATCGCCACCTACGATTCGCGCCCGGGCGAGGCGTTCTTCCTCCCCGCCGGGCGAATCCACGCCATCGGCGCGGGCAACCTGCTGGCGGAGATTCAGCAGACGAGCGACGTCACCTACCGGATTTACGATTACGGTCGGAAGGATGCGAACGGGAACACCCGCGAATTGCACACCGACCTCGCCAAGGACGCCATCGACTACGACGACGTAGACGCGGCGAACTGCCGCGTCACTTATGACGCGTACGCGGCGAACGCCGAACTCGTGAATTGTCCGTATTTCAAAGTGCGGCGCGTGGCGGTCGAGAAGTCGGAGCGGATTGACTTGCAGACGGATTCGTTCGTCATTCTCGTCTGCCTGTCGGGCGCGGCGGACGTGAACGGTGCGTCCGTGCGACAGGGCGAGACGCTGCTCGTGCCCGCGAAGGAAAATGTTCTGGGGGTTGTCGGCACGGCAACGTTCCTGACGGCCACGGTCTGAAACAAAACAGAGGAGAGAAAATCAAATGAAGAAAGCATGCATTGTCGGAATCGGCATACTGGGCGTCGTCGCCGCCTTCGGGCGGACGGTGACGGACTTCACGGACGCTTGGATGTTCGCAAAGGAGGGCGAGGCGTTCGCGCCCGTCGCAATCCCGCACGATTGGGCGATTGCGGGCCCGTTCATTCCCGACGGACAGGGTTCGACGGGCAAACTGCCATGGAAGGGACGCGGCGCTTACCTCAAGACGATTGTGCTCGACGAGAAGCCGAAAGGGCGTGTTTTCCTCGATTTTGACGGCGTGATGGCGCGGGCGACTGTTTTCGTGAACGGCCAGCCGTGCGGACGCGGCGAATACGGCTACCTCGGCTTTCGGGCGGACGCGACTCCCTACCTGATGAAGGGCACGAACACCATCGAGGTGAAATGCGACACGATGGACTTGGCGTCCCGCTGGTATCCGGGGGCGGGAATGTATCGAAAGGTGGTAAAGGTCGAGACGGATTCCGTGCGGATTGACGACGATTCCATCCGCGTCGAAACGGCGGACGTGATGAAGGACGAGGCGCGGATGAAGGTGAGCCTTGACGTGCGGAACGCGCAGCTGAAGACGGCGAACGGCATCGTCAGGGCGGTGCTCGCGGACGCGGACGGGAAGGTCGTCTCGCGTGACGCGGCGGAATTCAGCGTTGCGTCCTACGGCACGGGCGCGGCGGAAATGACCCTTTTCGTCGAGAAGCCGAAACTCTGGGAGATGCAGCCGAACGCGGCGCTTTACACCCTGACGCTTGAACTCGCGTCGGACGGGGCGAGCGACGAACTGACGCGGAAGGTCGGCTTCCGCGAGTTCCGCTTCGACGCGGACGAGGGCTTCTTCCTCAACGGACGGCGCATCCAGCTCAAGGGCGTGGATCTCCACTCCGACCTCGGGCCGCTCGGCATGGCGTTCGACGCGGACGCGATGCGCCGCCAGCTCGAGATCATGCGCGACATGGGCGTGAACGCCCTGCGCACTTCCCACAATCCGCCCGCGCCCGAAGTGCTCGACCTCTGCGACGAGATGGGCATCTTCGTCTGGGACGAATGCTTCGACAAGTGGAACGCGACGTGCGGACGCGGCGACATCCCGCTCGAGGAGTTCGTCGAGCGCCAGTTGCGTGCGCTCGTCCGCCGCGACCGGCTGCATCCGTGCGTGTTCATCTGGTCGATTGGCAACGAGATTTCACCCGGCGAGGCGACGCCGCCCGGTCAGGAGAACTGGGCGGGACCGATCGCCCTCGGCACGACCGCCGAGCGGTGCGCGCGATTCCGCCGCGTGATGCTGGATGAGGACTCCACCCGCCCCGTCGGCATCGGCAGTTGCTTCCCCGAGGCCGCCGAACGCGGCGACTACGACGCGCTCGAAATCTCCGGCTGGAACTACCGAGGAATGTATGACAGGGCGAAGAAGGCCTGCCCCAGACAGGCTCTCCTCTACACCGAAAGCGCGTCCGCGCTCTCCGAGTTCGGCTTCTACGCCGACCGCCTCGCGACGAACAAGACGGACTACGCGCAGAACGTGAAGCGCGTCGATTCGATGGACAGGAACGCCGCCAGGTGGAGCGACATCCCCGACCGCGAATTCTTCCGCATGGAGCGCGACCGCTACTGCGCGGGCGAATTCGTCTGGACGGGCATCGACTATCTCGGCGAACCCACGCCCTACGCCGACTCGCGCAGCTCCTACTTCGGCATCTGCGACCTGCTCGGCTTCCCGAAAGACCGCTTCTACCTCTACCGCGCCTACTGGAATCCGGAGGCGTTCACCCTGCACATCGCCCCGTCCCACTGGAACTTCGGCGAGCGCGCGAACGCGGCGCTTCCCGTCTACGTCTACACGAGCGCGGACGAGGCGGAACTCTTCCTGAACGGACGCTCCCTCGGGCGGCGGCGGAAGAATCCGACGGCGGGCAATCTCGACGACTACTACTCCGTTCTGCCGCGCTACCGTCTCATCTGGGAGAACGTCACGTGGGAGTCGGGCGAACTCAAGGCCGTCGCCTACGGGAAGAACGGCGAGACGCTCGGCGAGAAAGTCATCCGCACGGCGGGCAAGCCCGTCAAAGTCGTGCTTTCGCCCGAAAAGCGGTATGGCGCGTTCTGCGCCGTGCAGGTGACGCTGGCGGACAAGGACGGCAACTTCGTGCCGAACGATGATCGCCGCATTTCCTTCGCGGCGGAAGGATGCGAGATTCTCGCCGTCGGCAACTCCGACCCGCGCGGATACGACAGTTTCAAGAAGACCGACTCCCATCCGCTCAAGTTCGGGCGGGCGGGCGTGTTCCTTCGCGTCAAGCCCGGCGTGAAGGCTCGCCTCGAGGCCCGTGCGGAAGGACTCAAGACGGCGGTCGCCGAATTCTGAGGCCGCTCTCGGTGACACAAGCGGGCAAATGAACAACCCAGTCGCCGTTGCTATCCTTACGGAAGTCTAGTATACTACGCGACATGAACTCATCGGACAACGAGACGAAATCCGCTCAAGGAACAGCCGCGCAAGTGAACCTGGCCGAACGCACCGTGGACGAGCGCTCGTTGCGCGACGGCGGCGTTCCCCAAGAACTGGTCGGACAAGTTCTCAAGGTCGATGCATTGAAGGCGAAACTGGCGAAATGCCGTCCGTTGACGTCAGGCGAAAAGAAACGCCTGCGAGAGGCCTTTATGATCGACTACACGCACAACTCGACGGCGATTGAGGGTAATACGCTTACGCTGAACGAAACGGCGCTTGTCCTTGAGGGCGTAACCATCGGGCAGAAACCGCTCAAGGATCATCTGGAGGCAATCGGCCATCGCGACGCATTCAATTTCCTGGAAGAGGTTATTGGTCATTGCGAAGAGATTAGTGAGCGGCTGGTGAAGGATCTGCATACGCTTGTCCTTGCGGATCAGCCACGGGATCGCGGCGTCTACCGGCGGATTTCGGTTGTCATTACAGGCGCGGTGCATACGCCGCCGCAACCGTATCTTGTCGGCTCGCAGATGGAAGCGTGGATGCGAGACCTGAACGCCACGCAGATGCATCCGCTTGTCGCGGCGGCACTCTTCCACATTCGTTTCGAGGCAATCCATCCGTTCATCGATGGCAACGGACGCATGGGACGTCTCTTGGCGAACTTCATCCTGATGCGGTCGGGCTATCTTCCCGTGAGCATCAAGTATGAGGACCGCGTCGCCTATTATGAGGCGTTTACTTCGTTCCATCGAGATGGTAATTCCGCTCCGATGATTCGCATTTTCATCGAATCGGAATTGTCGCGACTTGCAGCCTTGCTGGAGGCGATTGGCGAACGGTAATATGTTTGCCAATCGCCGCGAATAGCCATCAAAACCTCCTATTGGAGGAACGGGCGGAGAAGCGCATTCCGCCCGTTCTCGCGCGCCCACGAATCGTTGATAGACCGCTCCTGTCAGGAACGGCTGATGCGTATCAAGGGGGTAGTTGATGCGCATCAAAGGGGGCCTCCAATGCGCACGGTTAGAAACGAACCCGCCCCTCCGACTACTGAATCTTCTCGACCTTGCCCTCGACGAACTGCCGCGTTGCGGAGTCGAAACTGAGTCCAAAGGCGTAAATCGGCAGTCCCCGCGCTCGATATGGCTCGGCGTAGCCCTTCTCGCGAATCTGCGCCAACCCCTCGTCCGCCGACTTATCGACCTTCAGCTCGAAGATGTAGATTCCGCACGGATGCTCCGCGATGAGGTCGCTGCGGCCCTGCGTCTGGACTACTTCGGGGTCGTAGCGGAAGCCCTGCGCCGCGAGGAGCATGCACAAGGGC
>CAVDWI010000128.1:0-5577 GCA_963612485.1 Barnesiella intestinihominis
CTACGTCGTCGAAGTCTGCTCCCGCCGCGGCTACAACTGGTTCGAGATCGCGTAGGGTCTCGAAATCACCCTGCGGCAAAGACCCTGTCTGCGGGATGTGCGGGGGCGGAAAATGCGTTGCAAAAATAAGTGGCTGAGCCACTTGTTCCAAGCGCACTTTTTTATGATACAATACGGGCATGAGGATGCGACGAACGATTGATTGGTTGGCTCTTGAGCCATGCGGACTGCTTCAGCGAAGCCGTTTGCTTTCCTCACATACCCCCCCCCCCCCAGGCGTAGGCGCGTTCAGAGCGCGTTGTGCGCGGCGTTGGAGCGACCGCTCGGCGCAGTCCCGTGAAGGGTCTGCGCGGCGGTCGCGTTCTCCCTTTTACCTTGGAATGAACTTCCATAACTCAAACAACAAACGGAAAGGAATGAACGAATGAGGACGGAAAGTATCAGAAGGAAAGGTCTGGCGGCAGCCCTCGGATTTGCCACGCTCGCGGCGGGGCTACCATCCTCCGCAAGCGGTGCGATAGCCGTCGATTCGGACACGGTGCTTTACGTGACGTGCGACACGGACTACGGCTTTGGGATCAATGCGGCGACGGCGGAGGACAAGTTCACCAGCACTTTCCGCAATAACGACCTCCTGCAGACGGAGGGCATGGTGGCGGAGGCGGTTCGGGACGGCGCGGACGGAACTGACGTCGCCAATGGCGGCTACCTCTACAGTGCGAACGGCATTGCCGTCGAGTGGCAGGGTGCATCCGGCTACTGCTCGGGCGACTTCACGTTTGAGTGCTTCGTCCGCATCGATGCCGACGCGACGTCGAGCGACCTCGACGGCAACTACATCGTCTGTCATCCTGGCGCGTGGATGATCCAGTTCGCAAGCGGGCTTCCGCGGCTATTGAATCCCAGTTGGAAAGACATCGGCAAGCCGCCTTCTTCAATCACGGATGGCATCTGGCATCATCTGGCTGTCGTGCAGGACAGGACACGCGGCACATTCCGCTACTACATCGACTACCGTCTCGTCTCCGAGGCGGACTACGTGGTCACGACACCGAATAGCAATGCGAATTACGATTACTTCCGAATCAACAACTACAATCGCGGACAATACAACTTCAACTGCGTGACGAAGAAAATCGCCTACGACGAAGTCCGTCTCGTCAAGCGCGCGCTTGCGCCGAAGGACTTCATCACCACGGCAACGTTTGCGGAAAACCTGAAGGCGCGGGAGCGCAAGCTCGCGACGATGACACCGGAGGGGACGCTGGTCTACGCCGCGTTCGACGACGCATTGACGACGAACAATGTCAACGAGTTGCGCGGCGAGACGGGCAAGCCCGCGCTGACTCTGAAGACGAGCGGCGCCCTTGGCGGAACGGACGGACTTGCGTCCGTCTACCCGAAGGGTTTCTTCGATGCCGAGGCGCAGGGGAACGCCGGCAGTCTCGCGTTTGCGGATACTGGTTTTATGACGATTGATGACATGACCTATCTCGACGATGACTTCACGCTGGAGTTCTTCTTCAAGTGCGATGACGCAAGTCAGCTTGTGAAGAGCACTGACCAAGACGGTTATCTCGTCCACCAGAACAAGCTTTTCTACTTGCTAATGGGGGGCGAAGGGGCCAATGCGGGTTCTGTCTCTTGCGGCGGCATGAAATCCGTTTCCGGTCTGGCGGACGGCGCGTGGCATCATTACGCGATTGTCTACGACAAGTCCGCCCTGACGGTGCGCTACTACATCGACCATCGGTTCGTCGCGGCGACGACATACGAGAAGGAACTCTCGGAACTCAAGACGAGCGACCCGCTCTATCTCGGCGCGGGTTCATGGGGCAACGGGGCTTGGCATCGCGTGAAGGGCGTCGCCTACGACGAGATTCGCCTGATCGCGAAGGCACTCAAGCCTGCTGCGTTCCTCTCGGCGCGGCGGTGGCCTATCTTCGAGGAGACAACCGCCTACTTCAGTTTTGACGACGGGGTCTCGGTCGCGGCGGCTCGCCCTGCGCTCGATCCGTCGGTCAGCGTCACGTGCGTACAGGCGGCGACGTTCGAGAATACGGCGGAATCCATTCAGGAGGCCCTTTACGCGACGGCGCGGAGTGACGAGGCGACTGCCAATGCGGGTGCGCTCCATATGGACATCGGGAAGAATGACAACGGCAATGCGGGCGGCGGCTACGTGTTCGACGACCCTGACTACGACTACTCGACGGGGAGTTTCACGGTCGAGACGTTCTTCAAGGCGGACGGCTCGACGACCTACTACGGCTACCTTTTCAGAGTCGTGGACTCGTGGAGAGTCTATCTGACCAATGGGGGAAATAACCGACTCGGCTGCAAGGTTGCCGGTCAGGGTGACGTCTTTAGTGAGGAGAGCCTGGCGGACGGCAAGTGGCATCACCTTGCGGTTGTCTGCGACGAGACGACGAAGACCCTGACGGTCTGGCTCGACCACACGCTCTTCCATCGCTTTGAGAACGTGGAGAACCCGCTGACGGAAGGCGCGACGCGATCGACGACGCTTCTCTACGGATGCTATCAGAAGAATGGCGGCAGTCCGAAGGAGTGCTGGTTCGACGAGCTGCGCCTGACCAAGCGCGCCCTCAAGGTGACGGAGTTCCTGACAGTCGAGCCTCTGGCGGGCGATGCGGTCTTGGCGAACGTGCGGTTCGAGTCCGGCTGGGATGCGGAAGCCGGGCAGGGTGTCTACACGCTGCGCGGCGCGGCGTCCGATGCGGGCGTTCAGACGGTGCGTTCCTCGCGCGCTTCGCATGGCATTGCCGATGCGAAGGGGGTGGAACTCTACGAGGACAAGCGTGGCGCGGAGTTCACGGGCGGCACGGTTGTCTACGAGGGCAACGGGCTTTTGGACGCGCCGTGCGCCACCGTCGAGGCGTTCGTTCGGCGTACGGCGGGGACGGCTTCGGACAGCGTCCTCACCCTCGCGAAGAACGGCGCGGCGGACTCGCCGACCTGGCGGCTGAACGCGGACGGCTCGTTCGCGGTCGAGGGCGCGTCGGAAGCATTCCCCTCCGTGAACCTGGCGGACGGCGAATGGCACCATCTCGCGGTTTCGCACGAGACGACGGCGGACGGCGTGGCCGTGACGCTCTACTGGGACTATACCGCCGTTGCGACGCGCACGGTCGCAGGGGCGTTTGACTTCGGCTTGGGTGCGGGGCTTGTCTGCGGCTCGGCGGGTTTCGGCGGGAGCATCGACGAGATCCGCGTTTCGCCGACCGCGCTGACCGTTGACGAATTTCTCTACGCATTGCCGCGCAAGGGTTTCATCATCCGAGTGCGGTAGGGGAACGCTTTCACGACTAAAAGGAGAAGAAACCTAAGATGGAAAAGAAGATGATGAATGGTCTGCGACTGACCGGAATCTGTTTCGCGGCGTTGTGTTGCCTCACCCTGAGGGGCGAGGGCGAGATTCCGTGGAAGCAGGTGCCGATTTCCGGGGGCGGCAACATGACGGGTGTCGAGATTTCGCCCTCAAACCCGAATGTCTGGTATTCGTATGCCGACGTCGGCGGCCCGTATCGTTCGGACGACGCGGGGCGCACGTGGCGACCCCTGCACGCCAACTTCACGATTCCCCAGCGCGAGGCCAACGCCGACCACGTGCGCGGGCTTCTCATCGACCCGAAAGACCCCGACCGCATCGTGCTTGTTGCGGGCTGGCGCTTCGGGAATCCGGCGGGGGCCTATGTCTCGACGGATGGCGGGCGAAGCTTCCGCCGGACGCTCAAGGCGCGTTTCGCCGGCGAGGGCTCGATGTCAAAGCGTTACGGGAAGGCGCTCGTGCGCAATCCACGCGACCCGATGCGGCTGATTGCCGCGTCGGCGGGCGACGGCATCTTCCGCTCGTCCGACGGCGGCGAGACGTGGATTCCCTGCGGCGGCGACGGCTACGAGTTCACGGCTGTCCATTACGATCAGGCGCGGTCGGGACGCGTCTACGCCTCGGCACCGAAGGTCAAACTTCCCCAGGGGCTTGCGCAAGGCCTTTGGCGGTCGGATGACGACGGGCTCACGTGGCGGCTCGTGGAGGGTGCGGAAGGCCCGCTCGAAATGGCGCAGATTCCAGACGAGACGGCTCTCGTCGGCATCTTCAAGGAGGGGAACGGGAGCGAACTCCGCTGCTCGACGGACGGCGGGCGGACGTGGACGGACTACCATCAGGGTCTGCCGCGTCCGCCGGAGAAGGTCGAATCGAGGCCATGGTACAGTCATCCGGGCGAGTTCATCGCGATTGCGGCGGGACCGGACTTCCTGCTCGCCTGCGACTGGGACGGCAATCCCTATCGCCGCTCGGCGGGTGATGAAGCCTGGCGGGCGATTCCGGTCGAGTCGCTTCGTCAGGGCAATCCCGTCAACGAGCAACTCCTGCGCCACAACAACCTCGAACTCAAGTCGCGTTGCTCGACCTGCTCAATCACGATTGACCCGACTGACCCCGCGCACATCCTGACGACGGACTGGTTTGACCTGTGGGAATCCCGCGACGGCGGAAGGAACTGGGTGACGCGCATCGACACGATCAGTCAGGTCGTGCCGTTCACCGTCACGTGCGACCCGCACTCGGAGAAGAACATCCTCTACGGTCTTGCGGATCAGGTGGTCGCCGCTTCGAGTGACGGCGGGCGGACGTTCCAGGCCGCCGTCGGCGGCACGGTTGACATGACGGATTTCGCCTGGTCGGCGAGCCGAACCAATCGTGTCTATGCCGCAGGTGGCAAGGGGGCGTGGGCAATCAGCATTTCCGACGACGCCGGGCGCACGTGGAGGTATTCCAAGTATACGGGGCTTGAGGAGAGAAGCCGTTGGCTGAAGGATGGCGGCGGCGTGTTCGGCATCGCCGTCGATCCGACGACGGACGACGTCTACGTCTGCCGTGGCGGGGAAATCGCGGCGGGCAAGGGCGGCGTCTACCGTTCGCATGACGGCGGCGACACGTGGGAGTGGTTCAGCAAGGGAATGAGCCCGGCGAAGGCCTTCTTCCGCAACCACGAGTTCGACGGTGGCGGCGCGGCGAGCTGGGCCGAGCAGATCGTCTTCTCGTCCGACGGCAGCGCACTGATGGGCGGTCGGCACACGGGCGAGACGTATCGGCTCGACCGTGAGTCGGGCGGCTGGGTGAAACTGGGGCAACGCTACACCATTACCCTGCACACCATCGCGGCGGATCCGTTCGTCCCCGGACGCTTCCTTGTCGCCACGTCCAACGGGATCGTCGAATACGTCGATGGCGGCAAGACGTTCAGGGGGATGCTACCCGGCAGCGCGGGGCTTGGCTACGCGATTGCGTTTGACCGGCATCGGCGCGGGCTGGTCGCGGCGATTTCGCGCGACTTCGAGGACGTCTGCATTTCCCGCGACGGCGGTGCGCACTGGTCGGTGCTGAAGGACGGGATGAAAGTGCCGACGGGACAGTATCGCCGTCTCGTGCTCGACCGGGGGCGGCTCTTCATCCATACGCGCGGCAGTGGCGTGTGGACGCGGGACATATAATCCTAAAAAAAGCAGTTGGAACAGCCCGACGCCACCGAGTCGGTCCATTTCCACCACCTT
>CAVDWI010000129.1:0-5475 GCA_963612485.1 Barnesiella intestinihominis
ATCCGCTTCGCCTGAACCGCCGCCGCGATGGCGGCGGGCGAACTGCCGTAGACGACGATTGTGCGGCGCGTTTCCGTCGCCGCTGTCGGGGCGGAGCGTCCGCCGTCGGTCGTGCACCCCGCCAACGCGGCGGCAAGTGCGGTGGAAAGAAGGGTTTTGATCGGTCTTTTCATCTGTTGGGGTTTCCTTGTTGCTGTTGGTTGATAAAAGTCTGGTTCGTCAGGCGATGGCGAGCATCGCGTCGATTGCGCGTTTCGCGCGGCGGGCGATTTCCTCCGGCACGGTGACGCGGGTCTTCATCTCGCGAAGTGCGTCCGCGAGGTTCTCGACCGTCGTCTTCTTCATGTTCGGGCAGACGAGCGCCTCGGAAACGGGGAC
This sequence comes from Barnesiella intestinihominis, assembly GCA_963612485.1. Classification (GTDB taxonomy): domain Bacteria; phylum Verrucomicrobiota; class Kiritimatiellia; order RFP12; family UBA1067; genus UBA1067. Next base: position 379 of record CAVDWI010000129.1, read on the forward strand.
AAAGGTCTTGTCTGGATTCTCCTTACGCAGACGGTGCAGGATGCCGACTTCCGTGCCGACGAGAATCGTCTGCGCGGCGCTTTCCTGCGCATAGCGGCACATCCCGCCCGTCGAGAGCCGCTCGTCCGCCGCGTCGCGCACCTCCTTCGTGCATTCGGGGTGGACGATGACGGGTGCGCCCGGATGGGCGGTGCGCGCGTCGGCGATCGCCTTCGCCGTCAGGCGGGCGTGGGTCGGGCAATACCCCGGCCACAGCACGTAGGAACGCCCCTCCAGACCGGAGATGTGGCTGCCGAGATGACGGTCGGGGACGAACAGGATCTCCCTGTCACGCGGCACGGTCGCCATCACGCGCTCGGCGTTGCCGCTCGTCACGCAGAGGTCGCATTCCGCCTTCACCTCCGCCGTCGAGTTCACGTAGCAGACGGCAACCGCACCGGGATGCTGCGCCTTCAGCTTGCGGAGTTGTTCGCCCGTAATCATGTCCGCCATCGGACACCCCGCCGACGGGTCGGGGATGAGCACCGTCTTGGCGGGATTCAGGATGGCGGCCGTCTCGGCCATGAAGTAGACGCCGCAGAAGACGATGACATCCGCCTCGACTTTTGTCGCGCGGCGGGCGAGTTCGAGCGAATCGCCCGTGAAGTCCGCCAAGTCCTGAACTTCGCCGCGACAGTAGTTGTGGGCGAGAATGACGGCGTTCCGCTCCCGCTTCAGTCGTTCAATCTCTTCCTGAAAGTCCATTGGGCACCTCACTGCTGGGCGTCGTCCGTGGAAGTCGGCGCATCCGCCGCGTTCGGCGCAGACGCTTCGTCCGCCGAGGCATCTGCGTCCGCCGGGGCGGGCGCTTCCTCCTGCTGGCCTTCGCACACGCTGATCGAGACGAGTTGCGCGCCCTCGTTCAGGCGCACGAGCCGCACGCCCTGGGCGGCGCGGCTCTGCACGCGGAACTGCGAGACGGCGTTGCGCACCATGAGCTGGTCGCTCGTGATGGAGATCACGCTTTCGTCCTCCGACACCGCGTGGGCGGCGACGACCGCGCCGTTGCGATCCGCGCCCTTGATGCCGATCATGCCCTGACCGCCGCGCGAATGGCGCGTGAAGTCCGCGAACTCGCATCGCTTGCCGTAGCCGTTCGCCGTGGCGATGAAGAGCGTCTTCTCGTCGTCCACCGCGTCGAGCGAAACGACTTCGTCGCCCTCGCGCAGACGGATGCCGCGCACGCCCGTCGCGGTGCGGCCCATGCGGCGCACATCCGTCGCGGCGAAGCGCATGGCGCGTCCGTCCCGCGTCAGCATGATGACGTCGTCGTTCGGCTTCACGAGCCTCACGTCGACGAGCGAATCGCCCTCTTCGATGTTGAGCGCACGGATGCCCGAACGGTTCACGTTCTTGAAATCGCCGAGCAGGGTCTTCTTCACCGTGCCCCTGCGCGTCGCGAAGAACACGTCGACGTCGCCCTCGAACGAGCGGATCGGCAGCAGGTTGCGCACCAATTCGCCCTCCTGCAGGTTCAACAGGTTGATGAGCGGACGGCCGAAACTCGTGCGCGGCGCTTCGGGAATCTGGTAGGCGTCCTTGAGGAAGATGCGCCCCGTGTTCGTGAAGAACATCAGCGAGTCGTGGGTCTGCGCCACGAAGACGAGGCGGATGAAGTCCTCTTCCTTCACCTGCGCGCCCTTGATGCCCTTCGTGCCGCGACCCGACTCGCGGTATTCCGTGAGCGGCACGCGCTTGATGTAACCGCGGTTCGACAGCGTGATCACGCACGGCGCGTCCGGCACGAGATCCTTGAGCGAGACTTCGTTCTCGTCCGGCACGATCTCCGTGCGCCGCTGCGCGTCGGCCTTCGACGCGAACTTGAGTTTCAGCGTCGCGAGATCGTCCTTGATGATCGCGTAGATGCGGTTCGGGTCGGCGAGAATCGCCGTCAGGTCTTCGATCGTCTTCAGGAGTTCCGCCATCTCGGCTTCGAGTTTGCCGCGCTCCAGTCCCGTCAGCTGGTAGAGGCGCATCTCGAGGATCGCGTTCACCTGAAGGTCGGAGAAGCCGTATTTCTCCTGCAGTCGGTTCTTCGCCTCGTCGCGGTTCGCCGAACTGCGGATGATCGCCACCACGTCGTCGAGGTGGGCGATTGCGAGAAGCAGCCCGTCGAGGATGTGCTTGCGGGCCTGGGCCTTCTTCAGCTCGAAGCGCGTCCGCCGCGTGATGACGTCGAAGCGGTGGTCGGTGTAGCAGCGGAAGAAGTCCTTCAGGTTCAGGATCTTCGGCCGCCCGCCGTCGATCGCCAGCATGATCGCCCCGAAGGTCGTCTGAAGTTCCGTGTGCTTGTAGAGGTGGTTCAGCACGATTTCGCCGATCGCGTCGCGCTTCAGTTCGACGATGATGCGGATATCCGCCTTCGATTCGTCGCGGATGTCGCTGATGCCCTCCAGCACCTTCTCCTTCACGAGATTCGCCATGTGGATCAGCATCTCGCGCTTGTTCACCGTGTAGGGGATCTCAGTGATGACGATGCGCTCGCGCCCGTTCTTCTGCGTCTCGATCGTCGCCTTGCCGCGCACGCGGAGCTGTCCGCGCCCGTTCTTATACATCGAGGCGATGCCGTTGTAGCCGCAGATCTGCGCACCCGTCGGGAAGTCCGGACCCTTCACGAACTGCATCAGGTCGTCGACCGTGCAGTCCTCGCGGTGGTCGACGTAGTAGGTGATGCCGTCGCAGAGTTCGCCGAGGTTGTGCGGCGGGATGTTCGTCGCCATGCCGACGGCGATGCCGCTCGACCCGTTGAGCAGGAGGTTCGGGAGTTTCGCCGGCAGGACGGACGGCTCCTCGAGCGTCTCGTCGAAGTTCGGCACCATGTCGACCGTGTCCTTCTCAAGGTCGGAGAGCATCTCCTCCGTGACCTTCTGCATACGCACTTCGGTATAGCGCATCGCCGCCGCGCCGTCGCCGTCGATCGAGCCGAAGTTGCCATGCCCGTCCACCAGCGGGACGCGCAGGGAGAACGGCTGCGCCATGCGCACGATCGTCTCGTAGACCGCGCTGTCGCCGTGCGGATGGTACTTGCCGATCACGTCGCCGACCACGCGGGCGGACTTCACGTGCTTCGCCCCGAACGGAATGCCAAGTTTGTGCATCGAGTAGAGACAGCGGCGGTGCACCGGCTTCAGGCCGTCGCGCACGTCGGGCAGCGCGCGCCCGACAATCACGCTCATGGAGTAGTCGATGTAGTCCCTCGACATCTCCTCTTCGATGTTCACATCTTCCAGCGTCCCTGCGGCGGAACCCGGATTCAAGTCCTTTACTTCTTCTTCGCTCATATTTCCTGAATATTATACCATAAAATGACCCGCGCCCTCGTAATGGAGTCGGTTGCGCAAGCCGTTTGCAAACTGTAACCGCCGCATCGTTATTCGCAATTTCTGCCTTTCCTCTATGTCTTTGTGCCTGACAACGTGCGGCACGGCGGGCGGCAACCGTGCTGACCCCGCCCTGATGCGCGGCCTTCGCGGCGCATCCGCCGAACCGCGTCCTCCCGTCTCACTCCGCTCAACACTCGCCCGCCCCTCCCGCTCCTCACCCCCGTCCGTTTGTGTCTGTCGCCGTCATTGCCTGTGTGGCGCTCTACCGGTTCTTCAGGCGCAGGCGATGAGGGCGGGGGTTGCACGAGAGGAGCGCGGCGGCTCGCCGCCGTAGGAGTGGCGATGTCCGCAGCCACAGACCTTGCCGAGGCAGGGCTGACTGAATACGGCTTCTTGTCTACGCGCGAAAGGCGGTACGAGGCCGCGAAGCGACGGATCGGGCGACACCCGCCCTCATCGCTGAAGCGACCAGGATTGGTCGGTCTGCCACGCAACCGAACCCATTACCAAGGCTCGGTCGGTGGTCGGTCGATTGGTCGATTTGACGGCGGGCGGAGGGATATGGTATAATCCAATCGTTTCCACCGCAGGTGGGGAGTCGAAGAGTGTGCAAAAACGGTCTTGGTCATCATTCTGGGCGAAAATGCGCGTCGAATCAGGATTCCTGGCGGCGGCACTCCTGTTTTTGGCCGTATCCTGCGCCATCGGCTTGTTCGTTCGGCATTCGGACGACGCGAAAGATTCCCCCCGCCGGACACGGACGTTTCAACGCGACGTGCTGGAAGGCCTCTCCATCCGGCGTTCCGGGCTTTACGGCATCGATCTCGTACGCTGCGGTCGGCTTCGCATCGAGAAGCGCAAACTCGGCCCGCTGACGCTCGGTGGCTTCAACGAACTGGTGATTGACGACCTTTATGTCGTAATCCCGCCCTGTGAAGCGGAAAGCGGTTGCGCCACGTCAGAAGATGCCGCGCCTGAAGCGTCCATTGCCAAGACTAAGACTTCCGGCGTTGGCGCAACTTCGCGCGAGATTCTGTCGCGCATGGGGCTTTCGTCGCAGTTCCTGGCGATGCAGGGGCTTCCGAAGCGGTTTTCCGGCCTGACGGTGAACGGACTTTCAGTGGCGCGGCTCGACGGCACGAACGCCATTCCCTGCTTCACGGCCGTCCGCGCCGTTGGTGCGCGTGAGGGGCTGCGGCTTGAGGGCCTCACCATCGGCGGACGGACAATCGGCGAGGGGCTGCTGATGAGCAAGACGCCCCTGCGAATCACCGATTCGGGCGGCAAGACAATTCTTGAGATTTGATTGTGGTGTCATTCGGAATTTCAAAAGAAGGAGAACGAAAAATGAAGCAACTCATCATGGGAATCCTGGGCGGTGCACTGGCGTTCACCCCCTTGGCATCAACGACTGCAAATGCAGCGAGCCCGCAGTCCGCCCTCGCCGGGTGGCTGACGCAACTGTCGGAGACGGGCGCCTGGCAAACCGGCGTCCTCGGCGACATCGCGGACGACTGCAAGAAGGATTTTTCCTCGGCGGACGCCGCGCCGTCCGCCCGTCTGCACCGTGCGCTCGCGACGCTCCTTGAGGTCGGCGAGACGAAGGCCGCGCAGACCTTCTTCAAGAAGTTCGGTTACACGATCGACTACTCGAACATCACCAACCTCCCGATCTCGTTTCTCCTGAACACATTGCCCAACCTCGCGAAATGGCCGACCGCCAACGCCTGCCTCG
>CAVDWI010000130.1:0-5474 GCA_963612485.1 Barnesiella intestinihominis
CGGGCAGGGGAGTGTCTGAACGAATACGAGGACGGACACCAAACCAACAGGTGTGGCGTCCCTTATCACGCTTACACAATCACGCTCGAGAATGGCGAGGTTTTGACGATGAATGTAGGCTATGAAGATGATTGGGGGAATGTTCAACAGTGCGCCCCGGATGATACAGAACATTGGGAGGAAGCCGTCGGCTGGGGAAATGATGAGGATGGGCATATATTGTCGCGGTCGTGGACGAAGAGACGGGCAAGTCCCTTAATGTGCGTCAATGGGCGAAGAACAATGTGTGGGTTTATGTGAACTGTTATTCCGAGGGCGGATGTGAAGCCTGCCTTACGCTTGGACGCGCTCGACCAAGAAAATTAAACAGGTGCCCTAATCTGTTGACTATGTGGGAAGAGAAGCGCGATCACCGCCATGAGTGCACCGAGGGGCGCGCATGACCGGATTCTGCGACGGGTCTGAATGCCGGCGGAAGGCTTCGTTGCGGCGACCGCCGGCGGAGAGAATGCCTCACTTGAGGAGAGCATAATCGGCGGCAAGACGCCTGGCAAGACGGATGTCGTGGTGATGTGGAAGGGCGGCTACTTCACGAATATCTCCGTAAAGAAAAGTGCGGCAGGGCAGGTCTATCTGGTTACCGCAAAGAACTTTGTCGCGGCATATTCAGCCCAATACCATACGACCGTTCCCAAGAACGTGGCGCACGCTCTCGCCCTTTTCATTGGCGAGGCCGTCGATTCCAAGGCGATTCTCGAGGCGACAGACCTTGCCGTCGATGGCGAGAAGATGCGCGGACAGGCAAGGCGTCATAACTTTCGCCTCATGTTTGACGTCCTTCGAGCATACGATTCGGTGATGGCGGAGGCGTTGCTGCGCTGGCTCAAGGATAAGATCGTGTCGATTACGGAACTTTGCTTCGCGGCGGGTGCGGTAAAGGATCGCGATCGGTGGGCGCATATCCTTTGGTATAAGAACCTTGTCGATAGCGAGGGGCAGGGTCTTGATTACATGATACCAATCAAGAACTTGCTTGCAGCGCTTGAGAAGAATCCAGAGATGAATGTTGTGGAAAGAGGACCACTTAACGCGGGTTCGACAATTCAACTGCCATTTGGTCATCTTCAGTATCACAAAAGGCAACTTGAGTTCTACCACCAGTTGACCAAGATTCAGAAACTGCTCGCACGATGATGAATCGAGGAATGCGAAGGGTGGCTTCAACGCTTCGCGTGGAGGTGATTGACGACGCGGCGGCGTTGTTTCGTCGCGTGCTGCCGATTGCGGGGAAGCGCGAGGGCGTGTTCGTCCTGCCGCTCGGTTCGGGCGGGGAAGTGCTTGCCGAGCCGGTTCTTGTCGCGCTTGGTGACGGCTACGGCACGACGGGGGTGCAACTCGGCGACATCTTCGCCGCCGCATACAAGGCTGACGCAAAGGCAATCATCGTTGCGCACAACCATCCGTCCGGCGACCTCACGCCGAGCAGGGCGGACAGGGACTTCACCGCCGCGCTCCGTGAGATGTGCGAGCGGCTTGGCAACATTCGACTTCTTGACCATCTCATCCTCGGTGGCAAGGACGGCGAAAGTTTTGCGTCTTGCATGACGGAATAACCAATTCGGCAATGGAGGCGATACACTTTTTAGGCAATCCTCGGCATTGGGCGACAACTTGATGCCCACCCCCCCGAACCGTCATCGCGTCCGTTTAGAGGGAACGGAGAATTTCCAGCACTGAGAATGTGACGTCGTTCGTGCCGATGAACCAGCGCCCGTCACGCTTCTGCGACGAGACGAGGCGAATCGCAATGGCGGTTCGACTCAGTCCGTTCGTGGCAAAAATATCGCCATTTGCGGCGGTTTTCAGCAGATTCGAGACGACACAGGGCGGCGGATTCGTCACCACCGGTGCAATGGCGAGGGCGTGATCGACCTCGTTCTGGACGCTCGGTTCGAGAACATCCTCATCCGCCAGCGGTTGGATAGTAAGCGAAATTGCAAGAATCAGGTATTTCATCGCGTCAAGCCCCCTTTCTTCGTCCGTGAATCGTCCATCAGGTCGAACGTCTTCCATTTGCCGCGCCGCCAGCGAAACAGCGAGCCGATGCTGATGACCACCACGTAGACGACCATCGTCCCCCAGAGCGCGGGCATCGTATTGTGAACTTTCGCCACGACGAAAACGAGCGGCAGCCAGATCAGAAACGCGGCGATGAGCATCCAGCAGAAGACGAACCGCGCATCGCCCGCCCCCTTGAGCGCACCCGAAATCACGACGTCCGTCGCGTCGAAGAACTGCCACGCCACCATCAGGACGAAGAGAATCCACCCCATGCGGACGAATTCCGCCGCGGCGGACGCATCGTTCGGTGCGAACAGGGCGAGGATCGGGCGGTGGAAGAGCAGGACGGCGGCGGCGGCGAGGGCGACGAAGCCCAGCGCGAGCACGAGCGTCCGCCGCGCCGACTGAACCGCCTCGCGCACGTCGCCGCGCCCGCAGGCCTGGCCGACAAGCGTCTGCGCCCCGATTGCGAACCCCTCAATCGGCGCAATCAGGAGGTAGTTCACCGTAAAACATGCGTTGGACGCGGCGAAGGCGACGTCCCCGACCGCTCCCGTGACGAAGACGAAGACGGTGAACGAAAGCGTGTTGAGGACGGAATAGCCGCCCGAGGGGATGCCGAGGCGCAGGATCTTCGACGCGATTCGCCACACGCCGCCCGGCGCGGAAATGCCGCGAATGGCGCGGTGCGCCGCCCAGACGAGGATGACCCACTGGAGCGCGGTCGCGGCGACCGTCGCATATGCCGCGCCCGCGATGCCGAGGCGCGGCAGTCCGCACAAGCCGAAGATGAGCAGCGGGTCGAGCGCAATGTTCGCGACGTTGCCAATCAGGTTGACGAAGAAGACGATGCGCGTCCGCCCAAGCCCCGTAAAATAGGAGGCGGCGGCCATCTGACCGAACACGAAGAACCCGCCGAGAATGCAGATGTCGTAATACGTCCGCTCACGGGCGAGAAGTTCAGCGGAAGGCGAGGAAAGCGAGAAAATCCAGCCGCCCACGGGCACGAGCGCGAACATGAACAGCCCCGCGACAAGCGAGAGAAGCGTCGCCGCCCGATAGCAGCGGACGCACGAGGCGGGGTCCTTCGCCCCGTGATACTGCGCGACGAAGACGCCCGAATAGGCGATTGCCGACTGGAAGAAACTGACGAAGATCCCCACGAGCATCGTGGCGGGCAGAACCGCTTCAAGCGATTCCATCGAGTCCCGTGCGAGAAAGGCGCGGTCGGTGAACTGCATCAGCGCATTGTTCACCATGCCGAGCGCGAGCGGCCAGACGAGTTTCAGGATCTCCCGATAGGACTTCATGAAGCCGCCTTTTCGCGGCGACACGAGGGGCGCACGCCCTTCAGGCAGTCCGCGTCCGCCAGCGGACAGCGCGGATGGAAGGCACAGCCGCTCGGCCAATCCCAAGGGGGCGGGACGATGCCCGGAATATCCTTCAGCGGCGCATCCTTCGGCGCGGCGAGGGAGGGAACTGCCGCGAGAAGCCCCTTCGTGTAGGGATGGACGGGCGAGCCGAGGACATTCTTCACGAGCCCCGCCTCGACGATTTCGCCCGCATACATCACGTTGACGTAAGAGGAATGGCGGCAGACGAGCCCGAGGTTGTGGGTAATCAGCAGAACAGCCATCGACCGCGCATCCGCCACGCGGTCGATGAGGTCGAGAACCTCCTTCTGTGTCGTGACGTCCAGCGCGGTCGTCGGCTCGTCGGCAATCAGGAGGTCGGGTTTCGCCGCGAGGGCCATGGCAATCATCACGCGCTGCTGCTGTCCGCCGCTGAGCTGGCAAGGGTACTTCCACGCCGCCGCCGTGGGAAGTCCAACGTCGGCGAGCAACTTCCCGATCTGCCGCGAATCACGCGACCCCAGTGACTCGGCAATCTGTCGGTCGATGCGTATCACGGGGTTCAGGCTCTGCATCGGATTCTGGAAGACGTATGAAATGCGCGGCGAACCGATAATCTTGCCGGAAATCTCCGCACGATCGACAAGTCCGCCAAGCGTAAGCGCGGTGAGGGACTTTCCGCTCCCCGACTCGCCGACAAGGGCGACACGCCCCTTCTCCGGAATCTCGAAGTTCACGTCCCGCACGGGGACGGAGAGCCGCCCCTCGACGTGGAACGCAACCCGCAGATGTTCGACCTTGAGGAGCATCAGCCCTTCTTCCCCATTGCGAGTTTCGAGACAAGAACGTAAAGCACGACCAGCAGAACCGCCCCGCCGATCACATACGGCAGGTTCTTCGAGGCCATTTCACCGCCCTTCACGCAGAGTTCGAGATAGGTCATGCTGCCCGCCTGACGGCCGAGCGCATAGCCGACCACCGCAAGAATCGCCGTCCAGATTCCCGCGCCCAGCCCCGTGAAGAACGTGAACGGCGCAAGCGGCATCCGCGCAATCCCGGCGGGAATCGAGATCAGCTGGCGAATGACGGGCACAAGGCGGCAGACAAACGTCGTCGCCGCGCCATACCGGTTGAAGACCTCGCACGCCCGCGCAAGGGGTTCCGGCTTGACGAAGAAGTATTTTCCGTACTTCTCAAGGAAGGGCTTGCCCACCCACAGGGCGAGGTAGTAGTTCACGAACGCCCCCGCAAGCGAGCCGAGAATGCCGAAGACGATTGCCAGCGAAAGAGCCGTCAGCGGACTGCCCCCCGCGAGTTCGCCCCGTGCGGCGAGAAAGCCCGCCGGAATCATCACCACTTCGCTCGGAAACGGAATGAAACTCGACTCAATCGCCATGAAGACGAAGATGAAAAGGTAGCCCCAGGTCGGCGCAAGGGCGGCAATCGCATCAAGATGCGCGGCAATTGTCTCTAGCATATCTGATACTCCTTGTATTTTTCACGAACATATGGACGCGGCACGGGGAAAACGCCCCCCGCACCGTCGATCCCCTTTCCCCAGACGCGGAGATTGATGTCGCCAATCAGACTGTCGTAGCGGCAGTAGGAGCAGACAAGCTCCTTCACGAGTTCCAGATCCGCCGCCGACTTCACGTCCGGAATCAGTGCGGTCGGACCGGGCACGTTGACGGGCGCAAGAAGCGTGCCGAGGTCGCCCGAAGCCTGCAAAACGCCGTTGTCCCGCTGGTCGCGCCCGAGAATCACGCCGCTTCCGTCGGGCAGGCGAAAACGCCGCGCAATGAGAAGGAACTCGACGAGACGGCGGTTCTTCAGCCCCTCGTGCTCCATCAAGTCCCTGAGCCGCCGCCCGAAACCGACTTCCGTCAGTTTGCAGCCGCCCGCCGGGCTCGGATAGTCCACGATGCCGTATTCCGCCGCGAGGGCAATCTGGCGTTCGCGGCTGCGCCCCGAAATGTCGAGCAGTCTCTCTCGGTCGATCTTCCCCTCCGTCTCGGGAATCGTCGGCTCCAGCAACTTCGCGCAGAGCGGACGGATCAGGCG
>CAVDWI010000131.1:0-5392 GCA_963612485.1 Barnesiella intestinihominis
AGCATGCCGCCGAAGATCGGGCCCATGCGGAAGCCGCCCTGCACGTTGTTCGCCGCCATGCCCGACGCATACAGGCCGGGATAGAGGCGTTTCGTGTTCACGACGGTCGTGCGCTCGCCGTCCTCCATCCACATCGGCTTCTCGCCGAGGATGCCGCCCGTCGGAGAATCGACCTTCACGCCCGCCTTGTGTACCGCCTTGTTGATGATTTCGCTCGGATGCCCCGTGCCGTCGATGAGGGCGCGCGTCGTCACCACAAGAGGATCGACGTGCATCTCAAGCCGCGCCACGGGATTCCAGTTGATCACCACGCCCGACACGATGCCGTTGTGCATCACGATGTCCTCGACGCGCACCGTGTTGAAGATCGTCGCGCCCGCCTTCCGCGCACCGAAGATGAGACCGGACGCCATCTCGACCGAATCGACCGTGTGATACAGGTCGTCGTAGGGAAGCGTCGTGATGCCGAACTCGCGCAGGATTTCCGCCGCGTCGTTCTGCACCGTCACCTCGTTCATCAGCATTCCGCCGCCCCACGTGCCGCCGCCGGGGGCGAGTTTCGACTCGTAGACGGCGACCTTGAACCCCGCCTTGGCGAGGTCGTGCGCCGCCACGAGCCCGCTCGGCCCCGCACCGACAATCGCCACGTCAACCGCGAGATTGTCCTCGAGTTTCTTGAAATATCTCCGCACGATTGCGCCGGAGATGACCTCTTCCATTACCGCATTTTCGGCCATGGTCTTCTTTTGCTCCTTATTTTCCTACGCGGGCATTACCCCGTTCAGGTTGATACCGGTATTTCTCAGCCGACGCGCACCCTGCCCGCCGACACCCGGATAAGATGGCGGATAGTATATCAGATTTCGGCTTCCCCTGTAAAGCAGGGCGCATCGGCGCAACGCGGCTCTACTACGGTTGCGCTGGAAAAAAGAATTCGCATTCTGAAAGCGACGGCTCAAACTCGCGAAAAGGATCAGCGGAAGCGGATGACGAACCCTGGCGGAGGGAGGTTGTTCGTTCGGACGGGAACGGACGCGGAATCGGGCGATTCGGTGCCGTCATCGGCGAACGCCGACACCGTCCAGAAGTAGTCCGTGTCGTGCGTAAGCCCGCCGACGCGGAAACGGCATCGGGCGGCAAGCCCCGAACCTGGAATCACGCACGCACCAACGGGCGAGAGGAAACCGAACCGAGAGAGGAGAATCCGCGTGTGAGTTGCCTTATTCGGCGGACTGAGGAGAAGCGTTGCGCCGTCGGGAACGGACGAGAGACCGATGGTTCGGTTGCCCGGAACATCATCAAGATCGACACGGGCGATATCATTCGTCACTCCGCCCTGCACCCATTGGAGCATCATGTATTTCGCCTCTTCCCTGTGCGGATACCGCTGAACGGTCAGGAAGAGCTGCCGCGAGCGGAAGGTTTCTGAATCCGAATAGGCGAGCCACCCCCGCTTCTCGGACGTGCCAATCTGAACGACCCCGTCGGCGTTCGTCGCACTGTAGAGGTTCACCCCGGTGAAGCCGGGGCCGAGAACGCCCGCCGAGATGTTCGTCGGCTGGCTTTTTGCACGGGCGAAGTCGAAGACCTTCACGTCTTTCCTGAAAACCGAAAGACGGTTGGAACAGATTCCCTTCCCGTTTTCCCACCGCGCCACGAACGATTCACCGTAGGCGACCTCCACCGAGAGGTTTGTCGGAACGGCCGTCAGCGGCGCACCGTCAATCACGATGGAACGGAAATAGACGTTGCCGCTGCCACCCGCCGCCGCACGAATCGTCAACGCCTGCACGGCGGATTCGCGGGACCAGTTGAACGTCAGTTTCTGCGGGTCTTCGGTTAAGTCCAGTCGGTAGGTCTCGGGCGAATCGCCGCGAAAGCCGGATGGTGCAATCGGCGTGAGATCGACCTTTCGCGAGGTATTCGCGGTGCTGTTCCGCGCCTCGACGGTTACGGAGGTGATCGCAAAGCCGAAGTTCGGCGACGCGATGAAGCCGCCGTCCTGCTTCATAATACACGGATAGTCGCCCTCCTTGTAAATCTGAACGCCCGACCCGTAAACCCAGTCCGTCTCGTTCGTGAGCGCGGCATTAAACGTCGCTTCGACGTGTGCCGCGCAAATCCGCCCACCGAGGAGAGAGGTCGCCGCGAACAAAAGAAAGAGCGGAAGGGACGAACGCACGGCAACGCCTCCTAATCCGAATCCGAACCGCCGAGGAATCTTCCCGTAATGGAGTTGGGGCAGGCGCGAATCGCGGCAACGGACCCTTCGCAGACGAGGTTTCCGCCGCGATCGCCGCCGCCCGGCCCGAGGTCGATGATCCAGTCCGCACACTTCATCACGTCCGTGTTGTGCTCGATGACGACGATGGTGTTGCCCTGGTCGCGCAATTTCAGCAGAAGGCGCATCAGTTTCGCCACGTCGTCGAAGTGCAGACCCGTCGTCGGCTCGTCGAGGAGGTAAAGCGTCCGCCCCGTGGCGCGGCGCGAGAGTTCCGTCGCGAGCTTGATGCGCTGGGCCTCACCGCCCGACAGCGTCGTCGCGGACTGTCCGAGGGCGATGTAGCCGAGTCCGACATCCACCAGCGTCTTCAGTTTGCGGGCGAGCGAGGGGACTTTCGCGAAGAACTCACAGGCTTCCGCGACCGTCATCGCGAGCACATCGGCAATGGACTTGCCGCCATACGTCACCTCCAGCGTTTCGGCGTTGAACCGCTTTCCCCCGCACTGCTCGCACGCGACGTAGACGTCGGGCAGAAAACTCATCTCCAGTTTGCGCACCCCGTCGCCACCGCAGACCTCGCAGCGTCCGCCCTTCACGTTGAAGGAGAAGCGTCCCGCCGTATAACCGCGCGCCTTCGCCGCCTCCGTCTGGGCGAACAGTTCCCGTATGTCGGAGAAGAACCCGACATACGTCGCCGGGTTCGAGCGCGGCGTTCGCCCAATCGGCGACTGGTCGATCTCGATTACCTTGTCGAAGTTCTCGACCCCCGTCAGCTTCCGGTACTTGCCGGGAATCGCCCGCGACTTGTAGAAGTGCCTCATCAGGGCGCGTTTCAGCGTCTCGTCAATCAGCGTGGACTTGCCGCTTCCGCTCACGCCCGTCACGACCGTGAACGACCCGACGGGAATGCGCACGGTGACGTTCTTGAGATTATGCTCCTTCGCCCCGGAAAGCGTGAGAAACTTCGTCGAGGACTTGATGGGAATATGGTGCAAGGCCTCCGGCACGACCTTCTTCCGTCCCGTCAGGTAGTCCACCGTCAGCGACTTCGCCTTGAGAAGTCCCCTGAAGTCGCCCTGATACATGACGCGCCCGCCCTCTCGTCCGGCGCCGGGACCGAGATCGACGACATAGTCCGCCGCGCGCATCATCTCCTCGTCATGCTCCACGATGACGACGGTATTACCCCGGTCGCGCAAGCCCTTCAGCGTTCCGATGAGCCGGTCGTTGTCGCGTGGGTGAAGCCCGATCGTCGGCTCGTCGAGAACATAGAGAACGCCCGTCAGCCCCGACCCGATCTGGGTCGCAAGGCGGATGCGCTGCATTTCGCCGCCCGAAAGCGTCGCGCTCGGACGGTCGAGCGTCAGGTAGTCAAGACCGACGTCGAGCAGGAACTGCAGGCGGCGGACGATTTCGCGCAGGATGTCGCGCACGGGCGCGAACGTCTTGTCCGCCGCGTCCGCCCCCAGCGACTTGAAGAATGCGAGGGACTGCACAACGGGCATCGCCATCACCTCGACAATCGTGCGTCCGGCGACAGTCGCAGCGCGCGATTCGGGACGAAGTCGCGCCCCGTGGCAGTCGGGACACGTGCGGAAGTTCTGGTAGGCCTCGTATTTCTTTCGCGTCTCGTCGTCCTCCGCCTCCTCAAGCCGCTTCTGCAGGGTGGCAAGCACGCCCTCGAAAGGTCTGTCCACGCTTCGCCACGGCAGAATCAGGTCGTCGCTGAAGCCGTGCATCAGGTTGTGGCGGAATTTCGCGGGCAACTTCTCATACGGCGTGTCGAGACTCACCTTATACTGCTTCGCGATGTGCTCGAGCAGGGCGTTGTAATACATGATGGCGTTGTGTCCCGCCCGCCGCCAGGCGTGGATGCACTCGCGCAGGGGCAGGGTCTTGTCCGGCACGACGAGGTCTTCGTCGAAATAGTAGAGGTTGCCCAGCCCCGCACAGGTCGGACACGCCCCGAACGGCGAATTGAACGAGAACGAGCGCGGCTTCAGTTCGTCGAACGAAATGCCGCAGTGGGTGCAGGCGTTGAGTTCGGAATACGTCTCGCTCGTCGGCGGATTCGTCTCAAGACGCTCGACCGTCAGCACGCCCTTGCCCTCGCGGAGGGCGAGTTCGACGGAATCCGTCAGGCGCGTCCTGTCGCAGGGCAGGACGAGACGGTCAACCACGATGTCAATCGAATGGCTGCGTTTCTTGTCGAGTTCGGGGAGTTCATCAATGGGATAGGTCTCGCCGTCAATGCGCACGCGGGCGAAGCCGTTGCGCCGAATTGCCGCGAGCGTGTTCTCGTGCCGCCCCTTCTGCCCTTTCACGACGGGCGCGTAAAGAATCGCCTTCCCCTTGCCCGAGGCGAGAATCGCGTCCACAATCTGCTCGGCGGACTGGCGGTGCACTTCGCGCCCGCACGTCGGGCAGTGCGGCACGGCAACCGACCCGTAGAGGATTCGCAGGTAGTCGTGAATCTCCGTCACCGTCGCGACGATGGAGCGCGGATTGCCGCCCGTCGTGTGCTGTTCGATGGAAATCGCCGGCGAAAGCCCCTCGATCTTCTCGACGTCGGGCTTCTGCAACCGGTCGAGGAACTGCCGCGCATACGCCGAGAGCGACTCGACGTATCGCCGCTGCCCCTCGGCGTAGAGCGTGTCGAACGCGAGCGACGACTTTCCGCTGCCGGAAAGCCCCGTCACAACCGTCAAGGAGTTCCGCGGAATCGTAACGTCGATTCCGCGGAGGTTGTGAACGCGAGCGTTCTTGATCGTGATGTCCATCTTCAGTCCATCAGATCGGCTTCGGCGTCATGGCGAGCAGGAACTCAGGGTTCGACTTCGTCTTGCTGAGCGACTTGAGCACCGACTTCATCGCCGATTCGGGACCGGCCGACGCCAGCAGACGGCGGATGCCCCACGTCTTCTCGAGTTCCATCGGGTCAAGGAGCAGGTCTTCCTTGCGCGTACCCGACTTGTCGATGTCGATTGCCGGGAAGATGCGCTTGTCGGCAAGGCCGCGGTCAAGCACGAGTTCCATGTTGCCCGTGCCCTTGAACTCCTCGAAGATGACCTCGTCCATGCGGCTGCCCGTATCCACGAGACCCGTTGCGATAATCGTCAGCGAACCGCCGCCCTCGATGTTGCGCGCCGCGCCGAAGAAGCGCTTCGG
>CAVDWI010000132.1:0-3879 GCA_963612485.1 Barnesiella intestinihominis
CGTCGTAGAACGCCTTGAGGTCGGAGAGCACCGTCTCCTTGAGCGACGGGTCGAATCCGTAGTCCGCGAAGACCTCGTCGACGTATTTCCGCACCTGCTCCCCGGTGAAGCCGACCATGCCGAGCTTGTTCTTGTCAAGGCTGATGACCGTGCCGACGTTGAAGCCGCTGGAGAGGTCGTCGAGCGTAATCGGCAGGACGCCCGTGAAGTAGGTGCGCCCGACCGTGTTGTCCGCGAGCCCCGCCTTGAAGGACTTGAAGAACGCCTTGAAGAAGGACTCCCGCGACTGCTCGTTGTCGTGTCCGCAGATCGCGTCGTAGTCGCCGTCGCGGCGCGAGACGACGAGTTCGTTCGTGAAGTTGTCGTATTCGTCGATGATGACGTAGAGCGGGGGAAGGCCACTCTCTCGGATCACGTTGCGCACGGCGGCGATCATGTCGGCCGGATTTTCCGCCGACATCACGGACGACCAGTCCGCCAACCGCCCATATTTCACGGTGAAATAACTGACAGACCTCTTGACGTTCTCAAAGAACCACTTCTCGATCTCTTGAATCGTACCGATCTGGATTGTCGAGAAGTCGAACGTCAGCACAAGAAACGAGTTCGCGAGCGGGGTCGGATCTTTGCCAATGTCGAAGCGTCCGAAGAGTTCCGCGAACCTGTCCTTTCGGTTGACGTCGTAGTAGTATTCGAGCATTGAGCAGACGATTGACTTGCCGAAGCGCTTCGGGCGCAGGAACACGGGCGTCTTGCAATTCTCCAGTTCGCGGATGTAGGAGGTGTTGTCAACGACGTAGCATTCGTTGACGAGGTTCTCCCAGTTGATTACGCCGTAGGGTATCTTGCGCTTCATACCGCGTATTATACCATATTTACCACTCCTTATTCGCCATTTTATGCTACAATATGGGCAATGAAACAGACTTCAGTCAAACTTGCGATTGTCGGCGGCGGGGCCGCCGGAATGTTCGCCGCCGCCGTCGCGGCAGACCGAAAGATTCCCTGCCTTCTCATCGAGCGCAAGGCCCGTCTCGGCTCAAAGGTCCTCATGACCGCCAACGGACGGTGCAACTTCACGAAGGACGTCAGTTCCGAGCAGTTCCTCGCCGACGTCGGGCCGTGCGCCGCGTTCGTCGCCGAGGCGATTCGTGAGTGCGGCCCGCGGCAGATCATCCGAGGATTCAAAAGCCTGAATGTGCCGCTGCGGCGCATGGCCGACGGACGGATGTTCCCGGCGGACGGCAAGGCCGCGACAATCGTCCACGCCTTCGGCGACCTGCTGCGCGACGAGGACGTTCCGATCCTCACAAACTGCCCCGTGACGGAAGTCGCACCATGCGGGGATGGCGGCGGATTCCTCGTGCAAACCAGGAACTTCTCGCTCCGGGCGGAAAACGTGCTGCTCGCGACGGGGGGCGTCAGTTACCCGAAGACGGGGTCGGTTGGCGACGGACAGAACTTCGCCCGTGCGCTCGGGCATCGCATCGTCCCCTACCGCCCCGGCCTCATCGGCCTCGAGACGGACGACCACCGCATCACGAGCCTCGCCGGAAGACGCTTTGAGGACGGACGCGCCAAGATTCTCGACGCACGGGGAAAAACGCTCTTCGACTATCGCGGCGAAATCGACTGCGAACGCTTCGGGCTGAGCGGTGCGGCAGTCTACAACTGCCAGCGATGGCTTGAACACAGCGAGTTGAGGGACTACACGATTGAGGTGTGGTTCGCCCACGAGCGGCTTCAGTTCCGCAACCTTCGCCCGCGTCCCGTCAAGGAGGCCATCGTCACGATTGGCGGCGTTGCACTCGACGAGGTGGACGCACGGACAATGGAATCGAAAAAAGTCCCCGGCCTTTATTTCGCCGGGGAAGTGCTGGACATCGACGGTCCGACGGGCGGCTACAACCTGACGCTCGCCTTTTCAACCGCACGAAAGGCCGTCGCCTCCATCCACTGACTCCCCCGCCCCTTCGCATATGTATTGGACATAATCCGTATAGATTCGCCGCGCATCGAGTTCTTCTCTCGCAAGGGCGAACGCGGCGGATTTCATCGCGTCAAGTCGCGGCAAAACGGCGTTGACCGCCGCCGCGAGCGACTGCGCATCGCCCAGTCGGTAGACAGTCCCCGCGCCGTAGTGCACGAGCAAGTCCGCCGTTTCGCCGCCAAGCGAACTCACGATGGCGAGTCCCGCCGCCGCGTAGTCGGCGAACTTGTAGGGTACACCCACGAAACTCGCGTCCCCCATGGGCACGACGCCGATATCCGCGTTCCGAAGGAGTTCGCCCATCCGCGTTGCGTCCAATTGCCCGTGATACCGAACACGTCCGCCAAGGCCGAGGTCGCGAATCAGCCGCTGAACCACATCGGACTGCGCACCTGCCCCCGCGAGGTCGAGCGTCGCATTCGGCAGAAGCGTCATTGCGCGGACAACCGTCGGCAAATCGTAGGTCTTCCCCATGTTCCCTATATAGAGGAGAGAGGGGGCGTTCCTCCCGTTCCGAGCGTCCGACGGTTCGGCGGCGGGGAGTTCAATGCCGTGGTAGAACCGCCGATACGTCCGCGCTCCCTTCGCCCGTGCAATTTCGCCGTAGCGGTCGGCGACGCCCGTCACGAGGTCAGCCGCACGGTAGAGCCGCCGCGAGGCGGCCTCCGCCGCCGCGAACAGAAGCCGCCCGACGGCAGTCGGCACAAAGCGCGGCAAAAGGCGGTAGAACGTCTCGGGCCACGCATCCATTACGTCAACGACGAGTTTCGCCCCGAACCGCCGCGAAAGGCGAATCGCCGCGTCGCCCGTCGCAAGCGGCGGCGTGGAGATGACCAGCACGTTCGGCGACGCGGACGCATCCGCCGCGCTCGCCGCCGCCTCCCACGCCCGCGCATAGGCGCGGTGACTGCGGATTCGGGCGAAGCCCACGTTCGCCCGATAGGGCGGCGTCGGCACGAGCAGAACCTCAATCCCCTCGTCCGTGAACGACGGCGGCAAGTTCCGCCGCGCCTTCGTCGTATGGCTGAAGTCGCTCGTCCAGTAGACCACGCGATGCCCCGCCCGAACGAACGCCCGCGCCATCAGCCAGAACCGCAGGGGACGCGACCCCTCACGCGGCAGATTGTCAAACGGGTTCTCGATCCAGACGGTCATCGTTCAGTAAATCGTCTCGTATTCGCCCTTCTGGACTTTCTTCAGGCACTTGAAACCCGCGCGCTTGGCGCGGTAGTGGAGGTCAGTCTTCGAGTGAGTGAGGCCGGGGGCCTGAATGACGCGGTAGATCTCCGCCCCGCAGTCGGGACACTTCGTCAGGTGCGGCTCCCTGAGTGACTGCGTGATCTCAAACCCGGCGCGACATTTCGCGCACCCCTTCTCCGGCTCTTTCGCCTCGTAAACATAGAGCGGCATACCAACCTCCCCGCCTTTCAGCGTTTCGTCTCGACAAGGTAGCGGAGAGCTTCCGCATACGACTCGAAACCCTTTCCCGAACAGGTCTTCTCCGCGACCATTCCCACGTAGGAAACGCGGCGGAACGGCTCGCGCTCCTTCGGCTCGGTGAGGTGCACCTCGACCGTTCGGATGGCGACCGCCTTCAGCGCGTCGAGAATGGCAACGGAGGTATGGGTGTAGGCGGCGGCATTGAGGACGAGAGCGTCGAATTCGCCGCGTGCGGCCTGTATCCAGTCCACGAGCACACCCTCGTGGTTTGACTGGCGCATCTCCACGGTCAGCCCGCCGCCGAGTTCCGCCGCCGCCGCGGCGACGAATCTCTCGAGGTCGGCGTAGGTGCGATTGCCGTAAAGCGCCGGCTCGCGAATGCCGAGCAGGTTCAGGTTGGGTCCGTTAAGAACGAGTATTTTCACTGTCTGTCAATGAGTTTGGAAAGG
>CAVDWI010000132.1:3950-5389 GCA_963612485.1 Barnesiella intestinihominis
GTCTGTCAATGAGTTTGGAGAGGTTCATGGAATGGGAAGCCTTCAGAAACACGAGGTCGCCGGGCGCAACGTGCCGCCAGAACATCTCCGCCAGCGCCTCGGTTGATTCGCACGACAACTGGCACGAACACTTCGAGGACTGCGCCCCGACGCCGATGACGAGCGGAATGCCAAGTTTCGCCGCGTGGTCGAAGACGCGGCGGTGGAATGTGGCGGATTCAGGGCCAAGTTCGCCCATGTCGCCGAGAACCGCCACGCGCCGCCCGGCGCACGGCATCTTTGAGAAGGCATCCAGCGCGGCAATCATGGAGTCCGGGTTCGCGTTATAACTGTCGTCGATGAACGAAACGCCGCGCCGCTCGACCCTGCGCCAGCGCGCCCCCGGCAGACGGAAGTCGGAAAGCGCCGCGAGCGCATCCGACCGCGTCGCACCGAGGCGTTCCGCCACGGCGAAGGCGAGACAGGCGTTGGAGACGTTGTGCGCCCCCGGCAGAACACCCTCCAGCGCGGCGGCCATCCACGCCTGGCATGGATCGACCACGATGAGTTCGGCGCGGCAGAGTTCGCGCAGCTTCCCAAGCCGCACGTTTTCGGACGAGACGACGGCGAAGTCCTTCACGCGGGCGAAGAGCGTCCCCTTCTCCGCCGCGATGCCGTCCTGTGAGCCGAAGAACTCGAGGTGCGCCGTGCCGACGTTTGTGATCAGCCCCCCGTCGGGTTCGGCAATCTCGCAAAGCCGCGCAATCTCACCCGGATGGTTCGTCCCCATCTCGACGACAAGGAAGTCCGCATCCTCCGGACAGTTCAGGATTGTGAGCGGCAGTCCGAGGTGATTGTTGAAGTTCCCCTCCGTCGCATGAACCTTGCCGACGCGGGAGAGGAAGGCACGGAGGAGCTCCTTCGTCGTCGTCTTCCCGGCGGAACCCGTCACGCCAAT
The DNA here is from genome assembly GCA_963612485.1 of Barnesiella intestinihominis. Lineage (GTDB taxonomy): Bacteria > Verrucomicrobiota > Kiritimatiellia > RFP12 > UBA1067 > UBA1067. The sequence goes on from CAVDWI010000132.1 coordinate 4,888, forward strand.
CACCTTCGCCCGCAGCGTCCGGCGGCAGTCGCGGGCGAGCGTCTGCAGGTCGGCGAGCGCAGTCGGGCCGCCGAGGATTTTCGCCGCGCCCGCCGCACGGGCGTTCGGGATGTAGTCATTACCGTCCGCATGCTCGCCCTTGAGGGCGACGTAGAGCATCCCCGGCTTCACCAGACGGGAATCGAGGGTCGCCCCGCAAAAGCCGAATGCGTTCAGGTTCATCCCTATTTTAGCAGACGCCGCGTGTGGAATTGCGGTAGAACGCTACGAGCTCCTTGATTTCATCGAACGGCTCGATGTCGTTCTCGACGCGCTCCAGAGCCTGGGTGCGGTTCAGTCCGTCGCGGTAGATGAAGCGGAACGCCTCCTTGATGGCCTGAATCACCTCGCGCTTGAAACCGCGCCGCGTAAGACCGACGACATTCGGGCCGAGCACCTTCATCGTCCCCTCGACCATGTCGCTCAGGGAATAGGGCGGCACGTCCTGGCGGATCTTGCACAT
>CAVDWI010000133.1:0-5309 GCA_963612485.1 Barnesiella intestinihominis
GGATGAATTTACCGGAAGGAGATTGACGGCGGATGATGACGATACCTTCGATTGACCTGAACTTGGATCTCACACGGTGCCACGGAGCCACGGCGGCGAGCGAAGCTGCGGCATCTCTTGGCTCTGACCTCACGTCCCTGTCGCCCCTCGCGCCCTTCGCGTTACCTGACACGGCGGTTTCGGGCGAGGCGTTTCAACAGGCGATGGCGAAGCCGATTGCGGAGAACGCGGCACTCGGCGAGGCGTTTGCCGTCGCCGTCGCCGCGACAGTTTCCGAGTCGGCGACTGATTTGAAGCAGACGATCGATTCAATACGGACGACTGATTCAACACAGACGACAGATTCGACGCAAGGTCGCAGGACCGAAGCGCCGATTGAAGTAACGATTGCACCAACGGTGGTTGTGACGGCTGTCGTTGAGCCACTTGCCGAACAGGTTGTTGTTTCAACACAAAGTCTCAAAGCAGTTGTCGAGCCGGGCGAAGTAGCGATGTCGGTCGAAACGCCGAAGTCTGTTGACGTTGCAGTGGCGCCGATGGCTGCTGAGGCGGTTGTCATTGCGCCTGCCGATGTCAAGCAACCGCTCGTCGTTGCTGTCGATTCCAACTTGGTCGCCGCACCCGTCGTTGATGCGACGCCGCCCAAAACCGCAGAGGCAACTTCCGTTGTGAGTCAAGTTCCAGTCGAGGCGGTTGCAAAGCCCCTTGATTCTGATGGCATTGTTGCCTCCGTCGAAAAGCCGTCCGTTCCCGTCGTGACCGAGGGGACAGTCCCTTCGGAGAAGCCCGTTTCGGACGCGGTATCGCCCGCAAGGTCCGTTCCGAACGCGATGCCGTCCGCGATGCCCGATCTGGACGAGGGATCGCCCGTTGTTGCGAACCCCGTGCACAATCTCGGAGAGGACGAAAAAGCCGAAGTTTTGGTTGCCTCGGGCGTTGCGCCGAAGGCCGTTTCGCCGCTCGTTGCGACGGTTGCTCCGGAAGTGGCGGCGGCTTCGGCCATCACGCCGGCGGAGGTCGTGCGCGTTCAGGCGGCGGTTTCAGCCGTTGCGTCAGCCGCGCCCGTCGCGCCGACTTCGGCGACCGTGCTCGTCGAGGCGGCACAGGCGGTGGCGGATACGCTCCTCGTCTCGCCGGGACTTTTGCGCGGACAGGGCGAGATTGTCGTTCAACTGCGCCCCGACGTGCTGGACGGCACGGAAGTTCGCATTGCCGTGACGGGGCGGCAACTCGACGTCCAGTTCCGTCCGACGACGGTCGATATGTCCGTTCTACTGGAGAACGGACGCACGCAGATTGCAAGTCACCTTTCCGCGAAAATCGCCACGTTCAACGTCACGGTTGACGTGCGCAAGAAGAGGGCCTGACAATGGATGCGAACGAACTGTTGAGGGAATGGCCCGAGTGGTCGAAGGCGAATGCCGCCCGTGTGCTGGCGTCGCCCGCCTGGCGGGTGGAGACGCAGTTTGTCGGGAAGGCGGCCCGTCTCGTGCGCGTTGACTCCCTTGCCGCCGATGCGACAGTCGTTCTTGACATCCGTCTCGATGATGAACCTCACGTTCTCGCAATTGAGCCGACGCCTCTCTTCCCCGACCTGACGCTGCTGAAGGGAAGGTTCGCGGATTTGCCGAAGGAAGTGCTGCTTGCGCTCGTTGAGAAGGAATGCGGCGTGCTCTTTCAGTTCGTGGAGGAGATTTCCCGCCGCCGTCTGGCGATTGTCGGTCTGTCCGCGTCGCCTGCACCCGAAATGGCGTTCGTTCTCGCGGGCGAGGGCGTGGAGGCGCGGTTCGCGCTCGACCTCTCGTCCGAACTGGAGCAGCGTCTGGGCGTTCTCGCGAATCTTGACGTCACGCATCCCTCCATCCGCAATCTGACGCGGGAGGCCTTCGCCTGTCACGCCGAATGGACGCTGACCGACGCGGAACTCGCCGCACTCGCCGTTGGCGACAGCCTGGTGCCGGAAGAGGGCTTTCATCCGCACTGGCTTTTGGGGATGCCAACCGACGAACGGGCGTACGCACTGGCGGAGGAGAAGGGGGTTCTCTCGTTCGCGCAACTTGCGGACGATGCGCTTCCGCCCGTGCCGTCGCCGAAGACCCTCACGCTGTGCCTTGGCGGCAACGCCTTTGCAACGCTCGAGCCGGGCAGCCTTGGCCTCGTCCAGGCGTTCCGTGTCGTGCATCGTCGGTAAAAGAGCGGAAAACGCTCGTTGGTGATTTATGATATAATTGCAGTGTAACCTTGAAACCCCGTCCTTCGTAGACAAAGCGCTATGGAAATCAAGATCGCACAGAACATTCAGGCAAACACGCTCGGAGCGGACACGGAGACCGCCGTCGCCTCCGGTCAGAACGCCGGCGCATCGGGTGTCTCCGTCCTTTCGGGGGCGTCCGTTTCCGTCAGGGGAACGACCGACTTCGAGAAACTCCTCGCCGAACTCCAGTTGGAGCGCGACGAGCAGAAGGAACGCCTCTTTCGCGGACAGTTCTCGGCGGCGGTCGCCATCTTGGCGAGCCGTCAGGAGGGCTTGAGCCAGGCGCAGCAGGCGGCGATTGCGGTTGTCGGCGAAAAGGCGTCCGCCCTCGAGCAGGCAGCCGCCGCCGTCCAGGCGGCGACGGAGGGGCTCGACGTCGCCAGTGCGGTGCTCCAGACCGAGATTGCGAAACTCGAGCAGATGATTGAGGCGCAGAAGAAGACCCCCGAGGAGCGGCTCGCCGAAATCGAAACCGAGGAACGGGTGGAGAAAGAGAAGGAAGTCGCCCGTGAGACGAAGGCAGAGGCCGCGGAAGAGACCGAGACCGAGGAGGAGTCCGCCGAGATTCAGGCGCAGCGCGAGAAGGTCGCCGCGCTTCAGGGCGAGGTCGCGGCGAAGACCGCCGCGCTCTCGGATGCGAAGTCCGCCGAGGCGGCGGCCACCGTTGCGCTGAAGAACGCGACGGCAGGGTTGGACGGAACCGCCCATGCCGTCGTCGCCGACGCGGTTCGTCTCGCCGGCAAGGTCGTCGCGGCGACCGCCGCCGAGCAGACTGACGAAAGCAAGGAGGTCGGCGAGAAAGCCGACGCGATTGTCGAGGCGCTGGCGGACTACGCCGACAAACTTGAGGAGATGCGCGACGAGGAACTCGCCGAGCGGATCGCCAAGACGGCGGACGACATCGTGTTCCTCGCGACCGCGCAGACGCTCCTCAAACCCGGCGACCTGCCCGGCTACGAGCAGAAGGTGTGATGATCTAAAACAGGCAAACCGAAAGGAGAAAACCATGGCAGAAGCAGCAGAGAAGATTGACGTCAGCGAAGAGCACTTCAAGGAGGTGTTCACCGCAATCGCCGACTTCACGACCGTCCGGGAACTCAAGGGCATTTCGGACAAGGAGATCGAGAGCATCTACGCGATGGGCGTGGACTTCTACCGGGCGGGCAACTACGCCGATGCCGAGAAGATCTTCCGCTTCCTTACGGTCTTCGAGCATACGAGCAGCAAATACTGGACGGCGATGGGTTCCGTGCAGCAGGTTCAGGGACGTCTGGCGGAGGCAATCAAGGCCTACCAGATGGCGACGTTCTTCGACCTGCACAACCCGAAACCGATGTTCTACGCGGCGGAATGCTTCGTGAAGGCCGGCGACTTCGACAACGCCCGCAAGGCGCTCGCATCGCTGGAGCAGTACGCGCCGAAGGACACCGAGGCCGGTCGCCGCTTCCTCGCAAAGGGCGAGGAACTCAAGGCGCGTATCGCGGACAAGAAGTAAGACGAGAGGAGGCAGAAAATGGGTATCGAAGGTATCAGCAATCCGAGCGTCCAGCAGCCGATCCAGCAGACGGCGGTGAACGAGACGCAGGTTCAGCAGGCGGTCGCGGAGATTGCGCCGCTCTTTGGTTCGGGTCAGAGCGTGAACGTGCAGGAGACGCGGCGCGTCGAGGGTTCGGCGGTGAAGCGCGAACTCACCGACATCCCGGAACTGGACGACGCGGACGCGGCGTTGCTTTCGGGCATCTCCGCCGACCTGGAGGCGCTGATTGCGCTTCTGCAGGCGGAGCAGGACGAGAAGGCCGTTCAGGCGACGCGCACACGCATCGAGTCACTCAAGGGGCAGATGCAGGCGCACCACGAGCAGACGATGAAAAAGGTCAACGAGTCCATTGACGAAATCAAGAAGCAGGAGAAGTCCGCACTCGCGAACAAGATCCTCGGCTGGCTTGGCGCGGTTGTCGCGGTCGTCGTGGCGGTTGCGATGGTCTGCACGGTCGGCGGCGCGGCGGCGGGCTTCGCGGTCGCCGGCGCGGCGATTGGCCTTGCGTCGATGGCGCTCTCCGAGGCGGGCGTGACGGACAAGATTGTCAAGGCGATTTCCGAAAGCATCAAGAACGACCACCCGGAATGGTCGAAGGCGGCGTGCGACGCCTGGGCGCAGGGCATCATGGCGGGCATTCAGATTGCGCTCTCCATCGCCTGTCTCGCGGGCGGCTCGTTCGCCTCCGCCGGGTCGGGCGTCGTGCAGGTTTCCGACGCGGTGATGAAGGGCGTGCGCGTCGGCATGACCGTCACCAACTCGGCGTTGGGCGCCGCGGGGCTCGCCTCGTCCGCCGCCGCGACGGCCATCAACTACCAGGCCGCCGAAAAGCAGTCCGAAGTGACGGATATGCAGCAGTTGCTCGTGCAGCTCCAGACGATGCTCGACCAGGAGTCGGACGACCTCAAGGTTCTGCTCGAACAGCTTAACAACGCGCTCGCCTCGGTGATTGAACTCCTCGAGTCGAAGCAGGAAACGCTTAACGACATCAGTCGGCAGATCGGCGCCTGAACGGCGCCGCCGCACACGTGAAACGAAAAGAAGAAAGGATCAAAGTCATGGCTATTCAGGGAATTGAATCAGGAAACATCGACTGGAGTGCCGTCATTGACAAGGCTCTGTCGAACAAGGGGACGGAAGGCACGAAGGACGGGGCTTCCGTCGTGCTGGACGGGGACAACGTGACGATTTCGGTGCGCGACCCCGCGACGGGAACTTCCGTCTCGCGCACGGTCGCGTTGCCGGAGCTTCGTCCCGGGAGCGTGGAGGCGGACGCGGCGGAGTTCCTGAACTCGCTGGCGGACGACATCGACCAGCTCGCGGCGTCGCTGAAGACGATTGCGCAGGATGCGGGCGAGACCGAACCGGCGGCGCAGGAATCTGCGAAGGCTGCGAAGACGGTGACGGCTTCGACGACCTCGCGCACGACGAACGCCCAGCAGGCGCTCTTCTCGATCTACGAACTCATGGCGCTCATGCAGCAGATCGCGCAGCAGCAGCGCAACAGCGCGCGCGAGA
>CAVDWI010000134.1:0-5134 GCA_963612485.1 Barnesiella intestinihominis
TGACAAGTTATCGCATTTCAGTTCGTAATTTTCCATTAAGTTGCAATTTTCCTTGATTTTCATTCTTAATTTGCAATTTTCAATTTTACCCTAAAAACGGCTGTTGGATTTTATACTAAAAGCCATCCAGCGTGTGTGAATGCCTTTCACCAAGGTTGCCCCCCCCCCCCTTGCGAGAGGAGCGCAGATTTGGTATATTATGCGCCGTTCTGCGACTGTCTCAGGAGGTTATCCCTGCCGCGGATGTCCGTTTTGTGCGGATGGTTGGCGTCTTCGGGTGAAGACGATCGGCAGGGGGAACGTAACTTCCCGGTTTGCAGGATAAAAGAAAGAAAAAGATACAAATGAACATCGACAAGGCCGCCATCAAGAACGAATTCCAGCGTCACGACCGTGATACCGGTTCGAGCGAAGTGCAGATTGCACTTCTCACGAAGGAAATCGAGAAGCTCACCGAGCACCTGAAGGCGAACAAGAAGGATCACTCGAGCCGCTACGGACTTCTGCGCAAGGTGCAGAACCGCCGCAACCTGCTCGACTACTTCAAGCGCGAGAACGAGGCGGGCTACCGCGAGCTGATTAAGAAGCTCGGCATTCGTCGCTAAGCGATTTACAAACAGAAAACAAAAGTAATGGAAAACACAAAGCAGTTCAAGGTCGACATCGCGGGGACGGACCTCGTGATCGAGACCGGGCTTCTGGCGCAGCAGGCCGCCGGGGCCGTCACCGTGAGTTACGGTGACAACACCGTCTTCACGGCGGTGACGAATACGGATAAGCCGCGGGAGGGCATCGACTTCTTCCCGCTGCAGTGCGAATACCGCGAGAAGTTCTACGCCGCCGGCAAGTTCCCCGGCGGGTTCTTCAAGCGCGAGGCGCGTCCGACGAGCAAGGAAATCCTCACGGCGCGCATGTGCGACCGCCCGATTCGCCCGCTCTTCCCGGACGGCTACTACAACGACGTGCAGGTGAACTCGACGCTCATCCAGTGCGACGGCACGCGTGAGGCGGACTTCCTCGCGGTGAACGCGGCCTCCGCCGCGCTCCACATCAGCGAGATTCCGTTCATGGGCCCGATCGGGTGCGTCCGCATCGGTCGCATCGACGGTCAGTGGATCATCAACCCGACCCACGAGCAGAAGGCGAAGAGCGACATCGACCTCCTCTACGCCGGCATTCGCGGCAAGTTCCTCATGATGGAAGGCTCGGCCTCCGAAATCAGCGACGAGGACTTCATCGCCGCGCTCAAGCGCGCCCACGAGGAAGTCGAGAAGATCATCGACCTCCAGATTGAGATGCGCCGTGCGCTCGGCAAGCCCGACAAAGTGATCGCCGACGTCCCCCAGCCGGCGGACAAGATGGACTTCATGCGCAAGGAAGGCGGCGAAGCCCTCGCGGCGGCGCTGCTCATCAAGGGCAAGCTGGAGCGTCAGGGCAAGGTTTCGGCCATCAAGGAAGACCTCCTCGCGAAGGTCGCCGCGAAGTGGCCCGAAGTCGATGCGGTCGGCTTCGTCCATCTCTTCGACGCGCTTGAGATCGAGACCGTCCGCAAGAACGTGCTCGTCCACGGCAAGCGCATCGACGGCCGCGCCCAGCACGAGATTCGTCCGCTCGCGGCGCAGGTCGGCGTTCTGCCGCGTCTGCACGGTTCGGCGATTTTCTCGCGTGGCGAGACGCAGTCGTTCGCGACGGTGACGCTCGGCACGAAGAAAGACGCGCAGGAGCTCGACTCGGTGACGGGCGGAGACCCCTCGAAGCGGTTCATGCTCCACTACAACTTCCCGCCCTACTGCACGGGCGAAGTCGGCCGTCTCGGCTCGACGGGTCGCCGCGAAATCGGTCACGGCGCACTTGCCGAACGCTCGATTGCGGAGGTTCTCCCCGACGATTTCCCGTATTCGATCCGCGTGGTCAGCGAGATCATGGGCTCGAACGGATCTTCGTCGATGGCCTCGATCTGCAACGGCTGCCTCGCCCTCATGGATGCGGGCGTGCCGCTGAAGCGGACTGTCGCGGGCATTTCGATCGGCCTGTTCACGAACGACGACCAGAGCCAGAAGGTTCTCGTCACCGACATTCTCGGTGCGGAAGACCACTGCGGCGACATGGACTTCAAGGTCGGCGGAACGCGCAAGGGCATCACGGGCTTCCAGGTCGACCTGAAGCTTCGCGGCCTGACGTGGGATCTCGTCGAGGGCGCGGTCAAGGCCGCGCACGATGCGCGTCTCAAGATCATCGACTTCATGGAGAGCGTCATTCCCGCTCCCCGCGCCGAACTCAACAAGTACGCGCCGCGGATTGAGGAAATGCAGATTCCCGTGGACAAGATCGGTGCGCTCATCGGTCCCGGCGGCTCGAACATCCGCGCCATCGTCGAGACGACGGGTGCGCAGATTGACATCGATGACGACGGCAAGGTTTCGATCTTCGCGACCACCCTTGAGTCGATGGAAGCGGCGAAGAAGGCCGTCGGCGAGGTGAGTGCCGTCGCCGAGCCTGGCAAGATCTACGAGGGCACCGTGACGGGCATCAAGGATTTCGGCGCATTCGTCGAGATTCTCCCCGGTCTGGACGGACTCTGCCACATCTCCGAACTCAGCGACAAGCGCGTCCCGAGCGTGGACGCCGTCTGCAAGGTCGGCGACAAGATGATGGTGAAGTGCCTTGACGTGGATGAACGCGGGCGCGTGAAGCTGAGCCGCCGTGCGGCGATGGCCGAACTCGACGCGAAGGCGTAAGGCTTCATCAGCGGTGAAAGGGGCGCGGCAGAACTGCCGCGCCCTTTTTTGGTATAATTTCCGCCGTCAATGTTTCCAGTAGAAGAAAAGATAGGGGAAATCCGTCGCGCACTGGCGCGGAATCGCGATGTCGTGCTCACCGCTCCGCCGGGGAGCGGCAAGACGACGTGCGTTCCGCCCGCCTTGCTCGACGAGCCGTGGCTCGCCGGGAAGAAGATCGTCATGCTCGAGCCGCGCCGTCTCGCGGCGCGGACGTGCGCCCAGTTCATCGCCCGCCAGCGCGGCGAAAGCGTGGGCGAGACGGTCGGCTATCAGGTGCGTCTCGAACGCAAGGTCTCGTCCCGCACGCGCCTCGAGGTCGTCACGGAGGGGTTGCTCACCCAGCGGCTTCTCGGCGACCCCGAACTGAACGGCGTGGGGCTCGTCATTTTCGACGAGTTTCACGAGCGTTCCCTTGCCTGTGACCTGAGCTACGCCCTCGCGCTTGAGGTGCGTCGGGCGCTGCGGCCCGACCTGCGCATTCTCGTGATGTCCGCCACGCTTGACGCGGACGAAGTTGCCGCGCACCTCGGCGATGCGGAAGTCGTGCGGGCGCAGGGGCGGATGTTCCCCGTCGAGACGCGCTATCTGGGCGAGATGGGGATGGTCGCGGCGGTTTCGCGCGCCTTGCGCGAGACGGAGGGCGACGTCCTCTGCTTCCTGCCGGGCGAGGGCGAGATTCGGCGCACGGCGGAAGGCCTCGCGTCCGTCGGTTCGGGCGTAAGCGTACTTCCTCTGTACGGGTCGTTGCCGAAGGAGGAGCAGGATCGGATTTTCGACCCGTCCGACCGACGCAAGGTGATTCTCGCGACATCCATTGCCGAGACGTCGGTGACAATACCCGGCATTACCTGCGTGATTGACTCGGGGCTGATGCGCGTGCCGCGCTTCTCGCCCGCGACAGGGATGAGCGGACTCGTGACGCTGCCACTTTCGCAAGACCGCGCCGAACAGCGGCGCGGACGCGCCGGGCGCGTTCAGGCGGGCACGTGCTACAGGCTCTGGACGGAGGGCGAGGACAGGCTGCGCCCGAAGCGAATGACCCCGGAGATTCTCGATGCCGACCTCTGCTCGCTCGTGCTGACGAGCGCGGCGTGGGGGGCAATCGGGCGCACGGCCCTGCCGTGGATGACCCCACCGCCCGCGAGTTCGTGGGAGCAGGCCGCGTCGCTTCTGAAGATGCTTGGCGCACTCGATGCGGACGGTCGCCTGACGGAGAAGGGGGAGGCGATGGCGAAACTGCCGATGCACCCTCGGCTCGCGAACATGTGCCTCGGCGGCGGCGACCCGATTCTCGCGGCAATCGTCGAGGAGGGCGGACGAATGCGCGAGACGGATATCCGTCGCATTGCCGACGCGGTGAGGGAAACGCCGAACCGCCCCGCTTCGCGGCGAATCCTGCAACTGGCGCGACGGTTCGAGGCGGCGGCGCGTTCGCCGCGTTCGGCTGGGAAGGAACTGTCGGAAGGGGCGATGCTCGCCCTCGCCTATCCCGACCGCATCGGACGCAACCGAGGGAATGGTTCGTTCCGCATGACATCGGGGCGCGGCGCATTCCTCGACCAGACGGACGCGCTCGCGAAGTCGCCCTATCTCGTCTGCTGCGAACTCGATGACCGCGTCGGGGACGCGAAGGTCTTTCTCGCCTGTCCGATTGAAGAGGAGGAAATCGAGGAACGCTTCGGCGGGCAGATTGTCGAAGAGCCGTGCTGCGAATGGGATCGGGCGAACGAGCGCGTGAAGTGCGTCATGCGGCGCAAGTTGGGCGCGATGACGCTTCGCGAAAGTGCCGCGCCGCCGCCAGCCGACCTCGCCGCCGCCGCGCTGATGGAGGGCATCCGCGCCAAGGGCGTGGCGAATCTGCCGTGCTGGACGAAGGAGTCGCTTCAATGCCGCGCCCGCATCGCCTTTCTTCATCGGCATTGCGACGGCTGGCCGATGCCCGATGATGCGGCACTGCTCGCGGCATTGCCCGGTTTCGTCGGCGGCATGACGAAGTGGCGCGACCTGGAGAAACTCGACCTCTTCCGCGTCTTCGACTTCCTGCTCGCCGAGGCGGGTCACGACCGCCGCGAACTCGACCGCCTCGCGCCCGTCCGAATGGAAGTCCCGAGCGGCAGCCACCTGACCGTCCACTACGAAGGCGACGAGCCGACGGTGGAGGCGCGACTTCAGGAGTGCTTCGGACTGATGACCACGCCCAAGGTCGCGGGCGGAAAAGTCCCGATTGTGATGACGCTCCTCTCCCCCGCGCACCGTCCCGTGCAGATCACGAAGGATCTCGCGGGCTTCTGGCGCGAGGGCTACCAGCTCGTCCGCAAGGACTTGCGCGGACGCTACCCCCGGCACTACTGGCC
>CAVDWI010000135.1:0-5025 GCA_963612485.1 Barnesiella intestinihominis
CCGGTCGAGGCAGAGCGCTTCTTCTACATCCTCAACCGCGACAACTTCGACTACACGGAGTGGCAGAAGGGATTGTTCGCGGACGAGACGTTGGGCTCTCTCGCGGAGAAGGTTCGGGCGCATGCCGCATCTCAACGCGAGCGCGCCGTCCTGTAAACGGCGGCGCGATACGGGGCGGCTGGAATATGGTATAATGCTGGCGTCATCATGAGAGTCTACCTCGACAACTGCTGCTACAACCGCCCGTTTGACGGACAGGGCGACTTTCGCGTCGCCATCGAGACACGAATGCTCGTCAACCGCGATGCGTTTGACTACACGCAGTGGCGCAGGCGGAATCTCGGCGTCGGCGAAACGGTCGATTCTCTTTACCAGAAGATCCGAGAATTCTCCGCCGCGAGTCAGGACGCTGAGAGGGCTGGGGTCTGACAAGACGGTTCGCTCGTCAGAGACATTTCGCGACAGGTTTCAAACAGCAGATATTCAAACACAGCAGAAAGGAAACTCGAGTAACAGATAGGCGAGAGGCGGGGGTAACGCGCCGCCAAACCAGGTCAATTTGCAACTGCAAAGTGGACGTTAAGTGCGAGGGTGCGCCGTCGGCAACGCCGCGAGACGGAGCATCGTCGGGGGAATCGCGGCGAGAGAAAGAGGAAGAGTTGGATAAGAAACGAACGGTTCTTGTTGCGTGCGTCGGGACGTCGCCCGCCGTCCTGACGGAGACGGTCTGGGCGTTGGCTCACGAGACTCCGCCGTGCGTCCCTGATGAGATTGTCGCCCTGACGACGAAGTCGGGGCGCGACAGGCTGCTCGCCGAGATTCTCGGCGGTGCGCCGAGCGTCTGGACGTGCCTCTGCGAGTCCCTGCGCGGGGAGAAGATTGACGTCGAGGGCAAACTGGTCTTCGGCGACGCGCTTGTCCGCGTAATCCCGGACGCACAAGGCAACGGCATCGGCGACCTCCGCACGGGCGAGGACAACCTCCGTGCCGCTGACTTCATGCTTCAGCAGCTCCGCCAGTATACGGAATCGCCGGACACCGTCGTCCTAGCGTCCATCGCCGGCGGACGCAAGACAATGAGCGCGTTGCTCTTCTCGTGTATGACGCTTCTCGGTCGCGAGAGCGATAAGGTCTATCATGTCCTTCTGCCGCCGGAGTTCGAGGGCGGCGTCGAGCCGCCGATGTTCTACCCCGTTAAGGGCGTCACCTACGTGAACCGCGCCACCGGCAAGAGATACAGGAGCGACAAGTTCCACAGCGAACTCTTCGAGATTCCGTTTGTCCGCATGCGCGGCTGGTATCAGGAGAGGTTCAAGTCGATTCCGCCGTCCTACCGCACGCTTGTCTCGAAGATCCAGACAGTCGCACCGCCGGCTCTCGCCTACCCGAAGGTTGAGATTGACCTCCTCACCGGTATGCTTCGCCTTGACGGCTTTGTCGTCCGCTTGAGCAGCACCGAGTTCGCCACGCTCGCACTCCTTGCGAAGGGATGCCCGATGAAGTCCCTTCACGGACGGCTTGTCGCCCTGCACAACGCCCGAAGCGGACGAACAGACCGGGATTGGCTGGAATCGTTCAAGGAAGGTTCGCGTTTCGAGAACCCCGACTACGTGGACGACTTATACAAGACCGTCTCGTCCCTGCGCAAGAAACTCAAGGCGGCCGACTTCGCCGCAGCGGACACGCTTGTTCCCCTCCGCATGGAGGGCATCACATTTCCAATCGATCGCGTGGTCTGGCGAAACGACGCGGACTTCGCGGAGGTCTGCGGATGTCCGAATGTCTTTTCGGGGAAGGACGATGTGGTATGATATGCGCCGATGACAGAGAAAAGAGAGAAACCGCCCGTGCTCGTCGGCAACGCATTTCCGATGAGCCTGTTGCGTTCGGAGCGGGTCACGGTGGAGTCAAAGTCCATCGCCGAGCTGCGCATGGCGTTGGTAAACGCACCCGTCGTGTCATTCTGGGGACACGAGAACACGCGTCCGGCGGCGGAAGCCGTCCTCGGTGTCTCGCTCTTGCCGAAGACGCCGCGCCCGGCGGTCACGCTCTCCGACGGAAAGCGTCCACGGCTGGGCGGATACGACTTCGACACGTGCTGGATTCTCTCGCCCGACTATCGTCCGGGGTTTCGTCCGGCAATCGGCGAGGAGGTCGCGGCGGGCACAATCAAGGGCTGGCACGTCCTGAAACTGACATGGCTATGAGAAAGGAATACTGATGGCGGACGGAAAAGAACTGATCCTGTTCCAACTGGGCCCAGTGCAGGACTTCATTGCACAGGCGGAGACCGTCGGAGACTTGCGGGCTGGTTCCGAGATGCTGTCGGAACTGACGGCGGCGGCGTTTCGCGTCATTCCCGACTACTCGACCGAAGCCGTCTTCCCCGCCGTGAAAGCGGATGGGGATCTGAAAGGCATTCCGAACCGCTTTCTCGCGTTCGTCCCGCAGGGGCGCGGCGAGGAGATTGGACGCGCGGCGGCGAACGCCGCGCAGGGTGCGCTCCAACAGATGGCGGCGGAGGCGTTCGCGAAGACGGGACTTCCGGAGGCGAGCCGCACGGCGTTCAACCGTCAGGTCGCCGCGTTCCTTCAGACGAATTGGGCGGTTCTGAAGCGTCCGACCGGAAGGATGGGTGCGGACTACAAGACGCTTGGCAAGTTGATGGCGTTGCGTCGCAACGTGCGCACGTTCGACGCCTGGCACGAGGAAGGCTCGGGCGTCGTCAAGGATTTCCTCTCCGGCAAGGAGACTGCACTTGATGTCGCCTATGGTGTTTGCGGTGCGTCGCGTTGCGGCGGACGAGGCGCGATGAATCTCATCAAGAAAGTGCGCGAGACGGCGAATGGGCGGCTTGGGGCGGAGGAACTCGGCCCCTATGTCGCCGTCATCGCCCTGGACGGTGACCACATGGGCGCGGCACTGTCCGGCTTCGCGAGTCAGGAGGAGCACCGTGCGTTCAGCGAGAAACTCGCGGCGTTTGCGCATTCGGTCAAGATTGCGCCGGAGGACGGCGTTCTCGTCTACGCGGGCGGAGACGATGTACTCGCCGTCGTGAAGGCGACGCGCGCGATTCCGCTTGCGAGGGAACTGGCGGCCGCGTTCGGGGCGAAGATGGGTGCGGCGGGCATCACGGCTTCCGCCGGCGTTGCCATCGGCTCGGCGAAAGCCCCGCTCCAGGACGTCATCCGCGAGGCGCGGGCGGCGGAGGGACGCGCCAAGCGCGTCTACGGTCGCGACGCGCTCGCGATGAGCGTCCTGAAGCGTTCGGGCGAAACTTTGCACTGGGGATGCAAGTGGGTGTCGAAGGCCCTGGACATTTACGCGGAGCTTTCCAAGGCACGGGAGGCGGAAGTCGATCTCTCGCGCTTCGCCTACAAGATCGCGGGCTTCCTCAAGCCCTACGACCTTTCCTCCGTCAAGACGCTCGACGGGGCGATGCGCGAGATTCTCTGCGCGGAAACGCTTCATGTTCTTGAGCAGACCGAGGGCGCGACGGCCGTCTTGTCGCAGAAACTGCTCTCGGCGTATCTCGCGGAGGCGGGCGTGACGGCGCGTCCTGCCGACTATCTGGGGCTTTTCCTCTGCGAGGCGTTTATCAACCGCCCGCGTGGCGAGTGAAGGGAGACGACATGGGAAAGACGACTTATGAAATCAAACCCCGCGACCTGCTGTTCTTCCGCGACGCACGACCGATGGACGCGGACAAGGCGCGGATGGACAACGTATTCAACGTCGGTCACGGCGCGAACTGGCCGCGCCCCGACCAACTGTTCAGCGCGGTGATTCACGACCTGATCCGCGACCCAGATGCGGCGGAAGGCGCGTGGTACGGCAAAGTCCCCGACTTGCGCGTGACCGGTCCGTTCCCGATGCTGGGCGATGCGCTCTATCTGCCGATGCCATTCGACTGGGATATGCACCTCGTCGCCTTCGATTCGGCACTCGGCGCGACGGACGCGCCCGCACCGCTTTCGGCTGGCTTCGCCGACCGCGTCGCCGAGAAGAAGTCGCATCCGAAGTGGATTTCCTCGGTGGACTACGCCCGCTACCTCACGGGAGACGTCGGCAGGGGGAAGGGTGCGGAGGAGACGGACTCTCCCGCGAATGCCGACGGTAGGATTTGTCAGTGCGAATCGCGACTCGGAACGACGCTCGACGCCGCGACGGGGGCGGCGAAACGCACGGCGGGGCGAACGGAGAGCGGACGCTACGCGGCGGAATACCTGCGGCTCGGCAGCGACGCGAAGATGGTCTGCGAAGTCGAGACGGAGCAGACCGACGACCTCGACGGACGCTGGGTGCGCTTCGGAGGTCAGGGCGGACTTGCGAAATTCTCTGCGGCGACACCCTCGCTCGCCGAACGGCTTTGCGCACTCCCGCACGGAACGCCGACGCGCTTCGTCCGATGGACGCTCCTCACGCCCGCGCTCTTCGCGCAGGGGTGGTATCCGAACTGGTTGGAGATGACGGTTGGCGGAGTGCGCACGGGAAAGGTCATGCTCCCGATGGAGAAGGTTCTGCGTCACCCCGGTGAGTCGCGGGCGGCCTACCGGGCGCGGATGAAGGCGGAGTGCCGTCCGTTCTCGACGGCGCGTCTCATCGCGGCCTGCATTGGTAAGCCGGTTGCGTTTTCCGGCTATGACTCGCGGGACGGGGAAAAGCCGACGGAACTGGCCGTACCGGCGGGTTCGTCCTTCGTCTTCGAGTGCGCGACGACGAAGGAGGCGCAAACGCTTGTTCAGGTTCTCCACCTGAAGCCGCTTTCGGACTTGGGCGAGAAAGGCTTCGGTCTTGGCTTGTGCTCGTTTGTCGCCGCACCGGAGAAGTTCACGGCGGCGGTTTCCGAATAGTTTTCATCACTCATACAAGGAAAAAGATTATGCAGACGAAAATCATGTCCATCTTCACCCGCACACCGCTCCACGTGGGATGCGGCTCTTCGGTCGGAGCAGTCGACCAGCCGGTCGCGCGCGAACGCCACACGGGCTACCCCGTCATCCCCGGCAGCGCCATCAAGGGCGT
>CAVDWI010000136.1:0-4987 GCA_963612485.1 Barnesiella intestinihominis
GTCTATGGGGTTCATGAAACGGGAAAAAACACCACAACGCCGCCCGTTTCCCCATCTTCAAACCTTCTCTCCGTTGCCTTGCGCTTGTTTGCGGAGAGGCGGGGCGGGGAGTGGCTGGACGCGGGGCGGAGGGTGAATGCGAAGATTCGCGAGTATTTTGCCGCGCTGGCGGTCGAAACGCTCGCCGCGTTCAGCGACGAGCAGATCGCCGAACTCTTCTGCGGACGCAAGAACACCGACGGCAAGGTCATCTTCACGCCGATGTGGTCGGGCGGACCCGGCTCAGGATGGGCTCAAATCAAGCCGACAACCCCTGCCGCGACACAGGAAGTCCGCAACTTCCTCGTGCGTCTGCGCAGGGACGATGACGTGGCGGCGGCGTTCCTTCAGGACGGCTTTCAACATCCGCCGGGGTTCGGTCCCGCCGTCGTCTCGGAACTGCTGATGAAGTTCCATCCCGAGTCGTGCTTCAAGTATGGGCACACTACTTACGAATCGTTGACCGACCTTGGGCTTCTCTCGCTCGACCATCCCTTCAAGAACAAGTTCACTGACGAGGATTACAGGCAGGTGTGCGATGTCGCGGCGAAACTGCTCGCGGAGTTGCGCGAGATGAAAGTGCCGCGCTCTATCGGTCTTGACGGCACGGAAGACGGCGAACCCTCGGACTACCTGACGGTCAACGAGTTCATCTGGTTCGTGGACGCGAACAAGGATTTGATTCAGCAGGAATGGAGAAAGAACATGAAACGTGAGATCAAACTCTGTCCCCAAACGCCCGTCGATGCGGACGGGTTCGCGGCGTTCATCCGAAAGTTCAGCGATGCCGTCCGTTCCGCCGGGCTGACCTACGACGACAGCCTCGTCACGCGGTTCGTCTGCGCCCTGCTCGCGAAGCCGTTCGTCGTCCTGACAGGCCTGAGCGGCAGCGGCAAGACGAAGCTCGCCCAGTCCTTCGCGCAGTGGATTGCGGCGGACGGCACGTGGAAGATCGTGTCCGTCGGCGCGGACTGGACGAACAGCGAGAAGCTGCTCGGCTACCCGAACGCACTCGACCCGAACGGCTACGTCCTGCCGGACACGGGCGTCCTGAAACTGCTGATTGACGCGAACGACAACCCGTCCGTCCCTTTCTTCCTCGTCCTCGACGAGATGAACCTCAGCCACGTCGAGCGGTATTTCGCGGACTTCTTGAGCGCGATGGAGAGCGCGGGGGAGATTCGGCTCTACGACGGCGAGAAGGTGCGCCGGGCGGGGGACGGCACGCCCGTGCCGCCGTCGATTCCGTTTCCGAAGAACCTCTTCGTCATCGGCACGATGAACGTGGACGAGACGACGCACGCCTTTTCGCCGAAGGTGCTTGACCGTGCGCAGGTCATCGAGTTCCGCGTGAACGAGGAGCAGATCAACGCCTTTCTCGACCGTCCGACGCGCCCCGACCTCGCCAAGATCGCGGGGGCGGGGGTGGAATACGCGGCGGCGTTCCTGAAACTGCACGAGACCCCGCTAGCGCTTTCGGACGAGGACAAGGCGAAGATGGGCGAGCCGCTCAAGCGATTCTTCCCCGTGCTTGCCGAGTTGGGTGCGGAGTTCGCGTTCCGCACGGCGGGCGAGGCGCTCGCGTTCTGCGGCTTCGCGCGCACGGCGGGGATGAGCGCGGACGAGGCAATCGACGCGGCGATCATGCAGAAACTCCTCCCGAAACTCCACGGTTCGCGCCGCCGCCTTGCCGCGCCCCTCGAGGCATTCTGGGGCTTCTGCCGCAAGGACGGCATGGAACTGTCGATCGCCGACCTCTGCAAGGGGGACGCGACGGCGAAGGTCGCCGACGTGGCGAAGTTCCCCGTCAGCGCGGAGAAGATCCGGCGGCTCTACAAGGCCGCCGAGCAGAACGGGTTCGCGAGTTACGCCGAGGCGTAGGGGCGGGAGCGATGGGCGTCGCCTTCAAAGTCCCGATTCTGCCGCCGCACGGCGATGCGTCCGTCGGCGTGATGCGGCTCTACGCGGTTCGCGAGGCGTTCTGTGCCGAGATTGACGCCGCCGAGGCACGCGCCAACGGGGAAACGCGGTGGCAGATTCGCGAGGGCTGCGAATACGAATACGCCCTGCCGAGCGGCTGGCAGTTCCGCGACCATCCCGCCGTCTCGGCATCCGAGCGGAACGCGAGCGAGGGACGGATTCGCCCGGGGAACTACGTCGGGCGGCTCTCGCTTGCGGTCATCGACGAACGCGGCACTTCCGTCGGCGTTGTCGAGTTGGAGTCCACCAGCGTAAAGATGGACTACCGCACGGACTACCAGACGATGCTGAACGAACTCGCCGAGAAGTCCGCCGAACTGCTGATGTCGAGCGAGGAGTTCGTCTTCCAGCAGTTCGAGATCGACCCGTCCGCCGACGCGGAGACGCTCTACCAGCAGTTCGCCTTCGCCAAGTCGCTGATTGCGTCCGAGGCGTTTGACGCGGCGATTTCGCGGATTTGCGCGTCGCCACTGAAGGCGATGGAGACGATTCGCGAGGTGCGGGCGGCGGGATGCGGCGGGCGGCTGGGACGCGGCGAATTGCGGCAGTTCGCGGCGGCTTCGCGGCGCGACCCGCTGCCGGGCGGCAGCCACCTGGCGCGGCGCTTCGGGTGGGCGGACGTTCCCCACGCGGTCGAGTGCGCCGTGCGCGAGGAGACCGCCGACATCCCGGAGAACCGCTTCGTCAAGTTCGTGCTGGAGTCGTTCATGGACTTCCTCCGCGACATTTCGCGCCTCGAAAACGCCTCCCCCGCGCTGAAGACGGAGGCGGAGGCCCTTGCGGAGCGGCTGGACGGACGGCTCGGCGACCCGCTGTTTCGCGGCGTTTCGCGCCTTGACCGCCTGCCGCTGGCGAGCCCCGCCCTGCAGCGGCGCGAGGGCTACCGCGAGGTTCTGCGGGCGTGGCTGACGTTTGACGCGGCGGCGAAGATCGCGTGGGGCGGCGGCGAGGACGTCTACCGAGGCGGCAAGCGGAACGTGGCGGCGCTTTACGAATACTGGGCGTTCTTCAAGTTGCTCGACATCGTCTCGCACATCTTCGATTTCCCGAAGGATGAGGTCGGCAAACTCGTCGTCTGCGGCAAGAATCGGCTGGAACTCTCCCTCCGCCAGGGCAGGGAGATGGTCTTTCGCGGCAGTTATGCGCCGGCGGACGGGTCGCGTCCGCTGCGGGCGCAGTTTGCCTACAACAAGACCTTCCGACACGAGGAGAACCTTGAACTTCAGGGCAGTTGGACGGTCGATATGCGCCCCGACTACACGCTTTCCGTCTGGCCGGCGGACTATCAGTCGATTGAGGGCGCGGAAAAGAATGACGCGGTCGTGCACATCCACTTCGACGCCAAATACAAGATTGAGCACATTCTCGACCTCTTCGGGCAGGGAGAGGACGCGGCGGACGACGAGAAAGGCTACAAACGCGACGACCTTCTGAAGATGCACGCCTACAACGACGCCATCCGCCGCACCTACGGCTCGTACATCCTCTATCCCGGCGACAGGGACGACCCGAGGCGGCGGTATCGGGAGATCATTCCCGGCCTTGGCGCGTTTACGCTCAAGCCGGGACGGGAGGAGATGACCGGGGCGAGCAAGATCGAGGATTTCGTCCGCGAGGTGGTGCGCTCCCTGCAGAATCGGCTCACCCAGCGCGAACGCACGGCGGTCTACGGCTGGAGCGTCCATCGGGTCAATCCCGTCGAACTCCCGTCGGCGGCGCGGAACGTCGTCCTTCCGGTCACGAACAGTCGCGGCGCGGCGTTCGTGCCGGCGGAAGAGCCGGTTCTCGTCGGGTATTACCACGCCGAGAAATGGGACTGGATTCGGAAGAACGGCTACAACTTCCGCGTCGGACTGCGCAACGGGTCGCTGGGCATTTCAAGCGAAGAACTGCGGGCGGACTACATTCTGCTCCATTCGCAGACCTCCGTCACAAGTCAACTCTTCAGAATCGACAAGACACGCGGCCCCCGGCTGGTCACGCGGCAGGAGATGGTCGCGCTTGGCTATCCCAATCCGAGCGGCGAGGCGTATCTTCTTTTCGGGCTGCTGGCGATTCAGCCGGGCGAACCTTTGCACGGGCTCACGTGCGACGTCTCGAAACTGCCGCAGTATGCCGGCGCACGGGCGGCGGCGCGTCCCTTTACGGTGACGTTTCAGGACATTCTGCTCAACGCCGTCCGCTGAGCACTCAGCGCAAGTCGGCGGTAGCCTTGAAGAAGTGATAGAGTTTCGCGTTGTCGCGAACTTCAATCCAAACGGAGTCGGTCAGGTTTTCCTTGCCGTAGACGACGTATTTGCGCGAGGCCAGCGTCGGAACGTTCCAGCCGACGGACGGGCAACCGCCATCATCAAGCGCAATCGTTGCCGCGAAGAAACTTTGCGCGTCGTGCGGGTCGGTGAGCACAATGTATTCTGCCCAGTTCGGCTGTCCATCCGCATCGTCGTCAGCTTCGAGCAGGGCATATTCCTCCGGTGCAAGCGTCCGTCCGAAGTTGCGGGCGATCCAACTCGCGGCATTGGCGTCCTGAATGACGGCGGCGG
Source organism: Barnesiella intestinihominis (assembly GCA_963612485.1). Taxonomy (GTDB): domain Bacteria; phylum Verrucomicrobiota; class Kiritimatiellia; order RFP12; family UBA1067; genus UBA1067. The sequence goes on from CAVDWI010000136.1 coordinate 4,563, forward strand.
CTTTGTTCTTCGTCCGCAGGATGCGGAAGCCGACGTTGGCGTAGCGTCCGTTAGCGGGGCGGCTGTTGCCGCGCTCTTCCGTGCGGCAGTCGCCCCGGTCGGAGTCGAACGCGCCGCCCTTGACCTTCATTTCCCCCTCCGCGCCCGGCGTCGCAAGCCATTCCCAGACGTTGCCCCACATGTCGAGCGTGCCGCTGAGGGAGACCGTCTGGTTCGTGTAGACGCTGTAGTAATAGTAGACGTCCGTCGTCCCGCTCTCCACGCCACCCGCGTTGATGGATGCATCCTTCGGCATATGCCCCGCCGCAAGTTCCCACTCTTCCTGCGTGGGGAGGCGATACTTGTAGGCAAGGTCGGGGGAATGCTCGGTGAGCCAGTCGCAGTAGCGGACGGCCTCGTCGTAGGAGACGTTGACGACGGGATGA
>CAVDWI010000137.1:0-4888 GCA_963612485.1 Barnesiella intestinihominis
CATCGGAAGCCATGGTTTTGTCATTGGTGTTTGTGCAAGAAACCCAATGATACCACGGCTTCCGTTTGATTTCACGCGGCTCTATCCAAAATGCTGGAATTGTAGACGGGCGGGGTCGTATGACCCCGCCCGTCTACAATTTGCAGTAGTTCCCATTTTTGCCCGTTCCTTTCGGATTGTTTTCCCGTTTTGCTGGTGCTGTTCCGCCGCGCACTTCAGCAACATATTCGCCGCGACAGCCGTGTCGAGGTCAGCGGGATGCGCATTTTCGCAGCCTCGTCTTTGCAACGCGGCATCCACTTGTCAGGATGTGGACAGCGTGTTAAACCCCAGTGCGCCGCCGGAGCGATGCGACGGCGTAGGCGGCGACGGCGGCTTCGGCGAGCGGAATCGCCCACCAGAGTGCCTTGCCGCCGAAGAGGCTCGGCAGCACGAGTATGAGCGCCCCCGAGACGAGCAGTCCGCGCGAAATCGAGATCACGAACGAGACCTTCGGCTTCAGCGTCGCCTGGAAGTAGTAGGTCGCGAACACGTTGAACGGCAGGAACACGAACGCGAGCGCGTAGGTGCGGACGATCCCCGGCGCGACGGCGAGAACCGAGTCCGTCGGCTTCATGAAGACCTTGACGAAGGCCTCCGGGACGGCGAGGAGGAGCGCGAGCCAGAACGCGCTGACGAGGACGCACGTCCAGACCGAGTAGCGCAGGGCCTGCGCGACGCGCCCGAACGCCCCCGCCCCGAAGTTCTGCGAGAGGATCGGCTGCGCGCCCTGTCCGACGCCGTAGCCGCAGCACTGCACGAACGTGCTGACCATCACGATGACGCCGTAGACCGCGAGTTCGTCCGTGCCGAGATAGCGGAGGATCTGGCGGTTGAAGAGCACCGTCAGTACGCCCATCGCGATGTCGATGAGGAAAACGGAGAAGCCGACCTCGACAATCTTGCGCGAGAAGAGGATGGGCGCGAGCGGCAGATCGAGGCGCAGGGTGTTGTGGTGGCGGAAGAAGTGCGAAACCATGACGAGGATGGTGATGGCCTGACCGATGACCGTCGCAAGACCCGCGCCGAAGATGCCCATGTCGCAGGTGAACACGAAGAAGTAGTCGCCGAACACGTTGAAGATACCGCCGGAGAGGACGGCGACGGTGGCGAGCTTCGGGTTGCCGTCATTGCGCAGGAACGCCATGAGGATGTTCGCGAAGACGAAGAGCGGCACACCCCACTTGACGGGTTCCATGTAGCGTCGTGCGAGAGCGAGGAGCTCGCCGTCACCGCCGAAGAGGCGGAGGAGCGGCTCGTCAAAGAGACAAATCGCGACGGCAGACGCGGCGGAGAGGACTGCGCCCATGATGAGCGAGGCGGTGAAGTAGCGGTTGGCGGGCGCGGTCGAGGCGCGGGCGCCCCGGCGGACGGCGTAGAGGACGGAGCCGCCGATGCCGGCGAGGAGTCCGAGCGAGAAGAGGATGTTCCAGACGGGCGCGATGACCGCCATCGCCGCCACGCCGAGCGGCCCGTGGTACTGGCCGACCACGGCGGCGTCCACGAGCGTGTAGATGCTCGAGAGCATCGCCGACCCGAATGCGGCGAAGAGGAACTTCCGGTAGACGCGGAAGATGTCATCCGTCAGCACGTTCATAAGTCATCCTCCTTTCATCGTTTTCCTTGTGTGAAGCGCGATTTTGCGCCGATGATTTATGAACGCGGCACATTATATCATGCCTGTCAAGCAGGGGTCGTTCGCCCCTAACGCTCGGGCGCGAGATGCCGTAAGCGGAGTTGTCCGCACGCGGCGTTGGCATCCTTCCCCCGGCTGCGGCGGAGCATCGTCTGCACGTGGTTCTTCATCAGCACGTCGAGGAACATCAGCATCGTCTCGTCGCTCGGCGTCTTGAAGTCCGGGCGGTGCTCGACCGGGGAGAGGGGAATCAGGTTCACCTTCGCCATCGGGACGCGGCGGACCTGGCGGGCGAGTTCCTCGGCGCACGCCCGCGAATCGTTGACGCCGCGAATCACCGTGTATTCGAACGTGATGATGCGCTTCGTCTTCGCCGTGTAGTCGGCGCAGGCGGCGAGCAGTTCGTCAATCGGCCACTTGCGGTTCACGGGCATGAGTCGGGAGCGGAGTTCGTCGTTCGGGGCGTGGAGCGAGACGGACAGCTCGAACTGGATGCCCTCTGCCGCGAGGCGGGCGAAGCCGGGTGCGACCCCGCAGGTCGAGAGGGTGATGTGCCGCGCCCCGAGGTGCGGCCCTTTGCCCGCGTTGATGAGTTTCAGGGCGCGGAGCGTCTCGTCGTAGTTCGCGAACGGCTCGCCCATCCCCATCACGACGATGTTGGTGATTTCGCCGAACCGCCGCCCGACCATGTATTCCGCCACGATCTCGTCCGCCGTCAGCGAACGCACGACCCCGCGCGACCCGCTCGCGCAGAACGCGCACCCCATGCCGCACCCGACCTGCGTCGAGATGCACTGCGTGAAGCGACCCGTCGCCGGGATGAGCACGGTCTCGACCGAATTGCCGTCCGCAAAGCCGACGAGGAGTTTCTTCGTGCCGTCGGCGGATTCCGAGACGTCCAGCACGTCCGCTTTTGTAATGGGGAACTCCGTCTTGAGGGAGGCGCGGAAGTCCTTCGGGAGCGTCGTCGCGTCGTCCCAGTCCGTGATGCAGTCGCGGTAGAGGGCGTGAAGAATCTGGTCGGCGCGGAATGCGCGCAGACCGTGTTCGACGAGAATGGGCTTCCATTCCTCCGGCAATATCGACCAGGCGGGTTTCATCGCGGCGTATTATACCATATTGGAATCCGCAGGGCTGGGACGGATTGGGACCTTCGTGCCTGAAGTTTACCCTGTAGCAGGGACTCACCATCGGACGAAATCCGTGTCCATCCGTGAGATTCGTGGCGATAACAAATATGCTATAATAGTGGCACTCTTGAACGGATACTGCAAATGAAACGGCAAAATGTCCTCTATCCAAAGGCCGCAAAGGCACTTTTGGCACTCGGCGAGAACCTGCGGCTCGCCCGGCGACGGCGCAAAATCACGGCGAAGATGATGTCCGAACGGGCAAATCTCTCGCTGATGACCCTACGCGCCATCGAGCGTGGCTCACCTCACGTTTCGATGTGCAACTACTTGGCAGTCATCTCCTGCCTCGGTTTTCAGGACGACATCGCCGCCGTTGCAGCGAATGACCGACTCGGCCGCGACCTCCAGGACGCACGCCTATGAAACGGCTTTTCCTTTATCTGGACGAGACGCCACTCGGCGAACTCACGATTGACTGCATTCGAGGACACGAAACGCAGATGTTCCGCTTTGACGAAGCCGCGCTTCGCGGCGATCGACCGATCCTCGACCCGTCCATCGCCAATGTGCGCGGACCGCAGTTTCCGAATGGACAACGCGGTTTCGGATTCCTTTCCGACATTGCCCCAGACCGTTGGGGGCGTAAACTCATCCGCCGCCGCGAAAGGCGCGAACTCCGCGAAAGCGATTACATGCTCGGTGTCTGCGACCTCACGCGTACGGGTGCGGTTCGCATCAAGGAAGACCCGAACGGGCCATTTGTCGCGACGGACTTGGGCGACGCGGCTCCGCCATGGACATCCTTGCGCAAACTCGAGAACGCGGCGCGGCACTTCGACGCGGACGAACACGGCGCAGACGAGGAACGCTGGATCCGAGACCTCTTCCGCCCCGGCAGTTCACTTGGTGGAGCGCGTCCCAAGGCGAGTGTGACCGCTCCAGACGGAAGCCTCTGGATCGCCAAGTTTCCGTCCGCCAAGGATGAATGGGATGTCGGCGCGCGCGAATATGAGACAAGCCTGCTGGCACGAAGAATCGGGCTGAACGTTCCGGCGACACGGGCTCAGAAACTCTCCAAGGCTGGGACAACATTCTTCTCAAAACGATTCGACCGTGACGGAAGTCGCCGAATTCACTATGCATCGGCCATGACGATGCTGGGCGCAACAGACGGAGAAGACGGGCACAGCTACCTTGAAATCGCCGAGTGGATTGCCGCCAACAGCGCGGACGCAACGGCGGATTTGCGCGAACTGTGGATGCGTATGGCGTTCTCGCAACTTGTCCGAAATACGGACGACCACCTGCGCAACCATGGATTCCTGCTGACCCCAGCGGGTTGGAGACTATCGCCGATGTTTGACGTCAACCCGAATCCTGATGGTGGCGAGCCGGCTCTCGCTCGAGGGGACTTATTCGCCGATGCCGCCTATTACCGTCTGACGCGGGATGAAGCCGTCGCACTCTATTCGGAAATGAAAGCGGTCGTTCAAGACCATACGCCGCTTTGAACATTCTACAATTCTCCCGATTACCACGGCAATCCCCCTACCTCCCGCCCCTCCCCCTCTCCCCCACTCTGTGAAAATCCGTGAAATCCGTGGTGATAACAAATCTCTCCCCCGATTCTCCCGATCGCCACGGCTATCCTCTACTTTTACTGGAAACCCGATTTCGGACGATGCGAAAAATGCGGTTTCCAGTAAAACCCCCATTGACGGGGGGGGGGGGGGGGGGGATGGTATAATATGCGCCAATTTTCGCCGAAAAAGGCGGAAATGTCGCGCCACCTGGTCGGCTAAATGTCGGTCGGACGGCGTCAAAATGAAAGGAAAACAAAATGAGATTTATGGCAATAAGACTGGCAATCGCGGCGGTTTTTGCTGCTTCCGTATTCTCGGCGTCCACCGCCAAGGCGTCTAGCGATTTCTACTGGGACAATTCGGGCACGTGGCACATCACGTCGGCGCAAGGCATTCTTGAACTCAAAGACGCGATGGATGACTCCACTACCTGGCCGTTTCCGCTTGTGCTGGACAACGACATTGATATGTCGAAGATTACCTACACGCCCTCTGCG
>CAVDWI010000138.1:0-4765 GCA_963612485.1 Barnesiella intestinihominis
TCGTGGCTCGACGCTTACGCAAGCGTTGCGGCGCTCTGCAACATCGCCGCGCTCGACGTCGAGTCCGACTCGGGCGAGCGGACTTCTCGCACGGCGTGCCGCCTCGGGTTCGGCGCGGATGTCGGACTCGCCGCGTATGTGACCGAAAACGTCGGTATTTACGCGGAAGTGGGCTACGAGTGGATCGACTCGTTCAGCACATCCGTCGAAGGTCTCTCGACCGAAGTCGATTTCTCGAGCCTCGTCGTCTCGGCGGGCCTCGTCTACCGCTTCTGACCGCCCCGTTGCGCACCGTTCGAGGTTTTGGTGCGCACCATTTGTACTTTTGGTGCGCACCAAAGCATCCTCTGGTGCGCACCAAAAGTTGCTTCGGTGCGCACCAAAAGCACCTTTGATGCGCATCGCGGCGGAGGGGGGTTGCATTCTCACAGTACTTTTTGGTAAAATATACGAACTCTACCCGAATAGTGGACAGTTAACAAAGTGGTCGCTTACCACACTTCAGCCACGGGCGGGAAAACTAAATAGATTTCGTCGTTGTCTATAAAAACAAGGAAGGTAAGCTAACATGAGCGCAGAACGCAAGGTATTCGGCAAGCTTCAAGGCATGGCCGAGACCCCCCCGGATCTGATTGCAATCCAGACCAAGTCGTATCGGGAATTCCTCCAGGCCGACGTCGCACCGCAAAAGCGCGAGAACGTCGGGCTTCAGGCGATGTTCAAGGAGATTTTCCCGGTTTCGAGTTACGACGGGCGCTACAAGGTCGATTTCGTCAGTTATCAGCTCGACCCGCCGAAAAAATCCTATCTTCAGGCCTTGATGGACGGCGAGACGTATGCGCGTCCGCTCCGGGCGACGTTCCGTCTGCTGGAAGGGGAGGATGTGCGCGAGGAGCAGGTGTTCCTCGGCGACATGCCGGTGATGACCCCCGACGGGGCGTTCGTGATCAACGGCGCGGAGCGCGTAATCGTTTCGCAGTTGCACCGCAGCCCTGGCATCTCGACCGAGCGGCAGGTTCACGCGAACGGACAGCCGCTCCTTTCCGTGCGCATCATCCCCGACCGCGGCAACTGGATTGAGGTGATGTTCGATACGAACGACGTGATGTGGTGCTTTATGGACCAGCGCCGCCGTCGTCGGAAATTCTACGCGACCACACTTCTCCGCGCGTTCGGCTATGGGCTTGACGAGCAGTTGATGCAACTCTTCTACGACTTCAAGAAACTCCCGACCGGCACGAAATACGCCGACAAGGATCTTCGTCTGCTTGTCATGAAGGACGACCTCGTCGATGCCGACTCCCAGGCCGTGATTGCGCGGCGCTACGACCCCGTGACTCCGGCGATGATGGAACAGGTCGCCGCGGCGGGCATTTCCGAGGTCGAAGTCGTGGATGTCGCAGTCGATAACGGCACGCTCATCAAGACGCTGCGCGAAGATGCGAAGGCGGGTATCCACAACGAGGAGGATGCGCTCAAGGAAATCTACCGACGGATGCGTCCGGGCGACCCGCCGACCGCGTCGAACGCGAAGCAGATGATCCACCGCATGTTCTTCGAGCTGTCGCATTACGACCTCGGCTACGTCGGGCGGCACAAGATTAACAAGAAGCTCGGTCTGACGGGGAAGGTGGACGAGAACCTTCGCACCCTTCATGAGTCGGGCATCGACGTGATTGAGGCGATTCGCCTTCTCCTGAAGATTTATGTCGGCAAGGAGCAGGTGGACGACATCGACCACCTCGGCAACCGCCGCATCCGCACGACGGGTGAACTGCTTGAGAACCAGTGCCGCGTGGGTCTCGCCCGCACGGAACGCCTGATTCGCGAGCGTATGACGTCGTACAACCCCGAGCAGGGTCCGCTGACCCCGCAGCGCCTCGTGAACTCGAAGACGTTCAGTGCGGTCGTGAATGACTTCTTCGCACGGTCACAGCTCTCCCAGTTCATGGATCAGACGAACCCGCTTTCGGCTCTCGCCCACAAGCGTCGTCTTTCGGCACTCGGCCCGGGCGGCCTCAGCCGCGAGCGTGCGGGCTTCGAGGTCCGCGACGTGCATCCCTCGCACTACGGCCGCATTTGCCCGATTGAGACCCCCGAAGGCCCGAACATCGGCCTCATCTCGTCGCTCGGCATCTACGCGCAGGTAAACCGTTTCGGCTTCATCGAGACGCCCTACCGCAAGGTCATCGCCGGCAAGGTGACGGACGAAATCGAGTATCTGCCCGCCGACAACGAGGAGCAGTTCGTGATCGCACAGGCAAATGCGCCGCTGAATGCCGACCGCACGTTCGCCGAAGACCGCGTTACCTGCCGCTACCGTACGGAGTTCTGCGAAAAGCCGGCGCGCGAAGTCCAGTATATGGATGTCGCGCCGATGCAGGTCATCTCCATCGCGGCGGGACTGATCCCGTTCCTCGAGCACGATGACGCGAACCGCGCGCTCATGGGTGCGAACATGATGCGCCAGGGTGTGCCGCTGATGACGACGGAACGTCCCTATGTCGGCACGGGTCTCGAAGGCGTGAGCGCGAAGGATTCGCGTGTCATCGTCACCGCGCAGGAAGACGGCGTGGTCGCCTACGTTTCGGCGGAAATCATTCTCACGACGAAGGACGGGTCTCTGCCGGAGGGCGTCGAGCCGAATCCGGCGAACCCCGGCGAATACGACTTTGCGAAGGAGGTGGAAAAGGGCGTCGTGCGCTACCGCCTCCAGAAGTTCCGCCGCTGCAATGCGGGTACTTGCTTCAACCAGAAGCCAATCGTCAAGCGCGGTCAGGCGGTGAAGGCGGGCGACTGTCTGGCGGATGGTCCCGCGACCGACCAGGGCGAACTCGCCCTCGGCAAGAACCTGCTCGTGGCGTTCATGAGCTGGCGCGGCTACAACTTCGAGGACGCAATTCTCGTAAACGAGCGGCTCGTGCGCGAAGACGCGCTCACCTCGCTCCACATCATCACCTTCGAGTGCGGCGCACGCGATACGAAGCTCGGACCTGAGGAGATCACCCGCGACATTCCGAACGTCGGCGAGGACGCGCTCAAGAATCTCGGTCCCGACGGCATTATTCGCGTCGGTGCGGAAGTGAAGCCCGGCGACATCCTCGTCGGCAAGGTGACTCCGAAGGGAGAAACCGAACTTTCGCCTGAAGAGCGATTGCTGCGCGCCATCTTCGGCGAAAAGGCCGCCGACGTGCGCGACACGTCGCTTACGGTCCCGCCTGGTACGACGGGTGTCGTGATGGGCGTTCAGGTCTCGACCGCGCAGAACACCGAGGCCCCCGACGAGAAGCGCACGAAACGCGCACTCAAGGATGCTGAGAAGAAGCGCAAGAACCAGCTCGTGAAGATCGAGAAGGACCTCATCGCGCGGCTCGCATCCGAAATCATGAACGAAAAGCTCCCCGTCGACATCACCGATGCCGAGACGGGCGACGTAATCGTTCCGGCGAACAAGAAGATCAAGAAGTCCCAGCTCGCCATGCTCGCCAAGGCCCACGCCCATTGGCAGATGGAGGAAGGCCCCGCGAAGGCCCGCGTGAGCGGAATCATGGAGCCGTTCGAGGAAGAGTTCGCGGCAATCGAGGACGCGGCGGAAAATCCCGATGGCGGGCTTTTCGGCGAATTCGGTGGCGACGGCGAAGTCGTCAAGCAGGTGCGCGTGTTCCTCGTGGACAAGAAGAATCTCTCGGTCGGTGACAAGATGGCGGGTCGTCACGGTAACAAGGGCGTCGTCTCGCGCATTCTGCCGAGTTGCGACATGCCGTTCCTGCCGGACGGCCGCCCCGTGGACATCGTGCTGAACCCGCTCGGCGTGCCTTCGCGCATGAACCTCGGTCAGCTGTTCGAGACCTATCTCGGTCTCGCCTGCCGCCTGCTGAACTTCCACGCGGCGACACCGGTGTTTGACGGCGTTCAGGAAACCGAGATCGACGAACTCCTCAAACAGGCTCGCGCCGTGCAGGAGCAGGAGGAAGGTCCGCAGGCCTGGATTTGCCCGGAGGGCAAGACGGTTCTCTACGATGGCCTGACGGGTGATCCGTTCGAGCAGCGCGTGGTCGTTGGCGTGATCTACATGCTGAAACTCCACCACCTCGTGACTGACAAGATCCACGCCCGTGCGGTCGGTCCCTACTCGCTCGTCACACAACAGCCTTTGGGCGGCAAGGCCCAACTTGGCGGTCAGCGTATGGGTGAAATGGAGGTGTGGGCACTTGAGGCGTATGGCGTCGCCTATGCGCTTCAGGAGTTGCTCACCGTCAAGTCCGACGACGTTCAGGGGCGTACGCGGATTTACGAATCGATTGTCAAGGGTACGAACATCCTCGATTCGGGGATGCCGGAATCCTTCTCGGTTCTCATCCACGAACTTCGCGGCCTCTGCCTCGATACACAGCTCCTCGGCGGCGAAATCGACTCGCGGCGGAAGGGCGAAGGCACACAGGCGACGACGACTCCGCCGCCGGCCGCAGCTGCGGCGGACGACCTCCTCGCGGGTGCGCTCAACCTCTAATCGGGAAACTTTCAGGAGACTCAAGAAATGAATCCTTACAACACTTCCGACATCTTCGGCGGCTCGTTCAATGCGTCCGCCCACTACGACGCCGTCAAAGTCCAGCTCGCCTCCCCGGAGACGATCCGTAGCTGGTCGCACGGCGAAGTGAAGAATCCGGAAACCATCAACTACCGAACCTATCGCCCCGAGAAGGACGGTCTCTTCTGCGAGAAGATCTTCGGGCCGACGAAGGACTGGGAGTGCGCGTGCGGC
>CAVDWI010000139.1:0-4742 GCA_963612485.1 Barnesiella intestinihominis
CGCGCACCGTAGGCGGGGTCGTAGCCGTCCTTCGCAAGCACCTCGAGCGCCTTCGCGTCCACATCGAGCGTGAGTTCCTGCTCGGCAAGCCGCTTCTCGAAGTCCTTGAGCTGCAGTTTCACAATCTCGCGAATCTGCGCCTGCGACAGCGGCGAGAACTCCAGAATCTCGTCCAGCCGGTTGAGGAACTCGGGTCTGAACAAGTCCTTCAGCGTCTCACGCGGCGCATTCGAGGTCATGATGATGACGGTGTTCTTGAAGGACACCGTGCGCCCGTGGCTGTCGGTCAGCCGTCCGTCGTCCATCACCTGCAGGAGCAGGTTGAAGACGTCCGGGTGCGCCTTCTCGATTTCGTCAAGCAGCACGACCGAGAACTGTTTGCGCCGCACGGCCTCCGTCAACTGCCCGCCCTCCTCGAAGCCGACGTAGCCAGGCGGTGCGCCGACGAGCCGCGAGACGGCGAACTTCTCCATGTATTCGGACATGTCGAGCCTGACCATCGCGTTCTCGTCGTCGAACAGTTCCGCCGCGAGGGCCTTCGCGAGTTCCGTCTTGCCCACGCCCGTCGGACCGAGGAAGAGGAACGCCCCGATCGGACGCTGACGGTTCTTGATTCCTGCCCGCGACCTCAGCACGGCGTCCGCCACCGCATCGACGGCCTTCTCCTGTCCGATGACACGCTCGTGAAGGATGTCCGCCAGCCGCACGAGTTTCTCGCGCTCGCCCTCCATCAGTTTCGTCACGGGAATGCCGCTCCAGCGCGACACGACCTCGGCAATCTCGTCCGCCGTCACCTCCTCACGGAGCAACGCACCGTCGGACTTCGCCCGCAGGTCTTCCTCGTGCTGTTTCAGTTTCTTCTCGAGTTCGGGAATCACGCCGTATTTCAGCCGTGCCGCCGTCTCGTTGTCGCCCCGCGTCAGAGCCATCTCATAGCGATTCTTCTCTTCCTCAAGGCGGTTGCGCACGCGGCGCACGTCCTCAAGCGCGCCCTTCTCCTCGTTCCACTGCGCGGTCATCTTGTCGGATTTCGCCTTCAAGTCCTTCAACTCGTCCTGCAATTCGACAAGCCGCTTCTTCGAGGCGTCGTCCTTTTCCTTCTTCAGGGCGATTTCCTCAATCTCAAGACGGCGCACGTGCCGCGAAATCTCATCGAGTTCCTGCGGACACGAGTCCATCTCCGTACGGATTCGCGCACACGCCTCGTCCAGGAGGTCGATTGCCTTGTCGGGTAGGAAGCGATCCTGGATGTAGCGCGACGACAGCACGACCGCGCTCACGAGGGCTTCGTCGCGGATGTGCACGTTGTGGTATTTCTCGAAGCGTTCCTTGATGCCGCGCAGAATCGAAATGGCATCCTCCTCGGAGGGCGGCTCGACCATGACTGGCTGGAAGCGCCGCTCAAGCGCCGCGTCCTTCTCCATATACTTGCGGTATTCGTCAAGGGTCGTCGCACCCACGCAGTGCAGTTCGCCGCGCGCCAGCATCGGCTTGAGCATATTGCCCGCATCGGACGAGCCTTCCGTCTTGCCCGCGCCCACGATGGTGTGGATCTCGTCGATGAAGAGGATGATCTTGCCCTCCGACTCCTTAATCTTCTTAAGGACGGCTTTCAGGCGCTCCTCGAACTGTCCGCGATACATCGCGCCCGCCATCAGCGCGGTCATGTCGAGCGAGAAGACCGTGCGGTCTTTCAGTCCCTCCGGCACGTCGCCGCGGTTGATTCGCTGGGCAAGCCCTTCGACGATGGCCGTCTTACCCACGCCCGGCTCGCCAATCAGCACGGGGTTGTTTTTCGTCTTGCGCGACAAGATGCGAATCACGTCCCGAATCTCGGTATCACGACCGATGACGGGATCGAGCTTGCCCGCCCGTGCGAGGGCGGTCAGATCCGTGCCATACTTCTCAAGACACTTCTCGTTGTCTTCCGGTGGTTCATAACTTGCGTTCATACTTTATTCTCCTTCGTGGAGGGTTGCTCCACGGAAGACTGATAAGCAGGGCGTATGCCATCGCCCCGAAAACCGCCCGTGCCGCCCTTTTGCCGCATCAAATGGGACAATCTGTCCCACTTGCGCGAAGAATGAGACCCTTAAGGTAAAGACCTTCGGGGAAGGCGAGTGCCACGGGGTGATCCGCGCCCTGCCGCGTTCGGGCGATTATCTGGAAGTCGCGCCCCGCATCCTCAGCGGCCTCGGCAAGCACCTTGTCGAAGAGTTCCGTCGTCATTGCGCCCGAACAGGAAAATGTCGCGAGTATGCCGTTCGGTTTTAGGAGTTTCATTGCGAGGAGGTTGATGTCCTTGTAGCCCCGCGCCGCCTTCATTACCTGCGAACGGGATTCCGCGAACTTCGGCGGGTCGAGCACAATCAAGTCGAACTGCCTGCCGCTGTCGCGGCACGTGCGCAGATACTTGAACACGTCCGCCTCGACATAATCCATTCTTGCCGCGCCGCACGACGAAAGTGCCGCGTTCCGCTTGGCGAGTTCGAGCGCGTCATGGGAAATGTCAACCTGCGTGACCGAGGCTGCACCGTTCGCCCGCGCGTAGAGACCGAAGCCGCCCGTGTAGGAGAAGCAGTTCAGCACGTCCGCACCCTTCGCGAACGAACCGACCGTCTGCCGCGCCTCGCGCTGATCGAGGTAGAAGCCTGTTTTGTGTCCCTTCCGGACGTCCACGAGGTATTTGACGGGACCTTCCGTGATTTCGATGAGTTCGGGCGGTTCCGCGCCCGCCAGCACGGCGAAGCCCTCCGCCGCGAGCCCCTCCTTCCGCCGCACGTCCACGTCGCGGCGTTCGCACACGCCCGCACAGTTCGGGGCGCATTTCATCAGGGTTTCGGCGATTGTCGCCTTCCAGTATTCCGAGCCCGCGCTCGTGAACTGGCAGACGACCCATCCCGCGTAATAATCGGCGACCACGCCCGGCAGCGCGTCGCTTTCGGCGTTGACGAGCCGAAGGGCGTTCGTCGCACCCGCCGCGAAGAAGTCCGCCCGCCGCGCCACCGACGCCTCGACCCGCGCCGCGACAAACGCCGCGTCCGGCACGGTCTTCGCGTCAAAGGAGAGCATCCGCACGCGAATCTGCGAAAGGGGCGAGAAACTCCCGTAGCCGAGCGTCTCGCCGTTCGCCGCGCAGACTTCCACCGTCTCGCCCGATTCCGCCGCGCCCTCCGCAATCGCTCCCGAGAAGATCCACGGATGCCGCCGCCTGAGGGAGCGTTCGCGTCCGGGCTTGAGAATCACCTTGTTCATCCGCGTGTCGCCTCGCCTTACGCCTTACCGCACGCGCTTGATGGCGCCGAACTTGCAGACCTGGCCGCACTGCTTGCAGCCCGCGCAGAGATTCGGGTCGATCACCATCTGGAACGCACCCGGACGCAACTCCACGCCGCGCGTCATTGCGGGACACCCCATCTTGAAGCAGGCCCCGCAGGCGCGGCACTTCTCGGAATCGACTTCGCAGAGGCCTTCCTTCGTCAGTTTCGCCGCGATTCGGCACGGCGCGTAGGCGATGATGAGCGCACCCTCGTCGCCGTCCATCGCGTCCTTCAGCACCTTCTCGAGTTCCGCCAGGTCGTCCGCCGAGACCTTCACGACCTTCTTGTAGCCCATCGCCTTCGCGATGTCGCCGATCTCGGTGACGGGCGCGGGGTCGCCCGTCAGGGTCTTGCCCGTGCCGGGGTTGTCCTGGTGACCCGTCATTGCCGTGATGCGGTTGTCGAGCACGACCGTTGTCACGGGCGTACCGTTGTAAAGGGCGGAGAGAATGCCCGTCATGCCGCTGTGGAAGAAGGTCGAATCGCCCAGAACCGCGCAGATGCGCCCCTTCAGCCCCGCCTTGCGCATACCCGCCGCGTTGCCGATCGAGGCCCCCATGCAAATCGTCGAGTCCATCGCGCTGAGCGGAGGAAACGCCCCGAGCGTGTAGCACCCGATGTCGCCCGTCACCGTCGCCTTCAGTTTCGACAGCACGTAGAAGACGCCGCGGTGACCGCACCCCGCGCACAGCACGGGCGGACGCGTCGGCAGCGCCGGGTCGGGCTGTCCCGCCTTCGCTTCGGGTACGTCGCCGAGAAGTTCGTGCCGCAGGTTCTGCAGGCGGTCGGCGTTGAGTTCGAGCATGTTGAGTTCCGTCTTGTGCTCGACGACCTTCAGCCCGAGCGCCTTCACCTGATCCTCAAGGAACGGATCGAGTTCCTCGACGACGAGCAGACGGTCAACCGACTTCGCGAAGTCCTTGACCAATCCCTTCGGGAGCGGATTCGTCCAGCCGAGTTTCAGAATCGTGTATTCCGGGAAGATTTCGCGCACATATTGGAAGGCGACCGCCGAGGTGATGATGCCGAGTTCCTTCTTGCCGGGAATGACGCGGTTCAGCTTCGACTCACACGCGGCCTTCTCCATCGCAAGCGTCCGTTCCTGCGCGGCAAGGCGGTGTCCGCGCGCGAACATCGGCACGGGGATCGTCTTGCGGATGTTCTTTACGTAGGGGATGAGTTCGTGCGGCTTCGGATCGAAGTCCCCGAGATCCACAAGTGACGCGGAATGGCTCGTGCGCGTGGTCAGGCGGATGATGGCCGGAACCTGGAACTCCTCGGAAATCTCGAACGCCTCGCGCACCATGTCGTAGGCCTCCTGACTGTCGGACGGCTCGAAGAGCGGCGCACGGGCGAACTTCGCCAGATTGCGGTTGTCCTGCTCGTTCTGCGAGGAGTGCATGCCGGGGTCGTCCGCCGAGA
>CAVDWI010000140.1:0-4645 GCA_963612485.1 Barnesiella intestinihominis
CTGGTAGCGCGTTTGCTTCGGGAGCAAAAGGCCGAGGGTTCAAATCCCTCCGCTCCGACCATTGAAACGTCAGGAAATGCGGGGTATGCCGTTCCCCGGAAGAGCATTGCCGCGAGCCTGGTTTCGGGTTTGTGGCGCACATTAGGGCACCGCCCGTCCGGCGGGGTCCGCAAGAGGCCGCTCGGCGGGGACGCCGGGCGGAAGAACGGCGATGCAGAGAAGAGACTGCCGCAGGATGCGCGGCACGGTGTACGACAACCACGGGTACTGGTACTACGACGTCCGGCTGCCGGGCGAGGAGCGGCGGCGGAAGCGTCCGCTGTGCGCACCTGGGAGCGGGACTGCGATGAAGTCCGACCGTCCGAAGGAGATGGCGTTCGAGGCGGCGCGGCGGATCTGGGAGGAGGCGACGAGGCGCAACCGCGCCGCGCCGACGACTGGGATCAGCGTGGACGACCTGTGCGGGCGGTTTCTCGCCTATGCGGAGGTCTACTACCGGGGCGGGAGCGAGAGCGCGAACTGCACGATAGCCCTGCGTCCCCTGCGTGAGATGTTCGGGCGGCGGCCCGTCGCCGAACTCGTCCACGCCGACCTCCTCGCGGTGCGCGACGCGCACGTGAGGCGCGGGCTTGCGCGGGAGACGGTGAACCGCTACATGCGCATAGTGACGCACAGGCTGGTGCCGTGGGCCCTTGACGAGAGCCTGATACGTGCGGGGACGGCGGCGGAACTCTCGCAGGTGCGCCCGCTGAAGCGCAACAGGAGCGCGGCGCGGGAGACCGAGCCGGTGCGCCCGGTGGCGGATTCGGTGGTGGAGGCGACGCTTCCGCTCTTGATGCCGAACACGGCTGACATGGTGCGCGTCCACCGGCTGACGGGGATGCGTCCTGGGGAGCTGTGCGCGATGAGGTGGCGTGACATCGACGAGAGCGGCGTGCCGTGGGTCTACCGCCCGGAGCACCACAAGAACGAGTGGCGGAGCCAGCCGAGGGTGGTGCTGATCGGTCCGAGGGCGCGTGAGATACTGGGGCGGCACCGGGGCGGGGAGCGCCCGTTCTCGCCCGTGGCGGCGGTGGCGGAGAGGATGGCGGCGAAGCGGGCGGCGCGGACGAGTCCGTTCTACCCGTGCCGTGACGAGAGGTACACGCGGGCGAAGGAGAACGCGGCGCACCGTCCTGGTGAGGCGTGGACGACGCAGAGTTATGGCCGCGCGGTGAAGGAGGCGTGTATTCGCGGGGGTATCGAGCCGTGGGGGGTGAACCGACTGCGGCACACGTTCGGGACGGCGGTTCGGCGTGGTTTCGGGCTTGACGCGGCGCGTGCGGCTCTTGGGCACGCGGACGGGTCGCGCGTGACGGACAGGTATTCGTTCGAGGCGGCGGAGGACGAGCAGATAGCGCGTGCGCGGGCGGCGGTGGAGGCGCTTGGGTAGGGGGGGGGTGACGCGCCCGCGCGCGGAGCGCGGGGCGGCAGGACTGCAGGGGCGAGGGGAACTACCCCAACTTGATTGCCTTCCACGCCCAGTCGAACGCGCCGAGGCAGCCGCCGAAGGTGAGCGACGCGCTCCACGGGTCGTAGTGCGCAAGGTCGGGGTAGTAGTCGTTTGCAAGGTCAACCCCGAACGTGCCGCCGTTGCGATACTCGGAAACCGTGAGGGTCAACTTAAACACCGTCACATTACAATATTCTATCCCACCATACGTGACAAAATACGCGCCACTGTATGATGCAACTACGATGCGCCTGATAGATCCGTCAGCATTGACAAATATCATGACGGCGCAGTTCGTCGGCAGGTTCGGCTTGCCCCATCCGCCGTCGCCCTCAACCTGCGAGACGGCAGCCTCTATCTCGCTCTTCGGCGGGAAGGCGTCATGAAGTTCCTGTCCGAGCGTCTCGATCGCGTCACGTGAGAAGAGGTAGTTTCGCGACTTCGTGACCTCCGTGCCGCTCGCGTCCGTCACGGTGTAGGTGTCGCCGTTGCGGAGAAGCGGGAATGCGCGTTCGGCGGTCTGCCGCGCCGCGTCGACGTGCGCGGACTTGAAGGCGGTCGCGTCCGCCGGAGTCGCGTCGCCGCTCTGCAGGGTGTAGGCGCTCTTGGGGATTGCGTGGACGGGGCTTTCGTCGCCGGTCCCCGCGCCCGTGACGGTGCCAGCCCAAAGCGACCACAGGTTTCCGCCCGATGCATAGCCGCCAGCGATTGCGCCCCTGCAGGGATAGTCGCGCAAGCCCGTCAGGTCGGGGTCGCCGTGCAGCGCGGGCGATACGCCCGGCATACGCGCCGAAAGCGAGACTCTCCCCGCCGCCGGTATGCTCTCGCTGACTGTTGGATCGTTGACAGTCCTGTACAGTTCGGGAGCGCCGTCGTTGTCAATCATGGCTTTGATCGATGCAAAATCAAACTTCGCGAAAATGAGTGTGCATTCATGTTGATCGTACCAAGACCAATCTTTCGTCTTGTCATTCGGCTCGCGCACGTTGAAGTCCGTAAACCCCCAGTTGGCAAGAGTGTTCTGTATGCTGTCCGCGCCCGACGAGCCCGCGAGAAAAGCGTCTGCAATATAGGCGGGGACGTCATAATCCGTCTTGCGAACCTCGGTCACATGTCCCCTATTGCTCGTGACGGACGGGGCGGAGACGCTCCACTCCATCTTGCCCTCCGCCAGCGATTCGCCGGTCGTCCACGGCTCATAGCCGGCGGAATAGGATACGGTGACTTCCCCCGTCCATTTGTTGGTCGCTTCGTCGATGACGGGCGAGACGGAGTAAATGCAGGAGAGGGCGAGTTTGGCGTGGTAGATTCCGGCGGCGAGGCGGCTGACGGCGGTCGCGCCCGAACTCGCGGCGTATTCGCCCGCGAGCGTGAACAGCCCGAACGGGGAAAGGCGTGCGAGCGTGATTGCGGCGGCGGCGTAGAGGAATCCGTTGAAGCGGCGCCCGGCATAAATCGAATACGAGGCAAACGGCATGACGCCGTTGTAGATCGCAATGTCCCAGCCCGTGTCACGGTTCGACGGAATCGCGTTCAGCGCGTCTTCGTCGCCGTTCGCGAACGCACGGACAATCGGTATCCACAGCCCGTCAAACTGCGAAAGCGCAGTCATCGTGCAGTCGCGTCCCTCGAAGATTGGGTTCCAGTCGCTGTCGGGGACGTCCGAATAATCTTTGTCGTCGTCCGTCATGCCGCCGATGTAATACGGGAACGGGTAGCGTTGACTGCCGTATGACGCGAGGGCGAGTGCCTTCAGGACGAACTGCGTCAGCGCGTCCGTGCCATTGCCGAGGTAATCGTCGACCATCAGCGACCAGCTGCCAGTGGTGTTCGGCAGGCAAAGCCCGAACTTCGCGAGAGCCTTGCACACCGTCTGCCCGAGCGCATAGGCGGACGCGGGCGGGGATGAATCCTTGTCGAGCGTCGGGAAGACTTCGCCCGCGCTCGTCGGCGTGACGCGAGTCCACGTGTCGCCCGAATACTTGCCGAGGGTGAAGGGGACGAAGATGTGCAGCCCCCTGCCCTCCGGCTCAGAGGAAAAACCCGACCTCCGCAGAATGCGGAGCGTCTCGGCGAGAAACCACTGCTGCCAGAGCCAGTGCGGCGGGCGAGCGTATTTCGCGGGGTCTAGTCCGGGATACCCCTGCCGTTCGGGGATGGACGGCAACATCCCGGCGAATGGCGAGGCGGATAGATCCGCGTCCACGCCCACCGCCGTCACGTCATCGAGGGTCGAGGGGACGAGCGCGCCGCGCTCGATTGCGCCCTCCACCAGCGCGGCGAACCCACGGCGGGTGGACTTGTCGGCGAGGCGGAAGAGACCCGGCACGGTCACGGGATTCCCCGCGCCCGACGACTGCTCCACGTGGCAGGGGATTGACGACGGCGCACCGCCGCCCTCGACGTCAGGCAACCACTTGCCGATTTCTTCGCTTGTGACCGTCGCCATTTACACGCTCGCTCCCGTGACAGACCACACCGCCGCCGTCGGCACGTTGCGCAAGTCCACGACGCTGTATGTGGCATCTTCATTCTCGGTGACGAGATACAGCGGTATCACCGAGGATTCGAGGTTCGCGGCGAGGGAGTTGTACGCGCTGACGCTCGCCACGCTTTCGACGCTTGCGTCTCCCTGCCCGCTCTGCGGCAGGAAGAGGTAATACAGCCCCGCGCCGGAAACCGAGCACTCGCCCACCTCGAAGAGGAACTGCTCGACGCGGTAGTAGCGGTTGACGAAATTGTAGTTCTCGTCGAGGTCGAAGCACCCCGGCAACACCGACGCGCTTCCGCCGCCCCCTTCCGGGATTTTCGCAAGGCGGATGACGGGATGTTCGGGGTCGGTGCTGTCGACGGTGACGTAGCCGTCCTTCGGGTTGGTGTCGAAGTCGCCCTTGAGATTCTCGATGCGGTCTACCGCGTAGTTGAAGGTATCGGCGAAGCCGGGGAAGTTCTTGCCGGAGAGAAGCCAGCCCTTGGTGAGCCGTTGGAGAATGCCGGGCTTTGCCATTGTGTCAGCCCTCCGCCGTTGCGCCCGCCGGGGCGGGCGCGGCAAGACTCGTAGTTTCGGGCGGGTTTGTTTGGCCGTTGAGATCGGGAGAGGGGGCTTCGGTCGCAGTGAACTGCGACCCTCCCGTTGCGCCCGTTTCCGTCTCG
>CAVDWI010000141.1:0-4588 GCA_963612485.1 Barnesiella intestinihominis
CCGAGACGAACCAGGGCTTCACGAACTACCTCGCCGCGCTCGGCATCATCGAGACCGTCGCCATCTTCGCGATGGTGTTCGCTCTGATCGCCCTCGGCAAGGTCGCCTAAACTAAACCCCATGCGGATGCGTCCGAAACACGCATGGTTCGCCGCCTTCACCGCCATCTTCGCGGTCTTGGCGGCGTTCGTCTTCTGGGGCACGTGGTCGCTTTCGGTGGCCCCGGTGATGCCGGACTGCCCCGTGACGCATCCGCTTGACTTCTCGTCGTGGCTCACGCGCTGGGCGCGACATTGGCTTGAGAGCGGCAAGTTCGTGCCGGGCGACCTCACGGCATTTCTCGGCTCGCCCTACTTCTGGCAGGAGTTGCAGTATGCGCTCGCCGCCTATTTCGCCGCGCTCGGTCTCGTCTACTTCCTGCGCGGCAGGGGGCTTTCGCGTCTTGCCGCCTACGGGGGTGGACTCCTCCTCGCGTTTTCCGGCTACTGGTTCTCGCTCTTTTCCGCCGGACATTTCGGCTGGTTTCAGTGGATGACCTACGGGGTTTTCGCGTTCGGTCTCGCCGACCGTGCGGTGCGGAAGAACGGGGCGCGGCATTGGCTTCTGCTCGGCGCGTGTCTCGCGTGGGGCAGTTTCTATCAGCCCGACCTTTGGCTTCTCTTCTCTGCGTTCACGGGCGTCTACTTCGTCTGGTGCTGCATCCGGGAGCGCAAGTTCCCGGCGTGGAAGGGCATTGCCCTCGCGGCGGCTTCGTTTCTCGTCATCGGCGCGGTAAGTTTCCATTCGGCTTTGACGGGCGACCTCGCGGGACGCGATAAGCAAATCGCGGACTCGAAGGGCGCGGCGCAAAGCGACGACGAGGCGCGGTGGATCTTCACGACGAACTGGTCGATGCCGCCGGAGGATACGCTCGAGTTTTTCGTGCCACGCATCCACGGCGACACGAGTTGCCCGATGACGCTCGGGCTTGGTCGCCAGTCGGGGAAGGACGTGCGCCCCTACACGGGGCGGCTCGGCCGTCCGCTCAACGCCTCGGTCGGGAACTACCGCCAGCACTCGCTCTACGTCGGTTGGGTGACGTGCCTTCTGGCACTGTGCGGCGTCGGAACTCTGTTCGTGCGTCGCCGTGTGTCGTTCGAGGTCGTGTTCTTCGCCGTCGCGGCAGTTGTGTTCTGGCTTTTCTCGATGGGTCGCTACTGCGAGGTCGTCTACCGGCTCGTCTACGCCCTGCCGTTCGGCGACTACCTCCGTGCTCCCGTCAAGTGGCATCACCTGACGGAACTCTGCCTCGCCGTGCTCGCGGCATACGGCATTGACCGATTGGGACGAATCGACCGACTGAAAAGTCTTTGGGGAACGGTCGCACTCGCGGCGGTCGTCATTGTCGGTGCGGTCGATCTCGCTCGCATCGACCGTCTCTACTGTGCTCCGATCGACCTTTCCGTCGTGCGGGGGAAGAATTCGGCGGCGGACGACATCCGGCGGCGGGGACGCGGGCTTGTCGCCGATATGATTGAAGGCGGCAACGGACTTGTCGCGTGGAGTTTCATCGCCCGCGACATCCCGATGACGAGCGACCTGAAGGACGGGAATGTGCGCTATCTGTGGGCGACGCTGCGGCAGCTGAAGGAAGATAAGTCGCTCTGCGAGTGGATTCTGGCGAGGCGGGCGGAGCCGATCGACACTTACCACCTTTCCCCGAAGGGAATCCGTGCGGCGGATATGGAGGACTCGAACGTCGCCCTCTTCCTGAATACCTCGGCCCCTTTTCTTCCTGAAAAAGACCCCTTGCCGCGTCCGAAACCGCTGACGTTGGCGCTGGGCATCCTCTCCCTTCTCGGCACAGTCGCCGTTTCAGCCGCGTCGGTTGCGCTTGTCGTGAGGCGGGGAAAGACGCGGCGGAAATGAATTGCTTCGTCAAGGCGGTTGCGGACGTGCTGGAGGTTGAGACTCTTAACCTTGACGATGAGTTTCGCACGCTCGACGGCTGGTGTTCCCTGAAGGCGTTCGGTCTGCTCGTCACGCTGGAGAACGACTGGGCGGCACCGCTCACGATTGACCGCTTTCTCGAACTGCGCACCGTGCGCGACCTCTACCGTGAGGCGTTCGTTTCGTTCGCGGCGGGCGTGTTTGGCGTCTCACGCGAGAAGTTGAACGGCGATTCCGCCTGCGGCTCCATTCCCGAGTGGGATAGCGTGAATCATCTGCGCCTTGTAATGGAGGCGGAGAAGCGTTTCGGGACGCACTATCCGCTCGAGCTTATCCCGCGACTTAAGGTTGTAGACGATTTTCTTGTCGCCTGAACGGCTGTTGCCGCAAGGGGACATTTGTCCTGTCGGCGTGGGTCTTGACGCGGGAGCGGACTTTTCGTTCCGACTGGATCTGCCGTGCGGCTCGCCTGATTTCACCGTTTTCGGGGAAGCGTTCGGCGAGCGTCTCCACCGTGCGCTGGGCAAGGCTGAGTGAACTTGAAGCATGCAGGTAGGCGATGACAAGCGTGACGAGGAATGCCGCGAAGCAAACCGTCGCGAGCAGCGCACCAAACGCCGCGAGAGGATACCGCCGCCACCATAGCCCGACGCGGTGGAAAAACGTGGGTGGATTGGCGGCGACGGGTTCGTGGGCGAGGTAGTGGCGCAAATCTGCCGCGAACATCCCTGTCGAGGCGTAGCGGTCAATGGGGGAATGTGCCGTTGCACGGGCGAAGATGGCGACGAGGTCGGCATCGCAGCGGATTTCGGGGAAGTCTGCCGCAAGTTCCATCAGCATTAGCCCGAGCGCATACTGGTCACAGGCGGGAGTAATCGTCCCGTCCGAGACCTGTTCGGGAGCCATATACTTGCGCGTGCCGCTCGCACGGTCGGCGACTTCGTCCGCAAGACAGGCGAGACCGAAGTCCCCGATCTTCACGCTCCCGTCCTCCGCGACGAACACGTTCGACGGCTTGACGTCGCGATGGATGACGCCACAGCAACGGTGGGCGTAGTCGAGTGCGTCCGCGAGCGTTACGCCGAGCGTGAGGACGGATTCAAGCGTGGGAAAGGTCGTGTTCTCGGCCGTCGTGCCGTGGATGAGTTCCATGGCGAAATAGCAGTCCGAATCAGTCGTGCCGGCGGAGAGAACCTGGACGATGTTCGGATGGTGAAGGCGGGCGACGAGCCGTGATTCCGCCGTGAACCGCGCACGAAAGGCCGGGTCGGCGGCAAGGTCGGGCGAGAGAACCTTGACCGCCACCTCGCGGTCGAGGGAAATCTGCCGCGCAAGGTAGACCACCCCCATGCCGCCTTCGCCGATCTTGCGGAGAAGCCGATAGTCCGTTCCGTCAAGTCGGGGAAGTTCCTCCGCCGATGCGGCGGAAGGCGCGGTGGAGCGTCCCGCAAGCGCGTCCAGTTCGGCGGCGAGTGTGCGAAGGGTGTCGGGAATCGGCGTATCCATCGTAGAGTCCATTGTCTAACTCCTGAAGCAGGAAAGTTCCATCAGTCGCGCCTGCAGGCGTTCGAGGGCGCGGACATAGCGGATGGAGGCGGCCTTCGGGTCGATGTTGAGAATCGCCGCGCATTCGCCGTTGCCGTATCCGTCGAAATGGCGAAGGGTGAGGATTTGCCTATCGGATTCGGGAAGTGCGGCGAGTGCCGTGCGTAGGAGATGATGGCGTTCCGTACGGTCAACGCGGGAGGCGGGGGATGTGACGTCGGCGGCAAAGCGACTCCACGTCGGGGCGTTGGAGTTCTCGCCGTCGGAACGGTCGGGGACATCGACTTCCTTGTAGATGTCGCGGGACTCGGCCTTGAGGTGCTTGCGTTCGAGGTCGGTCAAAGTCTGCAAGAGGATGGTGCGGAACTTGAAGTAGACGGGCACCTCCGCATTCGCAGCGAAGTAGTCGAGGCGGTGCGCCGCCGCCGCATACGCCTCGGCGAGCACGTCCTCATACGAGAAGCGGCGGAGCAGAATGGGGTTCAGGCTTTTTCGGACAAGCATCAGGAGACGTTCACGGTTCTCGGTGAACGCCTTCGAGAGTTCCTCGGCAGAGAAAGTTCTTTGCTCCATGCGAGTATTTTACCATTTTTTTCCTTGGTTCGTTTTTCGGCGGTTCAGGCGGGGCTCTGCAAGCGAATGTGGTTCTCTCGTGATTTGGAAATCGACGGCGACACGCCGAACTTTGGTATAATAAGCGGCAATGAGCAAAAGAAGCAGCGGCTGGATATTGACGCGGATCGTCTTGGCAGTGGTCTTGGCGTTTCCGATAATGCTGTTCCTAATCGCCAACGCATTGAGACTGTTCGTCATATTCTTGCACTGCAAGGTGAAACCGCCGCAAGGTCCGTGCGGACCGTGCGGATATCGGGCGACGCGGCGCAAGCGCTATTCAATGCTCCGAAATCAGACCGGGAGGATATGCACATGAGGATTACGATTGCCGCGCTTGTGGCTCTGCCATTCGCGGCGTCTGCCGCGATGCCGAAGGAATTTGCCGTTGCCACGGCGAAAGCGCCTGAACAGTCCGTGCGGAGGATTTCGCTTGCGGACTACCGCGACCGGATGAAGGCCGCCTGGGTCGGGCAGATCGCCGGCGTCTCGTGGGGCGCAC
>CAVDWI010000142.1:0-4521 GCA_963612485.1 Barnesiella intestinihominis
GGCTTCGCCTTCATGAACGCCTGCTTGAAGCACTGCATCGCGCAGGTGATGAACGCGAACTCGTTCGAGTCGACCTCGTGGTAGGAGCCGAAGTAGACCGTCGCCTTGACGTCCACGACCGGGAAGCCCGCGAGAGGGCCGGACTCGAGCGCCTTCTTGACGCCCTTCTCGACCGCCGGGATGTATTCCGTCGGGATGACGCCGCCCTTGACCTCGTTGACGAACTCGAAGCCCTTGCCGGGCTCCTGCGGCTCGAGCTTGAGGCAGACGTGCGCATACTGGCCACGGCCGCCGGACTGCTTGACGTGCTTATACTCGTTGTCCACCGGGACGGTGATCGTCTCGCGGTAGGCGACCTGCGGCGCGCCGACGTCGCACTCGACGTTGAACTCGCGCTTCAGGCGGTCGACGATGACCTCAAGGTAGAGCTCGCCCATGCCGGCGATGATCGTCTCGCTCGTCTCCTGATCGAATGTGACGACGAAGGTCGGGTCTTCCATCGCGAGCGCGTGGAGCGCGACGCCGAGCTTCTCGTTGTCGCCACGGCTCTTCGGCTTGACGGCGACCGAGATGACCGGCGCCGGGAAGTCGATGGACTCGAGCGTAATCGGGTGCTCGGGATCGCAAAGCGTGTCGCCCGTGCGGGTCTGCGTGAGACCGACGCACGCCACGATGTCACCCGCGCGCGCCTCGTCAAGCGGCTCGTGCTTGTTCGCGTGCATGCGGAAGAGACGCGAAATGCGCTGTTCCTGGTTGATCGTCGAGTCGAGGAGTTCCGCACCGAGCTTCATCACGCCCGAATAGACGCGGACGAAGGTGATCTTGCCCATGTTCTTGTCGGACATGATCTTGAACGCGAGACCGCAGAACGGCGCGTCGTCGCTGACGGGGCGCGTCTCCTCGGGATTGTCCTGCGAAACGGCAGGACCGGCATCGAGCGGGGAGGGCAGGTAGTCGCACACGCCGTCGAGGAGTTGCTGAACGCCCTTGTCCTTGAACGCCGAACCGCAGAACGCCGGCGTAATCGTCCGCGCCAGACATCCCTTGCGGATCGCCTTCTTGATTTCCTCGTTCGTGAGTTCCTCGCCCGCGAAGAACTTCTCCATCAACGCGTCGTCCTGCTCGGCGGCGGACTCGACCATCTTCTGGCGGTATTCCTCGGCCTTCGCCTTGAGTTCCTCGGGGATGTCCTTTTCGATAACCGTCTTGCCGAGGCTCTTCATATCATAGTAGAGAGCCTTCATCGAAATGAGGTCGATGATGCCCTCGAAGCTATCCGCCGCGCCAATCGGGATCACCATCGGCACGGGATTCGCGTGAAGCTGCTCGCGCATCTGGTCCATGACGCTGTAGAAGTTCGCGCCGACGCGGTCCATCTTGTTGACGAACGCAATCTTCGGAACCTTGTACTTCTCGGACTGACGCCACACCTGCTCGGACTGGGGCTGAACGCCGCCGACCGCGCAGTAGAGCGCGACCGCGCCATCGAGCACACGGAGCGAACGCTCCACTTCCGCCGTGAAGTCCACGTGTCCGGGAGTGTCGATCAGCGAGAGGCGGTACTGCCCCCACGTCACGCACGTCGCGGCGGACTGAATCGTAATGCCGCGCTCCTGCTCCTGAACCATGAAGTCCATCGTCGCCGCACCGTCGTGCACTTCGCCGATCTTGTAGTTCTTGCCCGAATAGTAGAGGATACGCTCCGACGTCGTCGTCTTGCCGCCGTCGATGTGGGCCATGATGCCGAAGTTACGCACTCTTTCGAGCGGGATGTCACGCTTTGCCATTTCTTCTAACTGCTCCTTGTGTTTACAAAATGAGTGCATATTATACCCGATTTTCACCCGAAAGTTCAAGGGGGTATTTTCAAATATTATGAAATCACCGCGAGTTCCGCTGTTTTTTGCCAAAAACGAAAGCGGACATCCTTTCGGACATCCGCTTTCGTTTCGCATTTGCGTGCGACGGCTTACATCATGCCGCCCATGTCGGGCGCACCGCCGTGACCGCCGCAGCCGCAGGCTTCCTTCTTCTCGGGAATGTCCGTGACCATGCAGTCGGTCGTGAGCAGAAGACCCGCAATCGACGCGGCGTTCTGCAGGGCCGAGCGCGTGACCTTCGCCGGATCGACGACGCCCGCCTTGATGAGGTCGCAGTATTCGCCCGTGCGGACGTTGTAGCCGTTCGTGCCGGTCGCCTTCTTGACGTTGGCGATGACAAGCGCGGCTTCCTGACCCGCATTGTTGACGAGCTTGCGCAGGGGAGCCTCGATCGCGCGTTCGATGATCTTCGCGCCGACGAGTTCGTCACCTTCGAGGCTGAGGGCCTCGATGGCCTTCTGCGCACGGAGATAGGCGACGCCGCCGCCGGGAACGATGCCCTCCTCGACCGCCGCACGGGTGGCGTGGAGCGCGTCATCGACGCGATCCTTCTTCTCCTTCATCGCCGCCTCGGTGGCCGCGCCGACCTTGATCAGCGCAACGCCGCCCGCGAGCTTGGCGAGACGCTCCTGCAGTTTCTCGCGGTCGTAGTCGGAGGTCGTCTCCTCGATCTGCTTCTTGATGATGGCAACCCGCGCCTCGATGTCGACCTTCTTGCCGAGACCCTCGACGATGGTCGTGTTGTCCTTGTCAACGACGACCTTCTTCGCACGGCCGAGGTCGGTGAGCTGCACGTTCTCAAGCTTGATGCCGAGATCCTCGCTGATGAGCTTGCCACCCGTGAGAATCGCGATGTCCTCGAGAATCGCCTTCCGGCGGTCGCCGAAGCCCGGCGCCTTGACCGCGCAGACCTGGAACGTGCCGCGCAGCTTGTTCACGACGAGCGTCGCGAGCGCCTCGCCCTCGACGTCCTCCGCGATGATCATCAGCGGACGACCCGTCTTCGCGACGGACTGGAGCAGCGGGAGCATATCCTGAAGGTTCGAGATCTTCTTCTCGAAGAGGAGAATGAACGGGTTCTCGAGCTCGCACTCCATGTCTTCGGGCGACGTGACGAAATACGGCGAGAGGTAGCCCTTGTCGAACTGCATGCCCTCGACGACGTCCAGCGTCGACTCAAGCGTCTTCGCCTCTTCGACGGTAATCGTGCCTTCCTTGCCGACCTTGTCCATCGCGTCGGAAATCATCTTGCCGATCTCCGTGTCGCCGTTGGCGGAAATCGTCGCGACCTGCGCGATCTCGTCCGCGCTCTTCACCTTCTTCGAGAGCTTGGCAATCGATTCGGTGACGGCGGCCGTCGCCTTGTCGATACCGGCCTTGAGGGCCATCGCGTTCGCACCGGCGGTGAGGTTCTTGAGACCTTCGCGGTAGATCGCCTCGGCGAGGAGGGTCGCCGTCGTGGTGCCGTCGCCCGCGACGTCATTCGTCTTCGAGGCGACTTCCTTCACCATCTGCGCACCCATGTTCTCGAACGGGTCGGGGAGTTCGATCTCCTTCGCCACCGTCACGCCGTCCTTGGTGATCTGGGGCGAACCGAACTTCTTGTCGAGAATCACGTTCCGGCCGGAGGGTCCCAGCGTGGAGGTGACGGCGGCCGAGAGCTTCTCGATTCCCGCCAGGATCTTCTGACGCGCATCCGCGTCGAACTTAATCTGCTTAGCCATAGTTTCTTGTCTCCTAATTCCTTTTGTGGAGGTGCGGGGGAGACTGGTCTCCCCCGTCCATTGCTCTTACTTCTCAACGACACCCAACAGGTCCTCTTCGCGGACGAGCTGGAGCTTCTTGCTGTCAATCTTGACTTCCGTCCCGCCGTACTTCGGCAGGAGAACCGTGTCGCCGGCCTTGACGTCGAACGCAATCTCCTTGCCGTCCTTGTCAAGCTTCTTGCCAACCGCAATCACCTTGCCCTGCATCGGCTTTTCCTTCGCCGAATCGGGAATGATGATTCCGCCGACGGTCTGTTCCTTTTCCTCGATGGGCTCCACGAGCACGCGATCACCCAAAGGTCTGATCTTCATTTGTTTTTCTCCTTTTCGTTAGTGTATGGAAACTGGTTTGACTGATTCGCCTTACTTCATCGTGAAGTCGGCGTCGACGACGTCATCGCCGTTCTTGCCCTTGCCGGCGTCGCCCGACGCACCCGCGTTCGGCGGCGGCGTACCCGCGCCCGGATTCGCGTCGCCGCCGGGCTGCGCGCCCGCAGCCTGTCCGGCCTGGGCCGACGCATACATCTCCTGCGCGACGGGTTCCATCGCCTTCATGAGGGCTTCCTGTTTCGCCTTGATGTCGGCGATCGGCGCGGGCGGATTCTTCGCGAGTTCGTCCTTGAGCGCCTTCAGCGCGGCTTCGACAGGGGCCTTCTTGTCGGCGGCGATCTTGTCGCCCGCGTCCTTCAGGGTCTTCTCGACCTGGAACGCGAGACCGTCGGCCTTGTTGCGCTCCTCGACTTCGGCGTGACGCTTCTCGTCTTCCGCCGCGTGGGCTTCCGCGTCCTTGCGCATCTTCTCGATTTCCTCCTTCGAGAGACCGCCCGCCGCGGTGATCGTGATCTTCTGCTCCTTCTGGGTGCCGAGATCCTTCG
>CAVDWI010000143.1:0-4477 GCA_963612485.1 Barnesiella intestinihominis
GGCCGTCGAAGAACTCGCGGTGACCGAGGAAGATGGACTTCATCGTCGTGACGCTGAGCGACTTGCCGAACCGCCGCGGACGGGCGCAGAAGAAGAACGTGCTGCCCGGCTTGGTGATGAGGCGGTGCAGGTGCGCGGTCTTGTCCACGTAGACAAGATTGGACTTTCGCAGGGTCTCGAAATCGGCGATATTGGTGGCTATCGGTCTCATGCCGCACATTATATCAAAAACGGGGACGCTCCGGCGGCGAGGGCGACCCCCGCCCCTCACCGCCTACGCATGAAAACTGTCGGAAGCTCTGTTTGACCTATTCGCGCTACTTTGCCGTCTGAACGTCATCGCGCCACTGGCTCGCGGTCATCCCCATCTCCTGACGGAAGCGCGTGGCGAAGTGCTGGCTCGAGGCGAAACCGAGCGAGGCGGCGATTTGCGTCACCGACTCGTTCGTATTCCGAAGCAATTCGGCGGCACGACGAAGGCGGCAACGCATGAGAAACGCCGCCGGCGGCAGTCCGACCAACCGGCGGAATCGAGTCATGATGGTCGTCGGTGAGAGGTTGATCTCCCCGACAAGCCAATCCATGTCGAACGACCGTTCGGGCGTGCGGCGCATCTCGCCGATAATCCGCAGGAATGAGCGGTCGCCGCCCCGCTCCGTCCGCGATTCCGACTCCGCCCCGGCGAAAATCTCGCTGAAAAGCCTCAGAATGGCGATGCGGAGGGCAAATGAACGCGCACCTCGCGGACGGGATTCGGGCAAGTCATAGGCGCGGAAGCAGTCCTCGAAGGCACGGCGGGCTTCCACCCCGACATGAAAGGGGTGGGACGGCAGGGCGCGGAGCGAACGCATGAGATGGGTCGCTTCATCCGACGGCAAGCCGAATACTGGGCAATTCTCATTCCCTTTCGGCAATCGGAAGAACAGCCAGTAGAGGAACGCCCCCTTCTGGTTCATCCGCAGCCGATGCGCATCATCGGGGCGGGAGACGAAAACCGAACCCGGCAGCAGCGAATGGGTCTGACCGCCGCAGTCGAACTTCACGCTTCCCTTCACGCACAGGGTCATCTCCATGCACCCGGCGTGTCGATGGTAGGCGGAACCGCTCGTCGTCCGCTCCGCATGGTGTTCGCCCAGCACGGGGATTTCGGGGAAGCCCGCCGCCGACAGATCGACGACACGACGTTCGGGCGACTCGATGAGTTCGCTCGTCGTGTATCGCGCCCTTTTCCACGGGCATCCTTTGCTTTTCCGCTTCATACGAACACGCATATTTTATCTGACGCAGTGCGTGTAGTATAGCACAATCCGTCTCTTCCTGTCCAACGCCAGATCGGGAGCACCCGACGAGCCGTCTACCGCTTGCGGGCGCGGCGCTTGAAGAGGGCGCGAACGCCGTCGATGTAGGGTTTGTCGGTCGAGACGGCGAGCGTGTCGATGCCCGTCTTCAGGAGGAAACCCCTGAGTTCCTCCCCTTCTGCCGCCGCGTTCGCGGCAAAGGCGCTGCGAACCGCCGCGCTCGACGTATCGACGAGCGAAAGTTCTCCAGTTTCGGGGTCTTCCAGTTCAACGAGCCCGACATCCGGCAAATGCGCTTCGGCGGGGTCGCTCACGGGGACGCAGATGACGTCGTGATGCCGCGCCGTCGCCCGCAGGAGGCGTTCGTAACTCTCGGCAGATGCGAGGAAGTCGCTCACGAGAAAGACGACGGCGCGGCGCTTCTGCACACCGTTCAGAAAACGGAGCGCCTCCGCAATGTCCGTTCCGCCCTCCGCGCCGTCCTCCGCCGCCAGCACCTCGCGCACGAGCCGCATCACGCTGTCGCGCCCCTTGCGCGGCGGAATGTAGGTGACGATCTTATCGGAGAAGAGGATAAGCCCGATCTTGTCCTGATTGCGTATCGCCGTCAGGGCGAGAAGCGCGGTCACTTCCGCCGCGAGTTCCATCTTCGAGCGTTGTCCCGAACCGTAGCCCTGCGAGCCGGAGACGTCCACCATGAAAAGCACGGTGAGTTCGCGTTCCTCGGCATACCGCTTGATGTAGGGAATCCCCGTGCGAGCCGTCACGTTCCAGTCGATTGTCCGCACGTCGTCGCCCGCCTCGTAGGGACGCACCTCGTCGAACTCCACGCCCTGACCCTTGAAGGTCGAGTGGTAGTCGCCCGAAAGCTGGTCGTCGATCAGTCGGTTGGTGAGGATTCGTATCTTCCCCACCTTCGCCATCAGATCCTTGACGTCCGTCATCGGTCAGACTCCATAAAATATGCTTCTGAAGTTCCCGTTTGCGTAAACACGGCGAATCGTCTCGGCAGCGAACCGCGCCTGATCGGCGGCGTTCAGACGAATCGGCCTCTCCGTCGGCAGGCCGAGATGGGTCAGCACGATCTTCAAGATTGTCGCCGGGTTCTCGAATCGCGCGGGCGCGGATACCCCGATGATGATGTGGACGTCCTCCATCGGCGCGATGCCGACGCAAATGGTCATCCCCTTCTCGCAGGTGCAACTCATCCTCTTCTCCATGACGAAGAGTTCCTCTCCTGTCAGAAGGTCGCGGCACTTGAGACCGACGCCCGCCTTCATCGCCAGAATCTCCAGCCACGTATAGCGGTAGTTTTCATAGTAACTCGCCGCGCGAGTGTCAAACTCGTCAAGTTCGCCTTTCCGCGCCAGCACGCGCCGAATCGCCGGACCGTCGCCCTGGTCGTCCATCATCGACGCGAAATCGCCGACAACGCAGTCGAGCGTCGGATCAAGCAGTTCCAGGTCTTCACCCTCCTTCAGGAATCCGAGCCGCACCGCCGCCTGACGCCGCTCATCCTGCGTCTGCCCCCGAATGACGCAACGGCGGACAAAATCAGATGTCACCTGACGGACGTCCGCATAGACCGCGAGTTTATCGTCGCGCCGCACGGCATCCTTGACAAATCTGAAGTCAATCGGCCCGTTGTAGACGGAAAACGGAATGTCTTCCGGTTGAATGAAGTCGCCGGAATCTGTCTCGTCCGAGTCGAAATCGTCGTCCCAATCGTCATCCCAGTTGTCCTTGTCATCGTCTCGACCTGAACCCTCGAGGTCGAAGACGTCGTAAATGTCCTCCCGTTCGTATTTCGGGCAGACGCCCATACGGACGAGTTCCTGCGTCGTTCGCCCGCGCCCATTCCACGTGCGGGTCGTGCCGACGAGCGGACTGATAGCGTTAATGAGACGCACGAATGCATCGTGGTCGGACGGCCTCCAGTCACAGACATCGCGGATGTATTCAAGTGCCTGAACGATTGTCGCGGCGGTGAGGCGGAGGTGACTTTGGATACCCATCACGTCGATTTCGGCGACATCCTTGCTCAGACGATACTCCTTCTTGATGAACTTCTCAAAAGCGAGTGACTCCTTCGTCTCTTCGGCACACAACGGATCTTCGTAGCAGAGGAAATCCGCTTCCGAAAGGATGTGAAGGGGGAGGTTGCGGAAGGATGCCCTGACGTTGCGCAGACGCTCCCAGGCGAGTCTCGTCTTCTGCTCGGTGGACAGCTTGACCGCCTTCGGCGACGAGGACACGTCACGCATGGCCGATTCCACGAGGTCGTAGTAGACGATCACGGGCGAATCGCCGTGGTCATTCGGAATGGTCGAGAACCAGATGTCCGGCTCGAGTGCAGCCTCCTCCGGCGACTCTGGGTCAGCACCCGGACAACCAAGGAAGAAATCAATGTGGCGGTCAAGTTCATCGAGCGTCAGCGGAGCGGAGACCGGCGCATCGTGGTCTTTCGCGTAGCCGTTGTAGAGCGAGACGAACTCCTCGCGGGTGATGATGCCGTAAAGGTTCACCGCCGCGTTGAGACAGCGGAGCACGAACTCCTCGCGCTCGTCCAAATCGGAGAGCGACCGAGCGTCGTTGTCCTTCCACTCGCCATCCGGCCCGACAATCCTATCAAACGGTTTTCTCATAGTCTGTTCCTTTCTCGATTTAAGTTTTCCTCTTGCATTTCGGTTCAACGCCTATGTTTCCGCGTTGCTTTCTGCGTCATGCTTACGCCTGAACGCCTTTAACCTTCTGAATGAAATCGCCAATTGTCAGTATGCCGCCCCGCTTGTCAGCCGGATAAGCAGAGATATAAGGTTTCGGCACGACAAGGACGACCTTCTCCGCCGTCATCTCGTTGACTTGCTTGACCGTCATCCCCTGTTGCAAGGTGCAAAGGTATTTCGTCTTCCCCTTGAACCGATCCGCTTCGTTGAGAATCTGCCGCCACCGATCCTTACATGTCGTCTTGGCAGCGAGGAACACAAGTCTTTCATCATCAAACGACTTGTCGTGATAGGCCTCGAACGATGGGAAGATGAAATCCGGCTTTTTATTTCCCTCGGTAACGACCTGTTCACCGAACATCAACCCATTCCCCGAGAACAGCGCGGCAAGATGATGTTCAAAACTCTTCCCCGCCCGACTCTTTCTGCTGTTCAGAAGCGTATTGGCCAGCT
>CAVDWI010000144.1:0-4464 GCA_963612485.1 Barnesiella intestinihominis
GTACACGCCCGACGAACTGAAGAATCTCGGAGGGGGTTTCGACGCGCTGATCTCCGAGTTCGAGGGAAAGTCCGAGGGCGACAGCGGACTGGAATACTCGTCGAAGGTCGAGGCCCCGCACTACAACGTCACGGGCGAGAACCCGACGCTCGACGAACTCTACGACACGGGCAAGGCGGACGACCTCGTCAGGGAGATCGAGGCGGCCGACATCCCGAAGAACGTCAAGGCGTTCCTGAAGGTCGCGGCGATGCGCCATGTGGTCTTCGATTTCGCGAACATAGCCGAGTATTACGCCCACGCCGACGAGACCGTGCAGGGGCTGATGGAGAAGTCCGCGCTCGTGGTGATAGACTTCGAGGACGCGATACGGAACGGCTTCGTCATCGTTTCGGAGCGGATGGCGGCATTCCGCGACGCAGCCGTGGCGGAGAAGGGGGCGGACGATGGGGAGTGACGACTTCTGCGTGTTCATCCTGTCGCACGGCAGGGCCGACAACGTGACGAGCGAGCGGACGCTCAGGCGGAGCGGCTACACCGGACGCACCTACATCGTCGTGGACGACCTCGACGAACAGGTCGGGCGGTATCGAGAGAACTTCGGCGCGGACAGGGTGCTGGTGTTCGACAAGAGGGCGTGGGCGGCGAAGACGGACTCCTACTCGAACCAGAACATCCTGAACAGCGTTGTCTACGCCCGCAACGCGGTGTGGGACTTCGCGAGAAAGCTGAAGGTGCGACACTTCTGCGTCCTGGACGACGACTACAGCGGCTTCTACTTCCGGTGGATTGACGGGGAGGGGCTGCCGAGCGCGAGGTGCCGCGACCTCGACGAGGTGTTTTCGGCGATGGTGGACTTCCTCGACGCGTCGAAGGCGGACGTCGTGTGCATGGCGCAGGCGGGGGATTACGTCGGGGGCATGGATTCCACTGCCGCGACGCATCCGCTCCTCCGCAAGGCGATGAACGTCTACTTCTTCGCGACGGACAGGCCGTACCTGTTCGCGGGGACGATGAACGACGACGTCAACACCTACGTGCTGGCGAACCTGCGGGGGCGGCTCGTGCTGACGCTGACGAGCGTGAGCGTGGTGCAGAAGGCGACGCAGCAGAACGCGGGAGGGCTGACGGACATGTACCTTGAGTTCGGGACGTACCAGAAGTCCTTCTACTCCGTGATGGCGGCCCCGTCATGCGTGAGGGTGTCGATGCTCCACGGCGGCAAGGCGGGGGCGGAGCACCAGCACTGGCGGATCCACCACCACGTGAAGTGGGCGAACTGCGCGCCGAAGATCCTGTCGGAGAGGTGGCGCAAGGCGAAGAGGGGGAAGCGGAGGTAAATGGCGGTCGCCGAGACAGCGAAGGTCGAGGCGTTGGCGGCGCAGGGTCTGTCGAGGCTGGAGATCCGGGGGCTGCTGAAGCGCGAACTGCTGCCCGAGGAATCGAGGGCGGCGGCGGCGGGTCGCGGCGTCTGGAAACTCAAGGAGGCGAAGCGGCGCGAGGAGCGCGGAGGGGCGAAGAGCGGGGCGGAGCGGATGAAGCGCCTCCGCGCCCGCGAGAACGAGGTGGACCTGCCGCCGGTGGCGAACCCGAAGCGCCGGGCGCGTTGCGAGCGGTCGCTCGTGAAGTTTCTCGAGACCTACTGCATGGGCGAGGGGGGATTCCTTGAGGCGAGGCCGTCCAAGGCGATGTACGGGATCATCGAGACGATACAGGCCGCCGTCACCTCGTCGAGGTGGTATCACATCAGGATGCCGCGCGGTCACGGCAAGACGAGTTTCGTCAAGGGCGGGATCGCCTACGCGCTCGCCTACGGCTACCGCCGCTACGTGATTTCCGTCTGCGCGGCGGGCGGGAACGCGTCGAGCATGATTCGGGACGTGTTCGCGCTGTTCGAGAGGAACGACGCTTTCGCCGAGGACTTCCCCGAGATCGCGGTGCCGATACGGCGGCTGGAGGGCAAGGTGCAGAGGGCGAAGTCGCTGACGGTGAACGGCGAGCCGTGCGACATCCACGTGAACGCGAGCGAGATCATCCTGCCGACGGTGCGGGGGAGCGTGTCGTCGGGCGGGGTGATAAACGCGGTGGGCTTCAAGGCGAACGCGCGCGGCAAGGTGCGCGGCTCGCTCCGTCCCGACCTCGTGATATTCGACGACCTTCAGGACGAGGAACTGGCGAAGTCGCCCGACCGGGTGCGCGAGGCGGTGCTGAACGTCGAGAAGAACTTCCTCAACCTCGGCGGACACCGCAAGCGGATAGCCGCGCTGATGACCTCCACGCCGATCGAGCCTGACGACCTCTCGGAGACGTTCGCGGCGAAGGACAACTGGTATACCTCGACGTTCCGCATGGTCGAGGCGTGGCCGGAGACGAAGGACACGCTCTGGGAGGAATACCGCTCGATCCTGCGCCACGAGGTGATACGGGGGCGGGACGCGCACGTGGCGTGCAACCGCTTCTACCGCGCCCACCGCGACCTGATGGACAGGGGTGCGAAGGTGCTGAATCCCGACAACTACGACCGCAGGCTGGAGGTTTCGGGAATCCAGCACGCGATGAACCTCTACTTCAACGGCGAGGAGCAGTTCATGAGCGAATACCAGATGCAGCCGATGCGGCGGCAGATGGTGTTCACGCTCAGGCCGGGCGTGGTCGTGTCGCGGACGCGGAGGGACTGGAAGCCCTACTTCATCCCGCCCGAAAGCGTGATGACGGTGTGCGCAACCGACCTGAACCCAGCCTACGGCTACTCGTCGGCGATGGTGACGTTCGACAGGGTGGCGACGGCGACCGTCGTGTGGTACGGCATCCACGCGACCGACCTCCACAAGGAGAGGATGACCGAGGCGGAGTACCGCGCCGCTGTCTACGGGCAGTTGGTCGCGTTCGCCGCGCGGCTGAAGGCGGAGACCGCCGCCCGCAGCATCAGGCTCGACGCATGGGCGGTGGACGCGGGCGGCGACCAGTTCGAGCCGGTGCAGAGGCTTCGGCGCAACGCGAAGGATCTGGGGCTTCCGTTCGAGGTCGTGCCGATGGTGGGCAAGGCGGGGCGGACGTGGAATCCGTTCGTGCGCTCGAAGATACGCAACCCGATAAACGAGACGGTCGAGTGCGGCGACGTGAACCGGGACGGGGAGCGGCAGAGGTGGACGAACTTCAACGCGGACTTCTGGCGCGAGACGATGCAGAGGGCGTGGCTGGGCGAGATCGGCACTCCGGGCGGGCTGTCGCTGTTCGGGGGCGAGGACGGCGTTCGGCACGACGACTTCGCCCTTCAGGTGACGGCGGAGCAGTTGCGCAAGAAGGAACTCGCGCCCGACGGGCGGTGGCGGTACGAGTGGACGGGCGGCGATGCGCACCGCCACGACTACGGCGACGCGATGACGATGTGCCTTGCCGTGGCGGGCAACAGGGGGCTGACGCAGGGCGTGGAGTTCACACCCCACCCCGCGAGGCGCACGGCGAAAATCGCCGTCCTTTGACGGGCGGTCTGAATGCAGGAGAACACTATGGCGAAAAGAACGGAAGCAGGAAAGACGCAGAGAATGAAACGGGCGGATTCCGCCTGCGGCTACGACACCCGCGTGTGCGTCGCCGCACCGATGCCGGTGCAGTGTCCGCACTGCCGCAGTTCGCGCACGACGGCGGCGAACGGAGTCCACTACAACGGGCATTTCGCGGTGCGCTACGAGCACCGCGTCTGCGCCGCGTGCGGCTTCACCTTCACCGCGACGCGGAGGATGACCGCCGAGGAACTCGAACGCAGGGGCTTGTAGCGGGCGATTTGTCCGTATTTCGGGATTTTCCTCTTTCCCGACCCTTGGCCTGTGCTATAATTGACGCATGAGCGCGATGCAGACGACATTCAGGGCGAGGTATTTCGCGGGCGAGACGGCGAAAATAGCCGTGGACGCGCCAGGCGCGACCTCCGTCCGCGCGGTGGTCGGCGCGTCGTCGTTCGCGCTCGCCGAATCCGACGGAACTTGGGCGGCGGCGGTCCCGACCGCCTCGCTCGTCGGGCGCGTCATGTGGACGGTCTTCGTCACGGACGCGGAGGGGTGCGTCTCCGTGCCGGACGGCGGAAGCGGCTCGTTCCTCGTGCTGTGCGCGGGGCGGTCGCCGAAGCGCGACGTCATCGACGCGATAGACAAGGCAATCGAGACGTGGGGGACGAACCCGAACCGCTCGATTTCCGTCGGCGAGATCTCGATTTCCTACAAGTCGCTTGACGAACTGCTCTCCATCCGCGCGCAGTACGTGCAGCGGGCGGAGGCGGAGGAACTTGGCGCGGCCTCTTCGGGCGGTGTCCGCACGGTGGAGGTCTGTTTCTGATGTGGCCGTTCTCGCACAAGTCCGCAAAGCCCGCGCCCCTCGCCACTCCCCCGGTCGTGCGCCGTTCCTTCGCCGCAGTGGAGGTGTCGGACATCATCGGCGCGTGGACGTGGGACGGCGGCTTCTCCAACC
>CAVDWI010000145.1:0-4441 GCA_963612485.1 Barnesiella intestinihominis
ACGTGATGCCGTTCATCTTCTCGACGGAGAACCACGCGCGGTAGAGGTTGCGCATAATGATCGCCTGCACCATCTGCCCTTCCGCCGAGTTGTCCGGCGCGGTAATCGTAATTTCGGAAAGGTGGATGGGCTTGCCCGCCCTCGAGAGAATCTCGAATGTCTCCGCGACCTTCTCCGGACGCAGGTGCTCAGGGCCCTTGCCGAGCTTGATGTTCACCGACTCCGCCGGATTGAAGAGGTGCATCTGCGAGCCGACCACGTCCACGCGGCAGCCGTTCGCCGCGAGATCCTTCGCCTGCTTGAAGAAGTAGGGAGCCATATTGTAGTCGTTCAGGTTGAGCCACGCCGTTTTCGGCAGGTATTTCTCCGCCCACTTGAACCCCTTGTAGGCGTAGTCGCCCGGCATCAGCCCGTAGTTGCTCTTCTGGCACGGCGTTCCCCGCACCGCCACCTCGCCCTGCCAGGCGTGGTAGTCGGTGGCGGACTCGTTGACAACGTCCCACGAATCGACGCGGCTGCCATAGCGCTCGGCGATTTCGCGGATGCGGCGTTCGTAGAACTCCTCCTGCGCCCTGACGAACGTCGGCACAATCGCGGCGATTTCCTCCTCGCTCAACTGTTCGTAGACCTTCATCCACGCCTGCCCCCAACCGCGCTCGTTATCCGCCATGTCCTTCACGCCCATCGGCAGCCGCCAGTTGTTGACGGGCATCTTCACGCCCGTCCTCTGCTCCAGCGCAAACTTCTCGGCTTCGGGACAGAAGTCGTCCCAGAGCCACGTCGGCCGCTGCCACGCGAAGTTGCCCCACACGAGCGGATGCCCGTGGATGCGGCAGCCCCGCGTCTTGAGGAAGTCAATCACGGGGTCGGGCGCGGGACGCCGCCAGTGCGGCTCGTCCTTCGGCTGGACGCAGTTGTTCCAATATTCCTCCGTATCCTTGTAACTCTCGGCGAAACGCGGCGCATACGGATACGGCTCAAGCGTCCGCCAGTAGAACGCGACGGTTGCGGAGTTGAAGAGCGTTCCGTAGAGTTCCTTGTAGCGGTCGTTCCATTCCTTCTTGCCGAGCTGGTTGTAGTTGAAGATGTGCGCACCGAAGAAGAAGGCGTGTGAAATCTGCTCGACCTTCACCTCAGCACCGTCCGGCGCGGCAACCTCGATCGCCGCATCCGCCTTGCGGTATTTCTCGATGTCCGCGTCAATCTTCAGCTGGACTTCGTCGTTCCATATCTTCCAGTATTCGTCCGACATCGCCGAACGGTCGACCTTGAACTCCGCCGAGGCCGTCAGCGCCAACAAGAGGATGCCTGAAGCGATTGTTTTCTTCATCGTTTTCCTTTCCGTGTTTTTCATGGCGCATATTATACCCCATTCGCGCCTCACTGGGAATCAAGAATCAGGCAAAATGAAATCACTTTTTAGGCAAAACCGTTCGCCGCGAGAATCTTCCTCGTCGCCGTGGCGAGGGGCACTTGCCTCGGATCTTGGAAAGTTGCGTCCGTGCGCGTCGCCCGCATTGCGGTCTGTTCAAGACGGAAATGCGAGAAAACCTGCGTCCGTTCGCCCGCTGCCTCGACCTGCGGCAATTCCCACAGCCCCTTCAGTAGTCCGCCATCCTGATTCCGCACGAGAAGGACTCGCCCCTCCCCATCTGAAACGATGACCACCTTCTGCTTCCTCACGGGAAGCGGCTTCTTCTCCGCCCTGACAGGGAAATCCGACTGGGTGCCAAGACGCTTTGCCGCGCACGTACGCTTGAGCGGACACACCACGCAGTTCGGCTTCACCGGGGTGCAGACACACGCACCAAGTTCCATCATCGCCTGATTGAAGTCGCCCGGCGACTTCGCATTCGCAATCTCGGGCGAGAGCCGCTCCGCCAGACGCTCCCGCGCCGGGAGTTTGCGGAAGTCATCCGCGAGTTGCCAGTGCCGCGCAAAGACCCGCGCCACGTTGCCGTCTACAACGGGAACGCGCTCGCCGTTGAGGACGCTCGCGAGCGCCGCCGCCGTATAGGGCCCGACCCCCGGCACGGCCGCCCATTCTGCCGCCGTCTGCGGCCAGACAACTTCCCCCTTTGCGCAGAATCCCCGCGCCGCCTTGTGCAGATTCCGAGCGCGGGCGTAATAGCCCATCCCTTCCCACGCCTTCAGTACATCACTCTCGTCTGCCGCCGCGAGAACTTCCACGGACGGAAACCGCGACAGAAACCGCTCGTAATACGGCAGAACCGTCGCGTAAGTCGTCTGCTGCATCATGATTTCACTCAACCAGCAGAAATAGGGCGTGGGCGACGTTCGCCACGGCATCGGGCGCCTGTTCGCCGCGAACCACGCTTCCAGTCTGCGGGCAATCGTCATTGCAAGGCGGTGAGGATGCGCACGGCCCATTCGCGGGCTTTCGCAAACTGCCCGAACGAATAACTCTCGTTCGGCGAATGAATGCGGTCTTCGGGCTGTCCCCAGCCGACGAGAAGCGGGGCCGCTCCCGAAGCTTCGCGCAGGACGGAGACGACGGGAATGGACGCGCCATCCCACTGGAAGACCGGCCCGCGCACATCCATCCCGCGCAGAACGTCGTCCGCCAGCCTGAAGATTGGCGAAGCGAGCGGCAGACGGAATCCCGCCGCGCCGCCCGTCACGTCCTCAATCGAGAGTTTCATTCCACGCGGCAGATGCGATTCGAGATGTGCGCGGAGGGTTTCCATCGCGTGTACGGGGCTCTGCCCCGGCACAAGCCGCATCGAGAGTTTCGCAATCGCCTCGCAGGGGATCACCGTCTTCGCACCCGCCCCGCCGTAGCCGGAGTGGATGCCGTTCACCTCAATCGTCGGCTCGAACGAATTGCGCTGGACAATTGACTTGCCCAACTGACCGCCGCACGGTTCGCACCCGATGTCCCGCTCGTAAGCCTTCTCGTCCGGCGCGGCACTTTCCGCCGCACGGAGTTCATCGTGAGCCGGCGGTTCAATCCCGTCCCGAAAGCCCGCCACGGCAATCGACCCGTCGGGATTGTGCAGCGAGGCGATGAGTTCGGCGAGCCCCTGCGCGGCATTCGGTGCGATGCCACCGTATTCGCCCGAATGCAGGTCGCGGTTCGCCGCCCTGAGGCGGACGGTGCAGTGCGCAACGCCCCGAAGCCCGGCGACGATTGCTGGGCGCAACCCTTCCGCCGCCGACGTATCGCAGACGAGCAGGACTTCCGCCGCGATTTTCCGGCGGAGGGTCGGCGCGAGCGCGGAAAGTGCCGCGCTGCCGCTCTCCTCCTGTCCCTCAATCAGAACCTTGATTGTCGGCGCATTCGCCGCGTTCGCGGCAAGATAGTCGCGCAAACCGCAGAGGAAGGCGAAGGTCTGCCCCTTGTCGTCCTGCGCCCCACGGCAGTAGACGCGGTCGCCGACGACGGTCGGCTCGAACGGCGGCGTCTTCCATTCTTCCACGGGGTCGGCGGGCTGGACGTCGTAATGCCCGTAGACGAGTACGGTCGGAGCATTCTCGCTCCCCTTGCGTTCGGCGAAGACGACGGGCGGAGAGAACTTCTCGTTCAGGAGTTCCCCCGCGAAGCCCAATCCCTCCAGCCACTTCTTCAGCCAGGTCGCGCAGTTCACGCAGTCGCGGAGTTTCATCGGGTTCGCCCCGACGCTCTCGAACTTCAGAAGCTCGAAATACTCGTTCCTGACCGCGTCTTCCATCGCCTCAGACCTTCTTCATCTGGGGGAAGAGCACGACGTCACGGATGCCGTCGCAGCCCGTGAGCAGCATGACGAGACGGTCGACGCCGATGCCGAGTCCGCCCGTCGGCGGCATGCCGCACTCGAGGGCGGAAATGAAGTCCTCGTCAATCTTCTCGGTGTCCTCGCCCGCCTGGTGCTCAAGGGCCTTGCGCTGTTCGAGCGGGTCGTTCTGCTCGGTGTAGCCGGGGCAGAGTTCGCGTCCGCCGACGACGAACTCGAACACGTCGACGAGCTTCGGATCGTCTGGGCAAGCCTTCGCGAGCGGCACGAACTCGTGCGGCAGCCGCGTCACGAACGTCGGCTGGCGCAGGTTCTTCTCAATCAGCTTGTCGTAGACTTCGTGCGTCAGCATCAGGGTGTCGCGCACGTCGTCCAGTTCGAGATTCGTCTCGGTCTCGCGCCCCTTCGCCTTCGCCTTTTCAAGTTGCGCCGCGAACGGCAGGTCGAACCAGTCCGCGCCCATCAGTTCCTTCACGAGGTCGCCGTAGGCGACGCGGCGGTAGGGCGGGTTGAAGTCGATGACCTCCTTCTTCTCTCCGTATTCGATCTGCCGCGAACCGACCACCGTGTCGCAGAGGTGGGGGATAAGTCCCTCGATGATAGCCTCCATCGACGTGCGGTCGCCGTAGGCCTCGTAGACTTCGAGCACCGTGAACTCGGGATTGTGCGAGCGGTCGATGCCCTCGTTTCGGAAGTCCTTGCCGAGT
>CAVDWI010000146.1:0-4439 GCA_963612485.1 Barnesiella intestinihominis
CGGATGTTGTCCTCCGTCGCCTCGCGCCCGTATTCGGCCGTGCTCACGATCCACTGCACGGCATGCGCCCGCAAGAGGTCGGTGGCATTCGGCCGTCCGCGTGAAACGCGGAAGATGGCCTTGCTTGGGATTCCCTTCTCCCAAAGTTTCGTCGACGTGCCGCGTGTCGCGTAGATGCCGTAGCCGAGCCGCACGAGTTCCGCCGCGAGCTCCACGCCCTCCGCCTTGTCCTCGTCGCGCAGGGAGAGAAAGATTTCGCCCCCTTTCGGCAACGGACTGCCCGCCGCAATCTGGCTCTTGAAGTAGGCGAGTTCGGGGTCGATGTCGAGCGCCATCACCTCGCCCGTCGATTTCATCTCCGGCGAAAGCGAAATGCGCGCACCGGGGAACTTGACGAACGGGAAAACGGCCTCCTTCACGCAGGTGTAGGGCAGTTCGACTTCCTTCGTGAAGCCGATGTCCTTCAACTTCTCGCCGACCATGCACCGCGCCGCATACCCGGCGAGCGGCACGCCAATCGCCTTCGAGACGAACGGCACCGTTCGCGAGGCGCGTGGATTCACCTCAATCATCCAGAGTTCGCCGTCCTTCACGGCGAGCTGCAGGTTCATCAGCCCGACCACGTGCAGACGGCTCGCGAAGATGTGCGCATACCGCTTGACTTCCGCAAGCGTCTCGGACGAGAGACTGCGCGGCGGAGTAATCGCCGCCGCATCGCCGGAGTGGCAGCCCGCCGCCTCGACGTGCTCCAGAACCGCCCCGACGACCGTCGTTTCGCCGTCCGAAATGCAGTCCACGTCGAGTTCGATGGCGTTTTCGAGGAACTTGTCGATCAGGATGGGCTTGCCCTCGGAAGCCTCGACCGCCTCGGCGACGTATTCGTTCAGTTCCGACTCGGCGTAGACGATGGCCATGCCGCGCCCGCCCAGCACGAAACTCGGCCGCACGAGGACGGGATAGCCGATCTCCTTCGCAATCCGCCGCGCATCGTCCACCGAGTGGGCGATGCCGCTCGCGGGCTGCTTCATGCCGACCTCGTTCACGAGCGCACGGAAGAAGTCGCGGTCTTCGGCGCGGTCGATGTCCTCCGGCGACGTGCCGACGACGTTCGCACCCGCCGCCTTGAGCCGTGCGGCGAGATTGAGCGGAGTCTGCCCGCCGTATTGCACGATCACCCCGCTGCAGCCCTCGTGCTCGTAGATCTCCATCACGTCCTCGAAGGTCAGCGGCTCGAAGTAGAGGCGGTCGGAAGTGTCGTAGTCGGTCGAGACTGTCTCGGGGTTCGAGTTCACCATCACGACCTCGTAGCCGCGCTCGCGGAGCGCGAACGCCGCGTGACAGCAGCACCAGTCGAACTCGATGCCCTGCCCGATGCGGTTCGGCCCGCCGCCGAGAACCATGATGCGCGGCTTCGCGCCCTTCGCGGACGCCGCCTTCGCCGTCTCCCAGCCGTAGGTTCCGTAGTAGTAGGGGGTCTTCGCCTCGAACTCGCCCGCGCACGTGTCGACCGCGCCGTAGGTCGGGTGAAGGCCGAGCGCATTCCGCCGCGCACGGATTTCGCGCTCCTCCACCTTCAGCGCGGACGCGATGTCCCTGTCCGAAAAGCCCATCACCTTCGCCTGACGCAGCACGAGGGGCGGAAGTTCCGCACCCGCGAACGTCGCGAGGTAGTCTCTGAACGCGGCGAGTTCGTCCAGTTCGCGGCGGAACCACGGGTCGTAGCCCGCCGCGTCGTGATACTTGAGGGGGGCTTCGAGCGAGCGGACGGCCTTCTGGTAGGCCTCCTTGAAAGTGCGCCCGATCGCCATCACCTCGCCGACGGCCTTCATCTGCGTGCCGAGGCGCGTGTCGGCGCCGGGGAACTTCTCGAAGGCGAAGCGCGGAATCTTCACCACCACGTAGTCGAGCGTCGGCTCGAAACAGGCCGGGGTCGTGCCGGTGATGTCGTTCCGGATCTCGTCCAGCGTGTAGCCGACGGCGAGAAGCGCGGCAATTTTCGCGATGGGGAAGCCCGTCGCCTTCGAGGCGAGCGCGGAGGAGCGCGACACGCGCGGGTTCATCTCGATGATGATGCGCCGCCCCGTCTTCGGGTTCACCGCCCACTGCACGTTCGACCCGCCCGTCTCGATGCCAATCTTCTCCAGCACGCGGATGGAATCGTCGCGCATCGCCTGGTATTCGCGGTCGGTCAGGGTGAGAATCGGCGCAACGGTGATGGAATCGCCCGTATGCACGCCCATCGGGTCCATATTCTCGATGGAGCAGACGATGACGGCGTTGCCCGCACGGTCGCGCATCACCTCCATCTCGTATTCCTTCCACCCGATGAGCGACTCCTCGATCAGCACCTCGTGGTTGAGCGAGGCCTCAAGCCCGCCCGTGACAATCGAGCGGAACTCGTCCGCGTCATGCGCGATGCCGCCGCCCGTGCCGCCCAAAGTGAAGCCCGGCCGCACGATCAGCGGCCAACTGCCGATCGTCCGCGCCACGGCCTCCGCCTCGGCGAGCGAATGAGCGCTGCCCGACTGCGGCATGTCAAGGCCGAGGTCGCGCATCGCCTCCTTGAACTGCTCGCGGTCTTCGGCGCGTTCAATTGCATCCGCCTTCGCGCCGATGAGTTCCACGTGATAGCGCTTCAGGATTCCCGTCTTCGCAAGTTCCATCGCGAGGTTCAGCGCGGTCTGCCCGCCCAGCGTCGGCAATACCGCGTCGGGACGCTCGCGGCGGATGATTTCGTGCAGGACGTCGACCGTCAGCGGCTCGACGTAGGTTCGGTCGGCGCGGTCGGGGTCGGTCATCACCGTCGCCGGGTTCGAGTTCACCAAAATGACCTCGTAGCCCTCCTTTTTGAGAACTTTCACCGCCTGAACGCCGGAGT
The DNA here is from genome assembly GCA_963612485.1 of Barnesiella intestinihominis. GTDB lineage: Bacteria > Verrucomicrobiota > Kiritimatiellia > RFP12 > UBA1067 > UBA1067. Next base: position 2,879 of record CAVDWI010000146.1, read on the forward strand.
AGTCGAATTCGCACCCCTGTCCGATGACAATCGGACCAGCCCCGATAATCAGAATCTTCCTAATGTCCGTCCGCTTCATATCAGAGGAAAAATAGCAAATCCCGTGCCAAGCGAGACTGCCGCCGCCCCTCTTTACAGCGGGCGTAAGGTCGAATCCGTCCCCCTTTACATTTAGTGGGCATCCGTTGTGACGCGGCTCTCGGCGGGCGGCTCGTGGCGCACGATTTCCGCCGTCTTGAGGTAGATGACGTCCTCGGCGATGTTGGTTGCGAGGTCGCCGAGCCGCTCGATCTGTCCGTTCGTCTTGAGGATGGTGACGACGCGGCGCAGGTCGGTCGCGACGGGCTGGTAGAGCGCGAGGATGTTGAGGCATTTCTCCTCGATGGCGTTTTCGGCGAGGTCGATGGCCGTGTCGCCGTCAATGACGGCGTCGGCGAGTGCCGTATCCTCCCGTTCCAGTGCGCGGAGAGCCGACTTGACGGCGGCCTCGGCGCGTTCCGCGTTGTCCCGCAGGTCGTTCCTGAGGACTGCGAGGGCTTCTTCGAAGTGAACTTTCATTGTCATGTTAACCGAACCTCCCGGAGACGTAGTCTTCCGTTTGCTTGTTTTTTGGATTGGTGAAAATCTCCTTTGTCGGGCCGACCTCGACGATACGCCCCTTGTAGAAGAACGCGGTGACGTCCGAGATGCGCGAGGCCTGCTGCATGTTGTGGGTGACGATGACGATGGTGAACCGCTTGCGCAGACGATCCATCAGTTCCTCGATCTTGAGCGTGCCGACGGGGTCGATTGCGCTCGTCGGCTCGTCCATCAGCAGGACTTCCGGCTGAGCCGCGATGGCGCGGGCAATGCAGAGCCGCTGTTGCTGACCGCCCGAGAGTGCCGTGCCGGGCTCGTTGAGTTTGTCCTTCACCTCGTCCCAAAGTGCCGCGCCGCGCAGGGCTTCCTCGACGCGCTCGCGGATTTCGCCGCGACTCAACTTGAAGTGCAGTCGCAGCGGATAGGCCACGTTGTCGAAGACGCTCATCGGGAACGGCGTCGGCTTCTGGAAGATCATGCCGACGCGCCGCCGCAGGTCGAGCAAGTCCACGTCCGGGTCGAGGATGTTCTTCCCGTCGAGCAGGACTTCGCCCGTGGCGCGTTGCCCGCGATGCAGTTCGTAGATGCGGTTGTAGATGCGCAGGTGGGTGGACTTGCCGCATCCGGACGGGCCGATGACGGCGGTGATGCGGTTCTCCTCGATTGCGAGGTCGTTGTCGAACAGCGCCTGGTGGTCGCCGTAGAAGAAGTTGAGATGCCGTGTGATGATCTTGTCTTTTCGTTTCATCGCCGCATAGTATGCGCTTTTCCTGTTAGGTTCAAATGAGCGTTCCGTGAGAAATGCGTGAGGAGTTCGCAAAGGTCTTTGCGTCCCCTTTGCGTCCTCTTGGCGTTCTTTGCGTTGAAGACTGCACCCCGACCGCGTATCGCACCGGGAGGGACGCAACTTGTTGCGTCCGCGCTCCTCGGTCGCAGTAAACTGCGACCCTCCCGAACCGCCGCCCTTGTATGCAGAAAATTG
>CAVDWI010000147.1:0-4430 GCA_963612485.1 Barnesiella intestinihominis
CGGGACCCGCCCGTGCGAGAGTAGGACGCCGCCGGCCTTTTTTCTTTTTTAGGCACTTTTCTTTTACCTGATATGCGTTGGTTTAATTAGATGAAGACTTGTTCCCTTTGTCCGAGAGCCTGTGGTGCGGAACGCTTTTGTGCCGATTGCCAGCTTGGATATTGTGGGGCGGGCAATCTGCCACGGGTCTTCCGTTGGGGTCCGCACTTCGGCGAAGAACCTCCGCTGACGGGCGAGCGCGGCAGCGGGTGCGTCTTCTTCTCCCGTTGCACGATGAAATGCCTCTACTGCCAGAACTCCCCGTGGAGTTGGCGCGGCGAAGGCGTTGATAAGTCAATTCCCGAACTGACCGAGATATTCCGCGAACTGGCTGTCAAAGACCGTGTCGAGAACTGGAATCTCGTTTCCCCGACACCCTATCTTCCCTTCATTCGCGAAGCAGTCCATCCGCTTCTGAAGGAGGGGATTCGTCTGCCGTTCGTCTGGAACTCCTCTGGCTACGAGCGCGTTGAGACGCTGGAGGAATACGCGGATTTCTGTGACTGGGCGCTTTTCGACTTGCGGTATTCGCGTGAGGAGACCGCAGTGTCGGCAAGTGCCGCGTCGGGTTATGTCGCAGCATCCCGTGCGGCGCTCAAATGGGCGTGGGAACATACGAAGGTGATTTGCCGCATACTCGTTTTGCCCGGACATGCGGACGAGGCAATCGAGAATCTCGCCTGGATTGCGACGGAACTTTCAAATGAACTGCCCGTCTCCGTGATGAGTCAGTATACGCCCGCCTACAGGGCTCTTGAGACGTCGCCGTTCAATCGCGGCGTTTCTGAGGATGAGTATGAGTCCGTGACGGAGGCTGCGGCGGATTTCGGATTTGAGAACGGGTGGATCCAGGGCTTCGGCGCGGCAGATCCGAAACTCGCCTTGCTTGGCGAGAACATGCCCGCCGACCATGGCCCCGTGCGCTGACGGAAAGGATTAATCAGATGTCAGAAGCGTGTGCCCACGAAAGAAGGATCGTGTTGCTGATGCGACGACTTCTGGCCTTTGTGCTAATCGCCTTTGCCGCGTGGGCGGCGTATGCGGGAGAGCCATCGCCTCGGCTCGCGCAGGGGTTTATGGATGCGGATGCATTCCTTGATTTTCTCGAAGCGAATGGCGGTGCGGTGGAAGCGGCGGGGACGCAGGCGGCGGAATCTTCTCTCGCCGCACACCTTGCATCGGGCGGTTGGCTGACGGTGTTCGTGCTGATTCTGCTCGGAGGACTCTCAATGAACCTCACGCCGTGCGTTCTGCCGATGGTCCCCGTCAATCTCGCGGTAATCGGCAAGTCCGCCGTGCGCGGCACGTGGTACGGGCTCGGCATCGCCGTCGCCTACGGGGGGCTGGGGGTTCTCGCGGCAGTTGGGGGACTTGCCTTCGGCGAGATTCAGGGTAGCCCGTGGTTCAACGCCGGGGTGGCGATTGTCTTCGTCGTGCTGGCGTTGTCCCTGTTGGATGTGTTCTTCATCGACTTGTCGCGTTTTCGCGGCGGATTCAGGGGGGGAGCATTTTTCATGGGGATGGTGAGTGCGCTACTGGCGGGGGCGTGCGTTGCCCCCGTGCTGATTGCCGTCCTGCTGCTGACGGCGGATCTCTTCGCGCAGGGCAATCGCTTCGCGCTCGCCCTGCCATTCGTGATGGGTGTCGGTATGGCTCTTCCGTGGCCACTCGTCGGGGCGGGGTTGCACATTCTGCCGAAGCCGGGGCGGTGGATGAAGGGTGTGAACCGTTTCTTTGCGGTCGTCGTCCTCTGTTTTGCCGCGTGGTACGCTCGGTTGGCGTGGAATGGGTTTGCGGGTGGCGGCACGGACGAACCGGGCGTGGCGGACGGTGTGCGGACGGCGACGCCAAAGACGTTTGGGCGGGTCTTGGCGGAAGCACCTCGCCCCGTGCTGGTGGATTGCTGGGCGACTTGGTGCAAGAATTGCGCGGCGATGGAGCGGACGACGCTGGCAGACCCGCGCGTCCGAAAGGCACTCGAGCGTTTCACGGTCATTCGTCTGCAGTCGGAGGACATGGCGGAACTTCGCGCCATGTCCGCGTTTTCCGCCGTAATCGGTCTTCCCGCCTTTCTCGTGTTCGAGTGACACGCGTGCCGGGAGAAGTCCGCAATGGCCGCCTCCACTTTACGGCGGACGTGAAGGGCGCGGGCGGTGCGCGGATGCTCTACGAGGTCGTCCGCGAGTAGCCGCGCTTATCTTGCGGTTTATGTTAGCCGAGTTGTGGAATTGTAGAGAGGGGGGGGCTTCCGTCACGGATTTTGGAGGGTCTTTTTGTCGCGTTGCGCTGCCCCCCCATTTAGCCCCTCATTGATGGTTGGAAAAAACATCACTGATGTTTGGGGTAAACATCACTGATGTTTGGGTCAAACATCAGTGCACTTTGGGTCAAACATCAGTGATGTTTTTTAGCCCAATAAATAAAGGGGTTGCGGCGAGTGAAGCCGGAAGTCGATTTTTCGCGGTTTTCGTGAAAAATGACAAGTTATCGCATTTTAGTTCGTGGTTTTCCATTAATTTGCAATTTTCCTTGATTTTTATTCTTAATCTGCGATTTTCAATTCTCTACATACAAGGGCGGCGGTTCGGGAGGGTCGCAGTTTACTGCGACCGGGGTACGCGGACGCAACAAGTTGCGTCCCTCCCGCTATATTTCATCGCCGAAGCAATAATTTGCGTTTTTCGGGTTGGATTTGTGATGACCGGCAATTCGAATCGGCAGGTGAATCTTTCATCGACACTTTCGACTTCTCGACGATTCAGGTCGGGATGGTGGCGGAAATCGAGTGAGACTTCGGCGCGGCGATTGCGACGGGCAAGAGGATTGCCCGAAGCGGGAAATCGCGCACGTCCGCTTGACCCTGAGGCGACGGATTTGATGCTATGCGCACACCATCAATGGGATGGTAGTGAACTGCAACGGTATGTTTGCGTCCGATCCGACATTGATAAACTGCGCCGTAAGCATGGTGTTGCCATACCGCAGTCCCGACTGTGCGTAGCCCACAGGGAATGAAGCGCCCGTTCGCCCAGCAAATACTGGGTGTCGCGGTCGGCGAACCGTCAGCGAAAGTGCAGTAAAGGGCAGTGGTGGAGTGCCGAGGGGGGCGGCATTCGACCGAGCCGCTGCCGTGTCGCGGTGCGACATTCTCGGGAATTTGAGAATCTTTCGCCGCAAGAACGCAAAAGTGGGTGTTTCGACTGGTTTTGTGGGCTAAAAGACGACCGTTCTTTGAAGAAGAATCTTCCGGTGGGGTATTTTATCCTTTTTTTGGGGCGTTTTTGACGCGATTTAGCGGACTTAAGTGCGACATTTCCGCTCGGAGGTTGAAGTTCCTGCATGGTGCAGGGATGGAAATCAGCGAGGAATGTCGCATGGCAAACTATTCAAATGGGAGCGTCGAGGACGCAATAACAGGGAACTGGGAACAGATAAGGGAGACGGTTGCGTGGGCGGTCAAGTCCGCGCTCGTCAAGCGCGGCAGATTCGCCGTCCTTCAGGCGGACGGCGAAGAAACGCGCAGGGAACTGGAGGACAGCGTAAGCGAGAAGGTCGTGAGGGCAATCCGCCTCTCGTGGAAGCCGAATGGCGGGGCGAGCCCGGCGACGTTTGCGTCCACAACGGCGAAATTCGCCGCGCTCAAGGCGGTGGACGCGCTCGCCGCGCATCAGTCGCGCTTCGGGACGTCCCTTGATGCGCCGGTCAATTCGGACGGCGGCGACGACGGAAGCGACGACCGGACGCTCGCGGACACGATGAACGACGAGACGGCGCCGGGCAGTCTTCACGGCGCGGCGAAAATCCGCGTCGAGACAGACCTCTCGCTCATCCGCGACATTTTGTCCCGCGAGGACTTTGCGGTGTTCATCCGCCGCTACGGGGCGAAGGTCTCGAACCGCGAACTTGCCGCGGAACTGGGATGGACGGAGGACAGGCTGCGCTGGTTCCTGAGGGGGTATCAGAAGCGTCTTTCGAGGCTGTTTGGCATCCAACCGCCACAATCGCTCATTTCAAGCCCGTCATCCAGGCCGAACCACCATCCTCAAGCGCAATGCTGCGGCGATATGGTATAATACGCGGCATGGAGAAACTCGCGACAGACATCTATACGTTTGAGAAACTAATCCGCAACGGGTTCACGTATGTGGACAAGACGGATCGGCTGCTGCCGCTCGTCGACATGACGATCGGCAAGCAGTTCTTCATCGCGCGTCCGCGTCGCTTCGGCAAGTCGCTCGCCGTCTCGACGCTCCAGTCCCTCTTCGAGGGGAAGCGCGAGCTCTTCAGGGGACTCTACATCGAGCCGCGCTGGGACTGGACGAAGAAGTGGCCCGTGCTGCGGCTCGACCTCTCGACCGTGCAGCCGGAGCGCGTCGAGGGCTTGCAGTCCG
>CAVDWI010000148.1:0-4192 GCA_963612485.1 Barnesiella intestinihominis
GGCTGGCCGTTCGCGTTCCTCGTGCTTGGCAAGGAGAAACGCGCCGACCGGAAGACCATCCTCGGCATCTACTATCCGCCGCGCATGAACTTCGCAGACCGCCCCGGCATCACGGCGCTCGGGCGGACGGAGAGCGGCGTGGCGGCGGGCGTTGACGTGCTTCCCGACATCAAGGCCGGCGAGCGCGCCAACTACGCCGTCACGTGGGGCCCGTCGGGCGAGTTCCGCCTCTACCGCAACGGACGCCTCATCTCGTCGCGTCCGTTCAAGTCACCCCTGTATGAACTCTCACCCTATTTCGAGGTCTGCAACCGCGCCCCGCTCTTCGCCGGGAAGATACGGGTCTGCGACCGCGAACTTGCCGCGAACGAACTCGCGGCGGACCCGAACGCGGAGTTTGCGGCGGTGCGCGGCGCGACGCTCGTCGCGAACCGCCTCGACGCGCCGCAGTTCGTCCCCAGCGCCGCGCTTGCCGCGAAGCCCGTCGTCCAGCCGTTCGCGCCGTTTGCTCAGCGCGTCGTGCGCGAGGGCGAGCCTGTGCGCGTGGACTTCGCCGCCGCCAATTCCGGCGAGGCGGCGACGGTGCGCGGTGAGGTGACGCTTGGCGCGCGGAAGTTCCCGATTGCGTTCGACGTTCCCGCCCGTGCGGCGGGACGGCGGTTCTCCGTTACGCTTCCGCCGCAGAAGGCGGGCTTCTACGCGGCGGAGGCGTTCGGCTTCCCGTTCCGCGTCTCCGTCCTGCCGAAGCCGATTTCGGAGAAGGGGGCACTCGCCGAGTATCTCGGCATCTCCTTCATCCCCGACGCCGCGCTCGTCTCGGCGTGCGGCATCCGCTGGGAGCGTCTCTGGAACGAGCACGAGCTCCTCTGGTACCAGGTCGAGCCGCAGCGCGGCAAGTGGGACTTCCGCAGTGCCGACCGCGCGATTGACGGCGCGGCGGAGAAGGGCATCCGCCTGCTGGCGACGCTCGGCTACGGCCCGGCGTGGGCGGTCGAGAAGCCGACGATCACGCCGGAGAACGAGAAGATGTTCACGACCTCCGTCGGCACCTACAAGCCGAAGGATCTCGCGGCGTGGGATACTTACGTGGAGACCGTCGCCACGCGCTATCGCGGCAAGATCGACCACTGGGAGATCTGGAACGAGGTGGACTGGATGCCGCCGATGCGGGCGGCGAGTTTCACGGGAACGCCGGCGGAATACCTCGAACTGCTCAAGCGCGCCTACGGGAAGATCAAGGCCGTCGATCCCGCGAACCAGGTCGTCGTCACGGGCTTCGGCACGGGCGGAAGCCAGACGGCGCACGTCTACGCCGACCTCTGCAAGATGGGTGCGACGGACTACTGCGACATCTGGAACATGCACGCCTACATGATTCGGAGCAAGGCCGCCGAATACCGCGACGTGCCGCGCCGCTACAAGCCGGGGATGCCCGTCTGGCAGACCGAGTTCATGTGGCACGTCCTCTCCGACCCGGTGCGCCGCGCCTATCTCGGCCCTGCGATACACAACTGGTTCTTGGAGGAGGGCTACGCGAAGTTCTTCGAGTTCGGCATCGACTATCTCACCGACCGGCATACGCATTCGCTTGAGGCCCCGATGCACTCGGTCGCAGTGCATCAGTCCTATCTGGCGGGGTGCGACAAGTTCCTCGGTCGCCTTGCCGGAGCTCCCGTGGCGGACTTCGACATCGCCCACGCCTTCAGGCGCACGGACGGGACGTATCTTGCGATGATCGGCTCGTCCGCCGGGAAATACGAGGTGCGTCTCTCCGAAACGCCGCTGGAGGTGCGCGACATGTATGGCACGCCCGTCGCGGCGGCGAACGGCAAACTCGTGCTGAACGGCTCCTTTCTGTATGCGGTGACGAAGAAGCCGCCGACGCTCGCGAGTTTCTCCGTCGTCGGCACGAACCAGCTCGTGCCGAACGCGGGCTTCGAGGACTTGATGGGCGACGATCTCGACGGCATCGACAAGTGCCGCTTCGAGGGCTGGCAGGTGCGGACGCAGCGCGACCCGCAGGGTTCTGTCGGCGTGACGAACGCGGCGATTTCGGGTCGCTACTCGGCGCGGCTCGTCTCGTCTGCGGCGGAGAGGTCGGTCTACCTGTTCCAGTCCGTGCGCTTGCCGGGGGCGGGTTCCTACCGCATGACGGCGAAGACGCGGGTGGTCGCGGGCCAGCCGAAGGCGTTTCTGCGGCTCTTCGAGCAGAAGCAGACGGGTCGGCTCTGGAATCGCGACATCCCGCTCGCGGGGAAGACGGGGGCGGACGGCGTCCTTGACCTTCACTTCAACGTGACGGTCGAGTCGGAGCCGGACGTCTCGGTCGCGGCGATTGTCGGCATTGACGGGCCGGGCGAAGTCATTATTGATGACGTGCGGCTTACGCCCTGCGAACCGGTCGCCTTTGACGAGGACGACGCGGTGCTCGTGTCGTTGCCGAAGGTGTGCACCGACCTGCGGCGCGGCGCGGAGGAGCGGATTGACCTGAGCGCGGCATCGCCGCTCGGCACGGGCGTGAAGTATCTCGGCGGCGTGCCTTACCGCCTGACGGACGGCTGGCTCGCGGCGGCGGGCAAGGGCTGGCAGGGCGTGAATGCGACGGCGGAGATTGCGCTCCCCGGCGTTCGCGCCTCCGAAATCCGGACGCTCGGCGGCGTGATGTTCCAGGAAGCGAACTGCAAGTCGCCCGCCGAAGTCGAACTCGTCTACGCGGACGGCACGACGGTGCGGCTGCCGCTCGAATGCGGTCGCGACATTCGCGACTGGTTCTTGCTCGGTCATCCCGAGGCGAAGCCGGCGGTGCGGTGGGAAGCCCCCGGCTCGGGGCTGGAATACGGCCTCTTCAACGGTGTTCTGCGCAATCCGCACCCGGCGAAGCCGCTGACGGCACTTCGCCTCGTCTCGTGCGGCACGGGCATTACCGCCCTGAAGGGACTGACGCTTCGCAAGGCGCAGGGCAAAGACCTTGTCGGCGAAGTCGGCGTCGCGATGCGCTACGACGACAATCACAAGGTCGCCGAGTGGAAGGCACTCGCCCAGCAGTTCGAGGAACGCGGGATTCGGATGTCCCTCGCGGTCATCCCGAACTCGAAGCACTGGATGACGCCTGAGCACTGGAAGACGCTCAAGGAACTCGCCGATCGAGGTCACGAGATTATGGATCACACGCCGCAGCACGCGCTTTACCGCCTCGACTACGAGACGAAGGAGGAATACGAGGCCGCCAAGGCGAAGAAGTATCCGTTCGTCGTCGAGTGCAACGACGGTGCGATGCGACTCTACTGCCTCGGCAAGGTCGATTACGACCATCCCCAGAACAGGAAGTTCCGCGCCTCGGTGCATGGCAAGGACAACGACTGCCGAATCACGGTCACGGACGCGAAGGACAAGGATCTACTCAAGTGGACGAACAAGGTCTACATTCCGTCGCAGAAGAAGATCTTCGGCGTTGCCAAGGAGGGCGAGAGCCTGATCCTGCGCGACTTCTGGTGTCGCGGGGTCGAACTCGACGTGACGGACGAGGAGATGGTGCTGATGTCCGACAAGGCGTTCGAGATGCCGGAGGAATTGCTGCGGATTCAGACGGAGCGTTCGCGCAAGGCGTTCGTCGAACACGGTCTGCCGCCGCCGCGCACGTGGTGTCAGCCGGGCGGCTGGGAGCCGTTCGTCCCGGCGGCGGACGTGGCGCGGGTCTGCGGCGGCGAGTTCGGCTACAACGGCGGCTCGTGCGTGCCGGGCAGCGTGAAACGGTCGTTCGCCTACGGCGACCCGAACGGGGCGATTACGCGCTTCGCGGTCCGTCCCTGTTGGAAATACTTCGACGACGGCTCGTCGCTCGAGCAGATTGCGCAGGAAATCCGTGAGGTGCTGGATGACGGGCGCGTCGCGCTGATTCTGAGCCATATGAGCCACAAGCGGACGGGAGGCTGGGAGAACTGGCTGAAACTGAACGGCGAGTTCCTCGACTGGCTGAAGCGCGAGGGGATTCCCGTGCGAACGCCGGCGGAGTGGTCGGACATCGTCTATGGAAAGGTGAAGCCCTTGGAGAAGGAGTCGAAGTGAGAATCGGGAAAATCGTTTGTTGCGGGGTGCTGCTGGCGACGGGGACGCTGTCGGGCGGCGTGATTGACGCGGCCGCGCCGACGTCCGTCTCGGTCGAGACGGCGACGGGCTGGGTCGAACTCGCGGC
>CAVDWI010000149.1:0-4163 GCA_963612485.1 Barnesiella intestinihominis
ACCGGCAAATCCTTGCGTTTACTTCCAGAACTTGCGTTTACTTTCGGACGCGACGGGACGATTGCACACAAACAGGGTGCATTTTGCGTCTCTGCAAACACACGCCCTCCTTGAATCGGGGGAGGGATAAATGGTATAATGTGCCGTATGAAAACAAGAGTTTGTATTTTTGCGTTCGCGTTTGGCGCGGCGGCATGTCTCACGGGGTGCTTCTCCATACACTCGGCACAAGTGCCGGGCGAAGAGAACGAACACCTCGTCGTTCACAACTACGGCTGGTATCTGTTCGGCAAAATACCCGTCGGATGCGGAAATGCCACGCCCAACGCCACGTTTCCGTTCGTCATCTTCCGCGATGACGTGCGAATGGATGTCATTCAAGGCACTTACACCGATTATGCCGAGAAAAAAGGCAAGACACCGACAAATCTCGCCTACGATGTGAAGGAGGATGTCATGTTCACAATCCCCGTTCTCGGCTACTCCGTCCCCGTTCCCTACCTTTTGACATACAAAGAAATGCAACTTTCGGGAGTTTTGAAATGAAAACATCGCTTTTTCTCATTCTCACCGCCCTTCTTACGGGGTGCGCGACCGTCCGCTACTCCGACGTGGGCGGGCGGAAGATGGTCGACGTCGAAAATACCCGCTGGTCGGCCTATTTGGTCTTCTTCCCGGTCTTTCCGATCGCCTCGGGCGAACCGGACGAACCGAACGAGCAGATGTGCCGCATCTTCCAGGACTCGATGACGCTTGAAAACAACATGAAGCTCCTCGATTACGCCCGGGTGAAAAGCGGTGCACGGGGCATCCAGAACCTTACCACCCGCTTTTCGGATACGACCTATTGCTTCTTTCTCAAGCGGTATTCCTGCCAGACGAGCGCAGAACTCGTTGAGCCCGCGCCCGTCGTTGAGCCTGCGCCCGTAACGAACCAGGGAGCGTCCGAATTGCCATGAGAATTGCCCGCCACGTCCGCAAATTGACGGCCTACACGCCCGGCGAACAGCCGAAGACGCGGCACGTACTCAAACTCAACACAAACGAGAACCCCTATCCTCCCGCCCCCGTCTGCAAGCAGGTGCTCGCGACGTTTGAACTCGACAACCTGCGCCGCTACCCCGATCCCGACATCGCGGACCTTCGCCACGCGCTCGCGGAACTGAACGGCACGAGTCCCGAAAACATTTTCGTTGGCAACGGGTCGGACGAAGTGCTCGCGCTCGCGGCGCGGGCGTTCGTCGAGAACGATGAGTGCATCGCCTCGCTCAATCCGAGTTATTCGCTCTACAAGACGCTCGCGGCGATTCGCGGCGTCAGGTGGGTCTCGGGCGGCGACGGCTTCACGGGCGAGGTCGATTCCGCCGCGCTCGACCCGAAAACCGCACTCTTCCTCTGGACGAATCCGAACGCACCGACGGGAACGTTCGCCGAGCCCGATGCAATCGTCGCGTTCGCACGGCGGTTCAAGGGTGTGGTGATTGTGGACGAGGCCTACGCCGACTTCTCCCGTGCGAACTGCATGCCCCTCGCCACCCGACGCGAGAACCGCAACCTGATCGTCATGCGAACCTTCTCGAAGAGTTTCTCGCTCGCGGGACTTCGCGTCGGCTACTGCGTCGGTCCCGCTGACCTCATCGCGGCTCTCCACAAGGTGAAGGACTCCTACAACGTGGACGCCATTGCGCAGTCCGTCGCGCTGGCCGCCGTGTACGACATCAAGTGGATGCGGGCAAACGTGGGGCAGATCGTGACGACCCGCCAGCGGTTCGTCAATGCGCTCGTCCGCCGCGGCTGGGACGTGCCGCCGAGCGAGGCGAACTTCGTCTTCGCGAAACCGCCGAAGCCGTTCAAGGCGAAGGCGCTCTTCGACGCTCTCCGCGCGCGGCAAATCTACCTGCGCTATTTCCCCGGCCCGAAGACGGGCGACCGTCTGCGCATCACCATCGGCACGGACAGCCAAATGAACAAACTCCTGAAAGCACTCGATGAACTCTCTTTCCAAGCCTGACTACATGCCGCGCGCGGAGTTGAGCCAACTCCAACTCGCCAAACTCCAGAAACTCGTTTCCTACGAATACGACCGCGTACCGCTCTTCCGCCGCCGCTGTGACGAAAAGGGCGTGAAGCCCCGCGACATCGTGACGCTCGCCGACATCGCCAAACTCCCCTTCATGAAGAAGACGGACTTGCGCGACGAATACCCCATCGGACTGACCGCCGCGCCGATGAAGGAGATCGTCCGATTCCACTGTTCGTCGGGCACGACGGGAAAGCCGATCTGCATCCCGAACACGATGGGCGACATCGAGGTCTGGGCAGACGCGACGGCGCGGTGCCTGGCTATGTACGGACTGACGGACGAGGACATCCTTCAGGTGAGTTACGGCTACGGGCTCTTCACGGGCGGTCTTGGTCTGCACTACGGCGGCGAGAAACTCGGTTGCGCCGTACTGCCGACGGGCGCGGGCAACACGGAAAAGCAGCTCATGCTCATGCGTGACCTCCAGGTGACGGCCATTGCCTGTACGCCGAGTTGGTTTCTGCACGTCATCGAAGTCGCCAAAAGCCTCGGCATCGACTTCCGCCGCGACACGAAACTCCGCCACGGCATCTTTGGCGCGGAACCGTGGACGGACGAGATGCGGGCGACAATCGAGCGCGAAACGGGCATTACCGCCCACGACATCTACGGGCTAACCGAGATTTCCGGTCCCGGCGTGGCAGGCGACTGCGGCCACTCGCACGGTCTGCACATCTTCGAGGACCACTACTACCCCGAAATCATCGACCCCGAAACGCTTCAGCCCCTGCCCGACGGAACGGAAGGCGAACTCGTCTTCACCACGCTCGACCGCTTCGGCACGCCGATGGTGCGCTACCGCACCCGCGACCTCACCACGCTCCACGCCGAAACCTGCTCGTGCGGGCGTACGATTCGCGTGATGAACCGCATCAAGTCCCGCTCGGACGACATGCTCATCATCCACGGCGTAAACGTCTTCCCGGGGCAGGTCGAATCCGCCCTTCTCAAAATCCCCGAAATGGCCCCGCACTACCAGATCGTGCTCAGTTCGACGAATACGATGGACGTTTTCGAGATTCGTGTCGAACTTCAGCCCGAGGCCTTTTCGGATGACATCCGCACGCTGGAAACACTGCGGAAGAACGTACTCGCCGCCGTGCGCCAGATTATCGGTCTCAGCCCGAAGATCACGCTCTGCGCACCGAACACCCTGCCGCGCAGTCAGGGCAAGATCAAGCGCGTGATCGACAACCGCAAAAAGTGAGGATGAAGAGTTTCTTCCAGAGCGTCCGCAAGCACATCGACAAGCTCGATGCCTCGCACCTCCGCGAACAGTACGCGCTGATCTCGGATGAAGTCGATTTCCTCGACACGCTCTTCGAGACCATCAATCGCGGCATCGTCGTGCTGGATGCGAACGGGAAGGTCGTTCGCAGCAATCCGGCGGCGAAGACGCTGCTCGGCATGAAGCCGGAGAACGCAATCGACTCTCTCGACATTCCGCTTGGCCGTCCCTCCAAGCGCGAGATGACGGTTTCATACCCCGAGCGCCGCGACCTTGAACTCCAGACGATACCGATTGACGGCGGAACGCTCGTCTACCTGAGCGACACGACCGCCGAGAAGGCGCGGACGGAAGAGGAGTTGCGGGCGGGCGCAACCGAAGCGGTGAAAGGTCTCGCCGCAGGGCTCGCGCACGAAATCGGCAATCCGCTGAACGCCCTTTCGCTCAATCTCCAACTCATGCAGCGCTCGGACGTAAAGGAACCCGAATTGATCGCCACCTGCCGCCAGCAGATAGCGCGGCTCGACGGCATCATCAGAGGATACCTTTCCGCGCTCCGTCCGACGAAGCCGAACCTCATACCGGATTCCGTCGCCGAACCGCTGAAAAATTGCCTCGCCGCGCTCAAACAGCAGTTCGAGGAACGGAAGATTTCCGTCGTGCTTGACGTGCCGTCGGCGCTGCCGTCCGTCGCGCTTGATGCGAATCAGATGGAACAGGTCTACTTCAACCTCATCAAGAACGCCCTTGAGGCGATGCACGACGGCGGGACGATTGCAATTACCGTCTCGTCGGACGATACGGATGTCGCCGTCGCCATTCGGGATACGGGCAAGGGCATGACAACCGAGC
>CAVDWI010000150.1:0-4162 GCA_963612485.1 Barnesiella intestinihominis
TGCCGACGGCGTTGCCCATCGCGTGCGCGTATTCGCAGAGGAAGAAGCACTTGCCGGCGGTATGCCCTGAGATCGCGTAACCGCTCCCACCAGCGGCGGATTCCAGCGTCGCGGCAGAGCCGGGCTTCATGTCGCCGAGTTTGCCGCGCTTCTCCAGCCACCCGACGTCCGGATACATCGAGGAATCGACGTCGGCATCCGCATTGCCGCGCTCCCAGTGCACCGGGCGCGTCGGGTCGATCGCCTTCACCGCCGCGATGGCGTGGCGGAAGCAATCGCCGTGCCCCGTCTCGTTGCCCATCGACCAGATGGTGACGGACGGGTTATTGCGATAGTAGACGGCGTTGCGCTCGTTGCGCTCGACAATCGTATGATCCCACTCCGAATGGAGGCCGAGACCGTTCGCACCGTAGCCCGGCTCGTGTCCCTCGACATTCGCCTCGGCGACGACGTAGATACCATAGCGGTCACAGAGGTCGTACCAGAGATGATGGTTCGGGTAGTGCGAAGTGCGGACGGTGTTGATGTTGTAGCGTTTGAAGAGCGTGATGTCCGTGAGCATTTCGTTCAGCGAAACGGTGCGGCCGTTCTCGGGGCTGGTCTCGTGGCGGTTCACGCCCTTGAACTTGACGGGCTTTCCGTTGACAAGGAACGTGTTGCCGACAATCTTCTGCTCCTTGAAGCCGACCTTCTTCGCACGGATGTCGTCGCCCTTGCGGATGACGAGCGTATAGAGGTAGGGCTTCTCCGCCGACCAGAGGTTGACATCCTTGACCGTCAGGGTCGCCGAGGACGAAGCGAGTTTCCCGACGAATTCGCCCGCTGCGTCGTAGAGCGCGGCGGAATCGAACGCGCACCCCTCGACCGACAGCGTCGCCGAAGCGTAGTCCGCTGCGAGCGCAGTCTTGACGCGAAAGTCCCAGATGCCGTCCTTCGGCATCGCCCAGAGCGTGACGTCGCGGAAGATGCCGGAATAGCGGAGCATATCCTGGTCTTCGACGAAACTGCCGTCGCACCAGCGGTAGACCTCCACGGCGAGAAGGTTCTCGCCCTCGCGGAGGAACTTCGTCACGTTGAACTCGCTCGGCAGCTTGGAATCCTCCGCATAGCCAACCTTCTTGCCGTTCACCCAGACGTAGTAGGCGGAGTAAACACCGTCGAAGCGCAGGATGACCTCACGCCCCTTCCAATCCGACGGCACGGTGAACGTCGTGCGGTAGGACGAGACGGGGTTGTAGTCGCGAGCACCCGTATCGCGGTCGCGAATCGTCGGCGCGGCGATGTCGCGCTTCGGATCCCAGCCATGGGGATAGCGGACGTTCGTGTAGCCAGTCACGCCAAAGCCGCGCATCTCGACGCAACTCGGCACGTCAATCGTGAACCAGTCCGAGTCGTCGAAGTCCGTCCGATAGAAGTCCTTCACGCGCAAATCGGGATTCCCCGCCCACGAGATCTTCCAGTCGCCGTTCAGCGACTTCTTGTAGGGCGTCGCCGGTTCGATTGCCTCGGTGAACGCCGCCTTCTCGTCAGCGAGCGGCATCGAGTATGTTCGGGCGGGAAGGCGGTTAATCGAATTGACGGCCAGGTTTTCCCAGTCGTTCGTGCCTTCGGCTCGCAGCGCGGCGGCGCACGACAGTGCCACCACGGCGGACGCTATACACAGGTTCTTCATCGTTTCCTCCTCACTTAGGTTGTTTTCTTCAAATTACAGCTTGATTCCGTCGAACAGTCCGGACATCGTGCCGACATTCGCGTTTCTCTTCGCGTTGGACTTCATCCACTCGGCGACTTCGGCCTCGTTCTGCTCGGCGGCCTCCTCTTCGGGGGTCTTCTTGAAGACGCGGGCGAGGCATTCCTTGCGCGAAAGCGAAATGCGCTCCGCCTCGCGGTCGATGCGCATGACCTTCACCGTCACGCCGTCGCCCGCCTTGAGGAACTCCCTCGGGTCGTTCACGCGCTCCCACGCGATTTCGCCCGCCGGAATCAGCCCCTCCACGCCACCGAGATCGACGAATGCGCCGAAGTCGAGAACCCGCGTCACCGTGCCGTTCAGCGTCTCGCCCTCAGTCAACTGGGCGAGCGTCGCCTCGCGCAACGCGGCTTCCTGCAACTCAATCAGGGCGCGGCGCGACACGACCACGCTCAGCCCGCGGTCGTCCACCGAATATTCGGTGACGAGGAAGTCGAACTTGCGCCCGACATATTCCGCCGCGTCCTTCTTGAACTTGTCAATCTGGCTGAAGGGACAGAACGTGCGCTGACCGGCGACGGTCACTTCGTAGCCGCCCTTGACCTCCTTCTCAACAAGACCCGAGATGGCGTCCCCCGCCTCCCACGCCGCCTTGATCGTGACGTTGTCGGCCGAATCGGCCTCAACGGCGGTCTTCCGTTCGGGGCGAACGATAAGCTTGTCGTCGTTGAACGCCTTGCCGAACTTGTAGCCGCGGCGAATGCCCTTCATCTGGTTGTTGACGAGAGACCCGAAATCGAACTGTTCGCTGTTCATAGTAGGGTAATATTATAACATACTTTCGCGGCACACATCCGTTCACTTGCCGACGGAAAGCACCTTGAAGCCGAGTTTGCGCAGAAGCGCCGCGTCAAGGCAGTTGCGCGTGTCGTAGACAAAGGCGGGGGAGCGCATGGAGCGGTGGATTTTGCGCCAGTTGAGTTCGGCGAACTCCTTCCAGTCCGTCATCACAATTACCGCGTCGGCATCCTTCGCCGCCTTGTAGGGGTCTTCCTCGTAGGCAATCGCGTCGCCGAAGTGGGCGAGGTCGTGCCGTGCGTTCGAAAGGGCCTTCGGGTCCGTCACCGCCACGCGGGCGTGTTCCTCCATCAGCATGTCAATGACGTGCAGGGACGGCGTTTCACGCGTATCCCCCGTATCGGCCTTGAACGCAAAGCCGAAGACGGCGATCTTCTTGTCCGAAAGCGTGTGGAACATCTCGTCCAGCATCCGCGTCACAATGCGTTCCTGCTGCCACTCGTTCATCAGGATGACCTGGTTCCAGTAGTCCGCCGCCGGCTTGAGCCCGTAGCTCTCGCAGAGATAGACGAGGTTCAGCACGTCCTTCTTGAAGCAACTGCCGCCGAAGCCGGGACCCGCCTTCAGGAAGCGCGGACCGATTCGCGCATCCATCCCCATCACGTGCGCCACCTCGTCCACGTCCGCTCCCGTCACCTCGCAGAGTGCGGAAAGCGCATTGACGGACGACACGCGCTGGGCGAGCATGGCGTTCGCCGCGAGCTTGGTGAGTTCGCTCGACCAGAGGTTCGTCGTGACGATCCGCTCCGCCGGCACCCACGCCGCGTAGACCTCGACGAGCGCCTTCACCGCACGGTCGCCCTCCTTCGTGCGAGGACCGCCGATCAGCACGCGGTCAGGCTCGAGCAGGTCGCGGATGGCCGTGCCTTCGGCGAGGAACTCGGGGTTGGAGAGCACGGTGAACTTGTGCTTCGGGTGCGAGGCGAGGACTTTCGACATCGCCTCCGCCGTCCGCACGGGAAGCGTGGACTTCTCGACGACGATCTTGTCGCGGTTGGCGACCTTCGAGATGTTCCGCGCCGCAGCCTCCCAGTACTGGAGGTTCGAGGCCCGCCCCGCGCCGCGCCCGAACGTCTTCGTCGGCGTGTTCACCCCGACGAAGATGATGTCGCACTTGCGGATCGCCCCGTCGATGTCCGTCGAGAAGAAGAGGTTCTTGCCGCGCACCTGCTTGACGATTTCGTCGAGCCCCGGCTCGTAGATCGGCAGGTCGTCGGAGTTCCACGCGGCAATCCGCTCGGCGGAAACGTCCACCACGTAGACCTTGCGGTTCGGGTTCTTCGCGGCAATCACAGCCATCGTCGGTCCGCCGATATAACCGGCTCCAATGCAGACAATATCCTTGTTCATCTAAACTCCTTCTTCCTTCAATCGTTTCACATATTATACCAAAAAAACGGAGACGCACGGGAGGGTCGCAGTGACGCAGGGTGGTGGTGCGCGAGCATTTTCGCGCCGTGCGCGACGCCCGCACACCCGTTTCGCGGTCAAAAACCGAACGGCGACGAATCTCGCGGATTTTGGAGGGGCTTTTTGCCGCGTTGACTGACCCCCAACTAAAACATCACTGATGTTTGGGGTAAACATCACTGATGTTTGGGTCAAACATCAGTG
>CAVDWI010000151.1:0-4150 GCA_963612485.1 Barnesiella intestinihominis
TGGTGCAGACCGTCCGCCGCTGCATGGACACGTATGTGCTGGTGAAGGACTGCGATGCGCCGGGCGGCACGTCGCGCTATCTCGCGTTCTACAACGGCGGCGACACGGCGCGGTACATGCTTGCGGAGTTCTTTGCGATCGGCCTTGAGGGCAAGGTCGCCTTCTTCGACCTCGCCGAACGCGCCGACCTCGGGCTGTTCGAGCGCGAGGCCTGGTTCGAGGTCCCGCCCCACGGCGCACGCTTCTTCCGCCTCGACGCCGAACGCCGACAGTAGACATGTGAAGGAGATTCATATGTTTGAACCGCAGCCCTTTGACCGAGAAAAGCACATTTATAGGTGCGACGCTTTCAGTGAACTGCTGAAGGATGCCGTCCGCTTTTTTCATGGAACGCCGGTTTGCACCTTCCCGCCGAGCGAGAAGTTTCAGGGGGCGGGTGTCTACGCTCTTTACTACGTTGGGAAAAGCGGACTGTATGGACGATTCGGGCGCGACATCAATCGGGAGCAGTATGCCCTGCCCATCTACGTCGGTAAGGCAGTGCCGTCCGGTTGGCGGCAGAGCCGAACACCCGACGCATCGGAGTCGCTTCAGGGGAGACTGTCGAGCCGACTGCTTCAGCACGCCCAGAGCATTGCGAGCGCGAAAAATCTGCGGATTGCCGATTTCGTCTGTCGCTTCATGATTTTCGAGGGAAGTGCGGAGGCCATGATAGCGTCCGTCGAGGCGGCGTTGATAGCCAAGCATCGCCCCCTGTGGAATAGCGTGATTGACGGCTTTGGAAACCACAATCCCGGCAAGCGGCGATTCTCGGGGATGATTTCCCAGTGGGACGCACTGCATCCGGGGCGGGCGTGGGCGGCCAACATGACCGGCGAGAAGCCGGATGTCAGGCGGCTGGGCGAGCGCGTGAAGGATTATCTGGCGGGGTTGAGATGAGAAGTCTTGAACTCTTCAGCGGATGCGGCGGGCTTGCCAAGGGTCTTGAACTGGCTGGGTTCAGGCACTGTGCATTCGTTGAGTTCAACAAGTGGGCCTGTGCAAGCCTGAGGGCGAACTTTCGACCAGAACTGGTGCATGAGACGGATATAAGGACGTTTGACTTCCGCACCGTCGGGTCTGTGGACTTGATTGCGGGAGGTCCGCCCTGCCAGCCGTTTTCGCTCGGCGGGCTTTCGCGCGCCTACAACGATTCGCGGGATATGTTCCCGCAGGCCATTCGCGCCATCCACGAACTCTCCCCCAGGGCTTTTCTCTTCGAGAACGTGAAGGGTCTCTTGCGCAAGAGTTTTTCGGATTACTTCAAATACATAATTCTTCGCCTGACGTTCCCCGATTGTGAGCCGGCGGCGGGTGAGCCGTGGCAGGAGCATCTGTCGCGGTTGGCGGAAATGGATTTCGGGGCATACAGCGGACTGAAATACGATGTTCGTTTCAAGCTCGTCAACGCGGCGGATTATGGAGTGCCGCAGAAGCGGGAGCGCGTGTTCATCGTCGGATTCAGAAGCGATTTGAATGCGGAATGGGAGTGGCCGGTTGCCCGAAATGAAACGCGGACAATCGCCCAGACAATTTCGCGGTTGCCCGAGCCGAGTTCGCCTTCTGCCGCCACCGATCACGTCTACATTCCCGGCGCACGAGAATACCCCGGGCATTCGGGCAGTGACTACAATGCGCCAAGCAAGACAATCAAGGCGGGTGCGCATGGTGTGCCGGGCGGGGAGAATATGATTCGCTTTCCCGACGGCTCGCTGAGATACATGACCGTTCACGAGGCCAAGTTGATTCAGACATTCCCTGACGACTACAGGATTTGCGGCAGGTGGGGCGAGGCGTTGCGACAGATTGGCAATGCCGTTCCGGTTGAACTTGCGCGGCAAATGGGCGACAGGGTTGCCACGACACTGAGGGCGGCGGACTTGCAGTCGAGACGATTCATCTCGCTTTCGACGTGGCCGGCAAGTCCCAGAGCCGCCGCGCCAATAAGGATGCGCAGAACTTTCATAAACAGAGACAGGGAACAGACAAGACAATGGCAGGCGAATACCAGTTCAGTTTGATTGACGTCACCAAGCAGGTTGGCACGAAGACCATCCTCAAGGACGTGAACCTCTCCTTCTTCTACGGCGCACACATCGGCGTCATCGGCGGGAACGGCGCGGGCAAGTCCTCGCTCCTGAAGATCCTCGCCGGGCTGGACACCGACCTCATGGGCACGGTGCAGGTTGCGAAGGGGACGAAGGTCGGCTATCTGCCGCAGGAGCCCGTGCTGGACGACACGAAGACCGTGGGGGAGGTCGTCGCCGAAGCCGTTGCGCCGATCAAGGCGAAACTCGACCGCTACGAGGAACTCTGCTGCAACCTCGACGACCCGAAGGCGGAGGCCGAAATGGCGCGGCTTCAGGACGAAATCGACGCGCACGACTACTGGAACGTCGATTCGCTCGTCGAGCGGTCGATGGCGGCGATGCACTGTCCGCCCGCCGACCAGAAGGTATCCGTGCTGTCGGGCGGCGAACGCCGCCGCGTCGCCATCTGCCGTCTGTTGCTCACCGAACCGGACGTGCTGCTCCTTGACGAACCGACGAACCACCTTGACGCGGAGACCGTGCAGTGGCTGGAGGACTACCTCAAGCCGTTCAAGGGCACGCTCATCGTCGTGACGCACGACCGCTACTTCCTCTCGGACGTGACGGACTGGATTCTCGAGCTCGACCACGGCGTCTGCTATCCCTACAAGGGCAACTACGAGGAGTGGCTGAAGCAGAAGGAGGCGATGCTGGCGCGCGAGGCGAAGGCGGAGAAGTCGCGGCAGAAGCTGATCGAGAACGAACTCAAGTGGATTCAGACGAATCCCTCGGGCCGTCACTCGAAGAGTCAGGCCCGCGTGAAGCGCTACGAGGAACTGCAGAAGCAGGAAGTCTCGACGCGCGAGGACGATCTCGTGATTCGCATCCCGCCGGGTCCGCGTCTCGGCAATCTCGTCGTGCGGGCGGAGCACGTCAAGATGGCGTTCGGCGACCGCGTGCTCTACAACGACCTGAACTTCGATCTGCCGCGTGGCGGAATCGTTGGCGTGATCGGTCCGAACGGCGCGGGCAAGACCACCCTCTTCAAGCTGATCACGGGTCAGCTTCAGCCCGTCTCCGGCACGTTCGCCGTCGGCGACACCGTGAAGCTGAGTTACGTCGACCAGACGCGCAGCGAACTGAAGGCGGACGAGACGGTCTACGAGGCGATCACGGGCGGCGGCGAATTCGTGAATCTCGCCGGCACGGCGATGATGAACGGCCGCGCCTACTGCAGTCGCTTCAACTTCCGTGGGGCGGAACAGCAGAAGAAGGTCGGGGTGCTTTCGGGCGGCGAGCGCAACCGCGTCCATCTCGCGAAACTCCTGACGAGCGGCGGCAACCTGCTCCTGCTTGACGAACCGACGAACGACCTCGACGTGGCGACCCTGCGCTCGCTGGAGGAGGGGCTTCAGGACTTCGGCGGATGCGTGATGGTCGTCTCGCACGACCGCTGGTTTCTCGACCGCATCGCCACGCACATCCTCGCCTTCGAGGGCAACGGCAAGACCGTGTGGTTCGAGGGCGGCTACTCGGATTACCACGAAATGATGGCGCGGCGGGGCTAAAACACCCCCGGCGGGGGTTGCACGAGAGGAGCGTATCTGGTTTTCAACGCAAAGAGCGCAAAGGTTTTGGCGCAAAGGGGACGCAAAGGCTTTGCGCTCCTAGCGTCAACATCCCTTGCGAACTTTGCGACAAAAACAACCGACCCCCAAATCTGGACTCTTGCAAGTTTTTAGTGGAATCGCTTGGCGTGTGTGTGGCGTGTCGTCTGCCCATGTTCTGGTTTTCACTACGGAAGGCGCGGAAATCTGCGGAAGAAGACGGAAAGAATCGTCAACCCACAAAGAATGCGGCCGATTATACGCTTTCTCGCCCACTCACGCCCAAGAACACCCGATTATATCCCATTGGAGGCGGGCGAGAAACCTAAATCGGCCGCGGATTCCGCGCGGCGGGTCGGTCGGGGCGGCACATTCCGTCTCTTTCCGCAGATTTCCGATCCTTCCGTAGTAGAAAACACACGGCTCTGAAAGAAATTGCGCGGAAGGGGGGGGGAAGGGCGCGGGCGGAGGGGG
>CAVDWI010000152.1:0-4142 GCA_963612485.1 Barnesiella intestinihominis
CGGCCTTGCGTTCTCGAAGGCGAAGCGCACCATCGTCGCCACGAAGGTCGAAGAGTGCTGAAATCCAGTCAATCCTGTCGAGGCAGGACTGACTGAACGAAGTTCCTTGTTTATGTGCGAAAGGCGGTACGAGGCCGCGCAGCGACGGATCGGGCGACACCCGACCGAACCGCCGCAGTCGCGTCGTTTTTGGTAGAATCTGCGGCAGAAATGAGAGGTTTTTTCGCACGAGTCGTGACGGTTGCGCTGCGCGGGGGCGCGGCGGCGTTCGCGCTCGCCCTCTGCATCCACGGCTCGACGAAGCGTCCGTCGCAGAACGCCGCGCAAGTTCGGGAGGCGGTGCAAAGTGCCGCGCTCGAAAGGAGGAAGAGGGCGGCGAGAATCTTTACGCCTTCTGCGCTAACAATCCTATCTTGTACTACGATATTTGGCTCTGTGATTTGCCGCGCAATCGACCCATTGCGAATTATGGTATAATGTCCTTGCAAGCAAGGCGATGAATAAGTACAGAAACACGAAGGAGAAGCGAGATGACGATAGCGACAGTGGCGTTGCCGATCCTGCTGGCGGCGTTTGACATAGGCGAGGCGTTCAAGGAGACGGAGGCGTGGGAGGAGTCCGCAGTCGATTTTGCCGTTGACCGAGCGAAGGACGGGTTCAAGTTCACGGATGCGAAGCGCACTGCCGTCGTCTGCATGAAACGCGGGGCCTGCATCTGGAACGGGCTTGAGGTCTGGGAGGCGCGAATCCACTACGGCTCCGTCGGGGGCGGTGCGACGCGAATCGAACTCTCGCTCTACAATCGCGGCGACGACAGCGAGGGGAGCGGACTCTCCGAGGAGGACTTCAAGGCGATGCAGGAGAAGATTGGCGCGGCGCTCAGTCCGGCGAAGCCGGGGGCGGTCGGCAAGAAGGAACTCCGCAACGGCGGCTTCCGCCATTCCCAGAGTTGGACGAAGTGCGACCCGGAGGTGGAACTGACGTGGGGTACGACGGGTGGCAAGGCGCAGGGGCGGGAGGTCGATTTCGTCCGTCTGACCCTTCGCCCGAAGAACGCCCCTTCGGCGGCGCGGAAGAAGGCCGGGAAGACCGGCGGCGGCACGGCGGCGAAGATGAAGGCGATCAAGACCAACGTCCGGAAGAACGACTCGGGCGATGTCTGGATTGGCGGCGTGCCGATGGTTGACCAGGGTCAGAAGGGGTATTGTGCGGCGGCGGTCGCCGAGCGCGTCCTGCGCTATTACGGAAAGGAGATTGACGAGCACGAAATCGCGCAGATGGCCGGGACGACGGCGAAGGGCGGCACTTCCGTCGCCGAGATGATTGAGACGGTGAAGGCGGTTGGCTCGAAGTGCCGCCTGGGGTTCAGCACCATCGTCTCGATGGGCGGCAACCTGGGCGAAATCGAGAAGGAACTCGACCAGTACAACCGCGCCGCGAAGCAGATGAAGGAGACGGAACTCACGCTCGCGCAGTTCACGGAGGGCAACCTGATTCACGTCAGCGACATGCGGAAGGCGATGAAACCGAAGGTGCTGAAGCGGATGCGCATGAAGGATTCGCGCTTCAAGAAGTTCCTCACGGGCGTGAAGACCCAGGTCGATGCGGGCATTCCCGTCTTCTGGGGCGTGACGCTCGGCTGCTATCCAGAGCCTGAGATTCCGCAGGCCTCGGGCGGCCACATGCGCCTCATCATCGGCTATAATCCGCAGACGAAGGAAATCCTCTACACGGATACATGGGGCGCGGGACACGAACTCAAGCGCATGCCGGAGGACTGGGCGTTCACGATTACGCACGACGCGTTCTTCCTGCGTCCGCTCTGACGATGGAGGCGAAGATGACGACGACGGAGGACGCGGCGAACCGGTCGCGGGACGCGGCGATTGAGGCGGCGCGGCGGATTCGCACCGCCGGGGGACGCGCCCTGCTCGTCGGCGGATGCGTCCGCGACGAACTTCTCGGTGGGCAGCCGAAGGACTTCGACCTCGAGGTCTACGGCCTCACCCCCGAACGGCTTCAGGCGGTTCTCGGCGCGGCGTTCGACCTGAATCTCGTCGGGCAGTCGTTCGGCATCCTCAAACTTCACCACTTCGACGTCGACGTCGCCCTGCCGCGCCGCGAGACGAAGCTGGGTGAAGGCCATCGCGCCTTTGAGATGACGTGCGACCCGTTCCTGCCGATTGACGAGGCGGCTTCGCGTCGCGACTTCACGGTCAATGCCATCTACCGCGACCCGCTGAGCGGAGAGCTCATCGACCCGTGGCACGGGCGGGAAGACCTGGCTCACGGGCGGCTGCGCCACGTCTCCGACCACTTCCGCGAAGACCCCCTGCGCGTGTTGAGGGGGATGCAGTTCATCGCCCGCTTCGGTCTGACCGCCGCATCCGAGACGATTGCCATTTGCCGCGAGATGACGCCGGAGAACCTGCCGCGTGAGCGGCTCTTCGACGAATGGGCGAAACTCCTGACGAAAGGGGTTTCGATTTCCAAGGGGCTTAAGTTTCTGCGTGAAGTCGGCTGGGTGCGCTACTACCCTGAACTCAAGCGGCTGATTGGCTGCAAACAGGATCCGGCGTGGCATCCCGAAGGCGACGTGTGGAATCACACCTGCCACTGCCTCGACGCCTTTGCGCGGCAGCGTCCGGCGGCGGGAAGTGCGGACGAGGACGTGATTGTCGGGCTGGCGGTGCTCTGCCACGACTTCGGCAAGCCCGCGACGACCGCCTACGACCCCGTGCGCAGGCGGATTCGTTCGCTCGGTCACGACGAGGCGGGCGTCGATCCGACGCGGCGGTTTCTGTGCCGCCTGACGGCCGAGGAGCGAATCTTGAAGGAAGTGCCGCCGCTCGTGCGTCTGCACATGCGCCCGTTTGCGATGTGGAAGGCGAAGAGCGGCGAGAACGCCATCCGCCGTCTCGCGGCGCAGGTCGTGCGCATTGACCGCCTTCTGCGCGTGGCGGCGGCGGACGAGGCGGGGCGGCCGCCGTTCCCCGTTGACATGGAACCGCTCAGCTGGCTCGCCGCCGAGGCGGAGCGGCTGCGCGTGAAGGATGCCGCACCGAAACCAATCGTTCTCGGACGCGACCTCATCGCGGCGGGACTGAAGCCCGGCATCGCCTTCGGCGAAATCATTCGGATGTGCTTCGAGGCGCAGTTGGACGGCGCATTCGCCGACCACGCGGGCGGAATCGCCTACCTGTCCGAACTGCTGAAAACAAGGGGACTTGCATGATACCGTATGTTCTGTGGGACTGGAACGGGACGCTGCTCGACGATACGCAAGCGGCACTGACAACGCTCAACCAGATGCTGGCGTGGCGCGGAAAGCCGCCCATTGCGATGGATTTCTACCGCGACCACTTCAGTTTCCCCGTCAAGCCGTTCTATGCGACAATTGGCATCCAATCGGAGGACGACAAGGACTGGGACGCGATTGCCCGCGAGTATCATGAGACTTATCATCTTCAGCCAGCGGAACTGAACGGGGATGCCCGTGCGGCGCTTGATGTCGTCCGCCGCGCCGGCGGACGGCAGTCCATCATCTCCGCCCTGCGCCAGGACTTGCTGGAGCGGGATACGGCGGCCTTCGGTGTTCGCGACTCGATGGAGTTCGTCGCCGGGACGGACAACCTGGACGGCGGGTCGAAGGTGGTGCGCGCCCGCGAACTCCTCGACCGCATCCGCCGCGAACATCCGGCGGAATCCTTCGCCTTCACGCTGATTGGCGACTCGCTGCACGACAAGGAGGTTGCGGACGCGCTGGGCGTCAACTGCGTCCTGTGCGCACAGGGAAGCCACGCCGAATGGCGACTTCAGGCGGTCGCCCGCACGTTCCCCACCCTCACCGAAGCCGCCGCCTTCTGCGTGCGCTGATCTACAACGAAAAGATAGTTGCGATGAAAAAATGTCAGATATGTGGTGCGGTGAATGCTGATGACGCTGAAATGTGCAATTGAAGCGCGCATCGATGTCTGATGCGTGGGGCGTTACGGACTTTATGTCTTGCCTGAGTCCCAAATGAATTGAGAATCTTGCGAGGAACTTGCAGACAGAGAGGTGCTAGAACTTGACGCGACAGCCGACGTACCACATAATGCCGCCCATCGGGTAGCCCGGATAGTATTCGTAGTCGCCGTCCG
>CAVDWI010000153.1:0-4111 GCA_963612485.1 Barnesiella intestinihominis
GCCTTGTCGTAGTCCGCGTCGGAGACGGGCTCGAGCCAGGTGGTCTTGTTCGTGTCGGGGTGGCAGGTGATGGCGAGGTGGGCGAACCACGAGTTCGGCCCCGCGCCGTGCCAGTGCTCGACGTCGCCGGGGATCTCGACGACCGAGCCGGGCGTCATCTTCACCGCCTTCTCGCCGCGCGCCTGATACCAGCCCTCGCCGCCGACGCAGACGAGGACTTGTCCGCCCGTGTGCGAATGCCAGTTGTTGCGGCAGCGCGGCTCGAAGGTGACGTTGCTGATCGGAACGCCCGTCTCCTTCGCGTTCTTCGTGAGCGACGCGAGATAGCTCTGCCCCGTGAAGTATTGGCGGTAGCGCACGTTGGGGGCTCCCGCCGGAAACGCGCTCACGTCGTCCATCGTCGTCGCGGCGGACAGGATCTCGGCGATCTCATCGTCCGTCACGCCGTTGTGCTTGGCGATGCCAATGTGGGAGGCGAGCTGCGGCTTCACGTTGCCGAGGGCGGCGAGCGCGGCGACGGTCGCGATCTCGCGCGTCCGCCAGTCGAGGATGTCGCGTCCGAAGACGTCGCCGAAGAGGTGCGCCTTCAGGTAGTCGTCGATGGCGGGACACCAGTCGAAGAGCGGGCCTTTCACCTCGCGTCCGCAAAGCCGTGTCTGATTTGCCGCGCCGCGCTCGAGTGAATTGCCGTCGGGGCGGGACGGATTGTAGCCCGCTTTGCCCTTGTCGGCTTCGGGAGCGACCTTGTAGAGAACGCCGAGGGCATTGAGGGCTTTGGGGAATCCGCAATAGGCGTAGAGTTGGGTGGCGGCTTCCTTGAGTTCCTTTGTCGTCCATCCCGCGCCATAGGCGAGGGCATACGACGCTTCGAGCCGAGCCAAGTCGCCGCGAGCCGTCGCGGCGGCGACGCTGCAAAGTGTCTTTTCCTTTTCAGTGAGTGCCATAACGCTTCCTCCGAAGAGAATGAGTGAGACTAAAATGAGATTCTTCACCGCACGGGAAATCGTCCCTTCGCGGGCAATTGTCGAGAAATACCTGATGTGCCGAAGTTCCATGCCGCATAGTGTAGCATATCCGATATAGAACCGTCAACTATGGTTTTTAACTTTCCATAACGGATAAGCATAGGATGCGGAATTCTTGCTTGTGCACTTTGCTATCGTCACGGCGCGGCACGCTGCCGGTGCCAAAGGGCAGCAAGTTCGTCGGTTTCGCTCTCAACGGATGAATAGAAAGGCGGCGATTTTTCGACCGCCGCTTTGCTTGCCCAATCTGGTAGGGCGACTTCGACGAAGTCGCCGCTTGCTTATGGTGTCATCTTGACCCTCATGAAGAACGCTCCCGCATTGGCATTTTTCGGTCCAGCCGTAAATTTGACCTTGCCATTTTCAGGCGTTCCAAAGATGATGCTGACAGTATCAGAAGAGAACCCGTCCAGTTCCAACGTCGTACTTCTTTCAAGTTCGAAAATCTTTTTAAGTAATTGGTTTAGATTGCCGCGAACATTTGGTCGTAGCAGACCTTGTCCTTTGCGTCGCTACGCTTTGTCCACGATTTGAAACCGTTGGCTTGATAGAAGGTCAGAAGCTTCGGGCGATCATTTTCGCGTTCAACCATCACCAGCTTGCCACCGACGCGACGTTTGATCGCACGGAATTCGTCCAACGCCATGCCGATCAGCCGCGATCCTGAAATCTGTTCATCGACGGGCAGGGCGAAGTTCTTTCCAATCTGCGCAATGAGATAGACCGCCGCATGAAAGTTGCCTTTTCCGTCTTCTTCTGCAAACCGCAAGATCAAACGGCGATTTGCCGAACTCAATAGCGAACCTTTGACGGTGTATGACTTGAGGACAAGCGTGTAGTAGCCCAACAATTGGTAATTGTCATCACCGATAACAAGGTATGTTTGCGAGGCGGAAAGACGTGAGGACTGAATGGCCCTGTATTTCAAGAAATCTTCGACTTCTGAGTTTAACGGACACGAGAAGGAACTGATGAAATCGGCCAGCGCCGATTCCCCAAACTTCGTCGCGAATTCTGCGATTGAATTGATCATGCCCGCGCCATCAATCCGTGAGCTTTTTCAAACCGCCGCCAAAAAGCGCGTTCCTGTGCGGGCGTGTATCGTCTTTCCGAATCAACAGCCGTTGGCAGTTTTGGCGACGGTTTGACGTTCGTGAAAAGTGCATGAACAATTGCATTGGCGGCCTTCGGGTCGTCAGTGTAAAAGTTAGCAGTAATGCTTGATGTAGCCATAATTTTAACTTCTTTGTCCTCGCCAAGACAGCAGACGAATCTGATGTTCCTTTGAAAACATTGTATAACATACCAAAAAATGGCCGTTTTTGCAAGAGGGTGGTGATGCGACCGGAAGGTGCGCTTGTCTTATCACCGCTGAACATGAAGATCGAGCTGCACGAGGTGCCGGTGCGATTTGCTATAATATGCGGCGATTTGACGGTTTCAGGATGGATTAGAGGTAGCATATGATGGCAGAGATGGCGGCTGAACCCTGCTGCTTGACGGTTGCGGGGTCGGATTCGGGCGGCAATGCGGGCGTGCAGGCCGACTTGCGGGCGTTCCACGCCTACGGTCTGCACGGCTGCACGGTCTTCGCCGCCCTGACGGCGCAGAATCCGTTCGGCGTGTCGGCGATTCTGCCGATTCCGCCTGACTTCATCGCGGCACAACTCGACGCCGTGCTCGGCGTCTACAATATCCGCGCACTTAAGACGGGTATGCTCGCGGACGCGGCGGCGATTGGGGTTGTGGCGGCAAAACTGCGTCCGCACCCCGAAATCGCGAAGGTAATCGACCCCGTGATGGTGGCGACGAGCGGTGCGAAGTTGATTGAAGACGCGGCAATTGAGACGCTGGAGCGCGAGCTCCTGCCGCTCGCGACGGTCATCACGCCAAACCTGCCCGAAGCGGAAGTCCTCTGTGGCAACGGCTTCGCGTCCGACGCGCAGCGGACGGGCGATGTCGCGCACGCGAAGGAACTCGCACGGCGACTCCACGGGAAGTTCGGCTGCGCCGTCATCGTGAAAGGCGGACACGGCGCGGGCGATTCGGCGGTGGACGTGCTTTTCGACGGACGCGACTGCCGCGAGTATGCGATGCCGCGCATTGCGAATCCCGTCTCGACGCACGGCACGGGCTGTTCGTTCGCGGCGGCTCTCGCGGCGGAATTGGCGAAGGGGCGTGACGTCGCGGCGGCGGTCGAGGGGGCGAAGCGCTACGTCCACGCGTCGATTGCGAACGCACGGTGGGTCGGATCGACGTGCGGCGTCCTGGGATTTGTCCACGGTTTGACGGAGATATGAAAAAAATGAACGAAATGACGATTGACGAACTTGTTGCGGAACTGAAGAACGGGATGCGCGTCATCCTTCAGGTGCGTCACGCGGAACGCACGAAAATCGATCCGGATGACCCGACCTTCGGGGATTCTGTGGCAATTACGCCAGAAGGTATCCGAACCGCCCGCCTCTTCGGCGAGAAACTCCGCGATTTCGCGAAAAACGTTCAGTTTTGCGCAAGTCCCCTCCTGCGGACGCGGATGACGGCGGAAAAGATTGTCGAGGGGATGGGGCTTGCGAATCCCGCAATCCCGACGGACGGAAAACTCGGCAACGACTCCTTCTATTATGCCGATCCGGCGGAGGTTTTGGACGTTTTTCGTCCGGAAAACTTCTTTAATGCCAGTTTCGAGTATATGGCAACGGGACACCAGCGCGGTTTTCACGACCTTTACGCGGCATCGGACGCGCTGGAGAAGTGGCTGTTCGAGCGCTTCAGCAAGCAGCTTTTCATCGCCGTCACGCACGACCTCTACATCGCCTCGTTTCTCGCGGCGCGGAAGGCGGTGGAGAGGTTTACGCGCGAAACGTGGACGCGATTCCTCGATTCGGCGGCGATTCTCGTCGCCCCCGATGGTTCGCGTCGGTATGCGCTCGTCCGGGCGGGTCTTTCGGACGGCATTTGCGGCGTACAGTTATAGACAAGAAAAATGACCGTCCGTGATACTTGGAATAAACATCACTGATGTTTGGGGTAAACATCACTGATGTTTGGGTCAAACATCAGTGCACTTTGGGTCAAACATCAGT
>CAVDWI010000154.1:0-2075 GCA_963612485.1 Barnesiella intestinihominis
CGTTGTTCTGGAGGATGTTGAACCCGTCGCAGGGGAGCGCGGCCTTCAGGTGCGCCGCGACCTTCTTCACGCGCACGACGACTTCGCCGAGCAGCGCATCGTCCGTATCGAGCAGCCCTTCGCTGTGAACCTTCGGGATGACGAGCGTATGACCCTTCGTGAACGGGTTGATGTCGAGGTAGGCGAGCACGAGGTCGTCTTCGTAAATCTTGAAACTGGGGATTTCCCCCGCGGCAATCGCACAGAAAATGCAGTCGTTCTTCATGACGCCTATTATATCACAAAAGTGCGGGGACGGAGTTGGTCTTTGGATTTCAAATTTTTTTTCGAAAAGTTCCAACCTTTCTCGACGAACGCCTGTATGAGTAGTTGAAGACGGTGAAAAACCGGCTGCCGGCGGATTGCGCGAACCACCTCATCGCGTTTCCCCAAAAAGGAGAAAATCCGCCGGCGGCAACGCTCCTGGTTGTTTTTTCGGCTCTTCCGCGTATGCGGAAGAGTTCTTTTTTTGCCCGTTTTCGACGCAAAAGCCCATTATCGCCGTCTCAAGCAGAGAAAAAGGTGTAGCAGGGCCAGTTGTGCGAGCACTGAGACGAGCGAAGCCCACGTGTAGACGGAGAGCCGGTTGACGTGCAGGGACTCGACAAAGTCTACTGTCGCGTCCGGCAGGATGCCGCGAAAGAACGCGAAGCCGGAGAACCCGACGAGAAGGATTGTCCAGACGGCATTGAAGCCTGTAATCAACGCCGTCGCGCCAAAGCGGCGGCAGGCCATTTCATGCGTGATGATTGCGCCGATGACAACGGCTGCCCCAGTTGTGAAAACGAGGGGTGGCAGGAGGTAGGCGTAATCGGCGTACTCGCGCCACACGGCGACCATTGACAGAATAGTCCGCCCGAAGGCCGCGAATGCCGCCGCCTCCGCAACCGACACGGCAAGGGTCGTAAGAATCGTGCGGCGGAGCGCGGTGGAGGTTTCGCGTCCGCGTTCGTGCGCCTCGGCGGAGAGCGGTTGCAGAACAAACGTCATTGATGCGCCGACATAGCCGGCGGTCTCCGCGAAGCGCGTGAGGACGTAATGCGCGGCGGATTCGACTTCGGGAAGCCGTTGGCGATAGACGGTCGTGCAAATTGAGGCGAAGAGCGTACCGAAGATCGTACAGACGGCGACAGGCCAGAGGTAGCGCAGGATTTCCGGCAAGTCCTTTCGCCACGACGTGTCGCAGGATACGTTGGCGAAGCGGCGGTGCAGTGAGACGGCGGCGAGGACTGAATTGGCCGTCGGCGGCGTCGCCTGACCGAGGACGTAGCCAGACAGGGCGCGAATGGGCATTGCGACGAGAAGCGTGACGAGGCGAATCGGTGCGCCGATGAGGTTTTGCACGGTAATGGCCTTGAACATCTTGAGCCCCTGCAGTGCGCTCGAAAAGAGACTCGAGAGGTTGCTCGTGAATCCGGCCGCGAGAATGAGGGCGGTCAGCATTCCTGAAATGACGTTAAGCCGCACATAGAAGTGGGGGACGACGAGATAGGCGACGGCAATTGAAACGGCAAACGTCGCAATGGCGGCCGCGAGTACATCGCGAATGAGGCACTTCACCTTGCCCTCCTCTCCCCGCGTCGCGTAGACGTTGACGAACTTCGCGAAGACGGTTGCGATGACGGCGAGCGGCACGGCGAAAAGGGCGGCGAGTGTCTGCAGTGGAATGACCGCGCCTAGTTCCTGAGGGCCCACATACCTCGGCACGAGCCAGAGACCGATGAATGCCTGGATGACGTCTCCTGCCCGACAGGAGATGAAGATCAGGGCGGAATACCACCAGAGGTCACCTATTTTGGTATGGAGGTCTGAAAGAAGTCGCATAAGGTGGGTGAATTATATCAAATTATCGGACGAAGTGCCGTAGCAACTCCGATGTTAGACCCTTTTCAGATAGGAAAATGGGACAAAATATCCCACTTTCCATGGGGTGCTGGGCGGAGGATTTGCCCCCCTCGGAAACCCCTTTACTGACTGGGGGTACAAACATCACTGATGTTTGGGGTAAACATCACTGATGTTTGGGTCAAACATCA
>CAVDWI010000154.1:2123-3964 GCA_963612485.1 Barnesiella intestinihominis
CCCCCCCCCCCCCACACACACACACACACAGCCTGTAAGGCTCTGTAGCGCCGCGACGCGGCGTCTGTGTGCGCGTTTCCGTGACGGGTCGCGTTTCTGTGGCGGGGCAGATGCGACGCGGAGCAATTCCATCGCGACTCATCCCTTGCCTCGCGAAAAGCGGCTCGACGTCTATCTCTCGTCCCAAAACATCACGCCGCTCTTTCTGCGCCGAGCGGCGGTGTCTTGTCGTATCGGGCGCGGAAGAAGGAGGGGTTAGCATGGGTGTCAAGCGATGCCGGACGATAGCGGAGGTTGTCGAAGAGGCTTTCTCGATCATTGGCCGTGAAAAACGTGTTCATGATGAACCCGATGCCGAATTCTTCTTTCGGGGAGAGACGCAGAACTACTATCATAAGGGCGCCCCGTCGGCGCGGCTGGAACCCAGCTTCCCATCAAGTCTTGACCAGTTGGAAAGGCGAATTCAGCACGAACGAGATCTTTACCATGACGCCATGCGCTATAACATCTTCTCGTTCGAGCGCGACCGCACGATGGTCGAGCGTCTGATACGCATGCAGCACTATCGCCTGAATACGCGCTTGGCGGACATCTCGACCAATCTCAACTTGAGCACGTTCTTTGCCGTTGGCGGCGAGTCCGTCACGAGAGGGGATGAGCCCTCGGACGATGACGGCTACATTCGCGTCATCAAGGTCGCCAAGCACAAGATGAAGACATTCACGAGTGACATCATCACGGCAATCGCGCATTTGCCGCTCGTCAAACCAGAAGATGTCAACCCCAGTCGGATGAACGGATTGGAAACCTTGCGTTACGAAGTCACGAACGAGCGACCGGGATTCTCGATGTTCATCCGCCCTGATGAGGGGAGTGAGAAGATGCGCAGGCTGGAAAGGCTTTTGCGTCGAGAGATTCAGCATGTCTGGGCGTTCAAGGCGCCTTACAACAACGACCGCATCCGCAATCAGAGCGGCGCGTTCCTTGCGTTTGGCTGCCGCGATGGAAAGGCTAAACTCAACGCCTCATTCTCGGAAGCCGACTATGAGAACAGGGACGCGCCCTCGTATGGCATCAAGCAGGTCGGCTACGTGCAGATTCATCATAAGGCGAAAACAGACATCTTGCACCAACTTCGCCTGATGGGCATGGAGGCGGAAGTCGTCTATCCCGACTTGAGCGACGTCTGCAAGGCGATCATGAACCGAATTGACAATAACTAACAAAAACAGACCAAAACAACAGGAGGTATGATTATGGCAGGCCAGTTCCATACGGAAGGATACATTAAGGAAATCACGGTGAAAGGCAAGACGACTGAAGTTACGCTTACGCCGTCTGACGAGTTCTCATTTGGACCTGATAGATTAGTCCATCAGAATTGCAGACAGTTGGTTCTGTCCGACAAAACAGGCTCGGAAGCAAAACTCGTTGGGTTTGATACGAGGTTCATATTCAAAGTTGACGGCATCGGTTTACATGAACTGTATGTGATGAAGAAAGAAGTCGCAAAGATTCGTGCAAGCGTAAATGAAATTTCAAAAACTAAGCACGAGATCAAAGAGATTTCGTTTATCTGATGGGAACGAAGAGCGTCCCTGTTGCGCAGTAAGGTGAAAGGAGTAGCGCCAAGATGCGAAAGGTATTGTTGGGAGTCTGTTTTGTCGCCGTTGGGATGGTTTATCCTTGTAATGCCGTCCATGTGGACATCCCTGAAGGCACGACGAGTATCGGGTATAAGGCGTATGCGAATCGCTCGGACATTACATCGGTGACGATACCTTCGAGCGTGACGAGCATCGGCGGGTGGGCGTTCGAGAATTGCAGCGGCCTCACGACGG
>CAVDWI010000155.1:0-3945 GCA_963612485.1 Barnesiella intestinihominis
ACGGCGACCTCAGCGAAAACGCCGAATACCAGTATGCGAAGGACGAGCAGCGCGCCCTCATGCAGAAGCAGACCCTCATGCAGGAAGACCTCGAGACGGTCAAGCCCGCGGACTTCGCGGACGCGACGACGGACGAGGTGATGCCGGGCGTGGCGGTCGCCGTGACGGCGGACGGCGCGGAGAAGACCTACTACATCCTCGGCGAATGGGACAACGACATCGAGCGCGGCATCCTCTCCTCGAAGACCCGCCTCGCCCAGAACATGCTCGGCAAAAAGGCCGGCGACCAGTTCGAGTTGCCGGGTACGGAGGGCGAGACACGCTTTGGCAGCGTGAAGCAGATCAGCCCGCTTCCGGACGACATCCGCGAGTGGATGAAACTCCCGGCGGGAATGCAAATATGATATAATCCGTCGCGTCCGAAGGATGAAATGGACGGCAACGAAAAGAAAGGAGGCCGAAATGGCCACGACGAAGAAAGTGACTGAGAAGAAGTGTGCAAAGCCGAAGACCAAGGCCGCTCCGAAACCCGCCAAGGAGGCGGCGCACGAAACCAAGCGCGTTGCGGCGTCGACGACCGGCCGCAAGGCGACTGCGACGAAAGCAACCCTGACCGAAGAGGAAATCGCCGCGAAGAAAGCCGCCGAGGCGCGGGCGTTCGCCATGTCGATCGCCCAGGAAATGAAGCGTTCGGCGAAAGAGGATTCGACGAAGGAAACGGATAACGGCATCCGCCTCTCGCGCCGTCCAACGACCCGTACGCAGGGGAAGACGACGGACAAGTTCCCCGCGTCGGACCTGAAGGAGTTCCGCAAGCGCCTGATAAACGCCCGCACGGCGGCGCAGAACGGCATCAACGCGATGAAGGCGACGGGCTTCAACGAGACGGACGACCACGAGGCCGACGGCGGCGACGGCACGAACCAGACGCTTCGCCTCCAGGCTCTCGGTCAGATGGGCAACATCAACCGCACGATTCAGCAGATTGACGAGGCCCTGCATCGCATTGACGACGGCACCTATGGCGTCTGCACGGTGTGCGGGCAGCTGATTCGCAAACCGCGCCTCCTGAACCAGCCGTTCGTGCTCACCTGCATGGAATGCCAGAGCGAGATGGAGCGCGGCGGCCAGCAGGGCAACGCCGCCAACGGCTGATGCGCCGCCTGCTTGCTACGCTCGCGGCCGTGGCGAATCTCGTCCTCGTGGACGCGGTCGCAAAGGAACTTGCCGCCGGACTCCTCAAGGGTTCTGCGGCGGTTTGCGTCATTCCCGGCTTCTTCAACCTCGCCTACGTGGAGAACCGGGGGTGCGCCTGGGGGCTTTTCCAAGGTAAGGTGTGGCCGCTCGCCATCTTTGGAATTGCCGCGCTCGCGTTCCTGATTTGGAAGCGAAAGACCGTCTTCGGCACGGGAAAGTGCGCGGCGGTTGCGGAATGCCTCCTCTACGCGGGCATCATCGGCAACCTGATCGACCGCGTCGTGCGCGGCTACGTAATCGACATGCTCGACTTCCACTGGGGCATACACCACTTCCCGTGCTTTAACGTCGCCGACACCTGCATCTGCATCGCGGCGGGGCTTCTCATCCTATGTTCGAGCGTGAAGCGTTCCTGTTAGCCGGTCCGACGGCGAGCGGCAAGAGTGCCATCGCCGCGCAACTGGCGCGGGAGATGGGTGCGCGAATCCTGAGCGCGGACTCAATGCTCGTCTATCGGGGGATGGATGTCGGCACGGCGAAGCCGTCCGAAGAGGAACGCCGCGAGTTCGGCATGGGCGGCGTTGATCTCGTCACGCCGGCGGAGGAATTCTCGTCCGGTGCCTGGCTTCGCGCCGCCTCGGAGTGGGCGGCGAAAGTGCCGCGTGAAGTTCCCATCGTCATCGTCGGCGGAACGGGGCTCTACTTCTCGGCGCTTCTGCGCGGACTCGACCGCAAGTGGGAGAACCCGCCGCCCGCCTATCCCGTCATCCGCATTGACCGCGCCGTCGTGCGCGAGCGCATCCGCGCACGGCTTGACCAGATGTTCCTCGCCGGACTGGAGGAGGAGAAGCGTCTGTTGAAGACTCGGTATCCGGTCTGGTCGCGGACGGCCTCGCTGGCAATCGGCTATCGGGAGGGCGACACGCCCGAGAAAATCTTCATCCGAACCTGCCAACTCGCCAAGCGTCAGGACACGTGGTTTCGCCATCAGGCGACGGCGATCTACGTCGAGCCGACCGCCGAGAGCGTACGGCAATGCTGGTGCGAGCGCGGCCCGTGGAAAGTCAGGTTCGACTGACGCCCTTCTTCCGAAGGAGCCAAAGGCGGATTCTCGCCTTCAGGGAGATGAATCGCCCCAATTCGGGATAGGTGCGAAGAAAGTCGTCGCAACTGGCAATCAATTTCCGCGCCAAGTCAGGATTCCGCGTCTTGAAGACCTTGCCGATTGTCGAAGAAAACCCGTCCCCGGCCTGTCGCAAGGCGAAAGGACACGACGACTTCCCCTTCGCATAGTCCAAAACGGCGCGAACGACTGCAATCGAGTCATGCAACTTGCCGTCCGTATAGGGCGAGTGGACAATTGAGGATGCCTTCGGGTTAATGCAATACACGTAGAGCGGACGCTCGACGACGGCAATCTGCCCCGCATCGCAAAGGCACTGCGTCGTCCACGGATAATCCTCAAAGGCCCTCACCTCTTCCGAAAACCGCCGCGTTCGCACGAAGTCCGCCCGATAGAACTTGTTCCAGGCGCAGTACTGAATCTTCCGCCCGGACATCCAACTCGCGGGACGGACTCGCCAAGCCCCCGTCCCCGTATCGGGACAAGCCGAAACCCCGCTCCCGCAGTCCTTCAGGAATGATGCGGAAACGACGAGCGGCAAACCCGTCTCGACGGCGGCGGAAACGAAAGTCGAGATGGCCTCAGGGGGAATGTAGTCATCCGAATCGACGAACATCACGTAATCGCCCGTCATCCGCTCCATTCCCGCGTTCCGCGCCGAACCGAGCCCGCCATTCGGCTTCGTCACGACCTGGAATGTCAGGGCTTCCGTCTGCGAATGCCGCGCAATGTAATCGGCGAGAATCGCGGGGGAGTTATCCATCGATCCGTCGTCCACGCAAATGGCCTCGACCGTGCGCCCCGCGCCCGACGCGGCGAACTGCCGCGCCGCCGCGACGACCGAATCAAGACAACGCACGAGGTATCGCTCGACGTTGTAGACGGGAACGACCACGGAAACCTTCATACGGACGCACGACCTCCGGACGCGGCGATTTCCTGCAGACGGCGGATTGCGTCGTAGGGTTCGGACGAACCGCAGACCGCCCGCACGACCGCCCAGTTCCGCGCCCCCGCCGCGAGCACCGCGGGCAGCGTCGCGAAGTCGATTCCGCCAATCGCCACCGCCGGGAACGGTACGCCCGCGATCATACGCCCCGCCGTCTCCGTGCCGAGCACGGGATCGGGAATCTTCTTCGTCGGCGTGGCGAAGACGGGCCCGACCCCGATGTAGTCGGGCTTTTGCGCGATTGCCGCGTTCGACTGTTCGGGATTGTGCGTCGAAAGCCCGACGATGCCAAGTTCGGGATAGCGCCGCCGCACCTCGGCGACGGCCATGTCGCCCTGCCCGACGTGCACCCCGTCCGCACCGACTTCCGCCGCGATGGAGGGGTCGTCATTGACGATGAAGGTCGTCGGTGTCCCCGCCGTAATCTTGCGAAGTGCCGCGCCAACCGACACGATTTCGGAGCGCGGCGCATCCTTCATCCTGAGCTGAACCATCCGAACGCCGGCACGAACCGCCGCCTCGCAGCACCGTTCGTAGCCGACGACCGGATTGGTCATCACAAGATAGAACCCGAAGTCCTGCATTACGCCTTCAGATCCTGCGCGACAATCTGCGCAATCTTGCGCCCGCTCTTCAGCATGCCGCCGAAGATCGGGCCCATGCGGAAGCCGCCCTG
>CAVDWI010000156.1:0-3916 GCA_963612485.1 Barnesiella intestinihominis
CGAACATCGACATCGGCGGGCCCTGCATGGTTCGCGCCTCGGCGAAGAACTACCTGCGCGTCGCGTCGGTGACGGATCCGGGCGACTACGCCGCGCTCGCCGGGGAACTTGCCGCGCATCAGGGAACGCTTGGACTTGATACGCGCCTCCGCCTGATGAAGAAGGCGTTTGCCCACACCGCCGAATACGATACGGCGATTGCCAACTTTTTCGCCGCCCGCACGTGGCAGGAAGTCGAGAACACCTATGAGACTCTTTGACGAATTCAAGCGTTTCCGTTCGGAACACCCGGCGGACGCGGCGTTTCTGCTGACGTCGGGCGACCGCTACCTGCCGATCACCTGGCGGCAGTTCACCGACGACATCGCGGTGATTTCGTGGATTATCGAGAACAATGCGCCCGGCGGGGTGATCGGTCTCATCGGCGAAAACTCCTACGAGTGGATGACGGCTCACGCGGCGTGTCTCTTCTCGGGAGCGACGGTCGTGCCAATCGACGTGAACCTGTCGGCGGAGGAAATCGTGTCGCGCCTCCGGACGGTCTCCGCGTCCGTACTCGTCCACTCCGCGCTCTACGCCGAGAAGGCCCGCGCCGTCGCCGCGCTGATGCCGGGACTCGCCACGGGCGGCTTCGGTACGCGCAAGACGGACTTCTTCCTCGAGGCGGGGCGCAAGGCCATCGCCTGCGGGCTGAAGACAATCTGGGACCGCGAGTCGGTCGACGTGCAGAAGACCTCCATGATCGTCTTCACGAGCGGGACGACCGCCGAGCCGCGCGGGGCGGAGCAGACGATTCGCGCCATCGAGACATTCTGCGAAGCGTGGACGCCCGCCTTGAAGATGGAGCCGGGCAGCCGTTCGCTGATGCTCCTGCCGCTCTACCACATCTTCGGAATCTGCACGGCATACGACATGCTGGTCAACGGCGTCGCGCTTGGCGTCTGCCCCGACTTCCGCCGTATCTACGACGCGGTCGAACGCTTCCGTGCGAACTTCATCTTCCTCGTGCCGGCCCTTGCGGAGATTCTCGCGGCGAAAATCGCCCAGCACGGGAAGAGCGCCGAGGACGCGCTCGGCACGCCGATTGACTGGATTCTGACGGGTGGCGCACCCCAGCCGCGGCGAACCTACGAGCAGCTGCAAAGCCTGGGCGTGCAGGTTCTCACGGGCTACGGACTGACCGAGACGGCGGCCCTCTTTTCCGTCGCACCCGTCGGCAACGACCCCCACGCTGGCAGTGCGGGGCGCGTGGCGCAGCATCCCGAGGTCGAGACGAAGGTTTCCGAATCGGGCGAACTGCTCGTGCGCGGACCGAACGTCATGAAGGGCTACTACCACATGCCCGAGAAAACGGCCGCCGTGATCGACAAGGACGGCTGGTTCCATACGGGTGACATCGGGCACATCGACGCGGACGGCTACGTGTGGATTACGGGTCGGGCATCGCGGACAATCGTCCTTTCGTCCGGCAAGAAAATCGCTCCCGAAGAACTTGAGGAGAGACTTCACTCGCTGCCGGGTGTGCTGGAGGCGATGGTCTCGGGCGACGGCGCAACGCGCACGATCCAGGCGGAGGTCTACGGCTCCGTCCCCGAAGCGTCGATTTTCAAGGCGGTTGAGGCGTTGAACCGTTCATTGCCCGTCTACAAGCGGATTTCCAAGGTGATTGTCCGCAAGGAGCCGTTCCCGCGCACGTCGTCCGGGAAGATCAAGACGCACTGACGGGGCGGAGATGAAAGCCCTGCAACTTGTCCCGGCAATGGAGGAGGGCGGCGTTGAACGATACGCC
Organism: Barnesiella intestinihominis; assembly: GCA_963612485.1. GTDB lineage: Bacteria > Verrucomicrobiota > Kiritimatiellia > RFP12 > UBA1067 > UBA1067. The sequence goes on from CAVDWI010000156.1 coordinate 1,790, forward strand.
GTCCTCCTCAACCGCATACTCGTTCGGAGCGGCTGGCAGAACGTCGTCGTGTCGAAGGGTGGCAAGTTGGCCGATGCAATCGTGCGGGACGGCGGACGGCACGTCACGCTTGATCTGAAGTCGAAGAATCCGCTGACCTATTTCGTCCGAGCGCGACGGTTGCGGCGGCTCTTGAAGGCGGAGCGGCCGGACGTCGTCTGCGCCCACTCCCGCGTCCCCGCGTGGCTCTTCGTCTGGGCGAACCGAGGGGTGAACGCCCGCTGGATGACCTATGCGCACGGGGCGAACTCGGTTTCGCGCTATTCCCGCGTCATGGTGCGCGGCGAACGGACGATGTGCCCCTCGTCGTTTGTCGCGGACTACCTGAAGGCCGCCTACGGAATCGCCGACGACCGTTTGAGGGTCGTGCCGCACGCCGTCGATGGTGTGCGCTTCGACCCGGCGGGAATCGACTGCGAGATTGCCGCGCACATGCGCCGCGACTGGCGGCTGGATGGCACGTTCGTCGTGATGTCCGTCGGCCGCATCACGCGGCTGAAGGGCTACGACACGCTGATTCGCGCGTTCGCCCGCCTGAAGATGTCGGATGCGAAACTGGTGATTGTCGGCGGGGCGGAGCGCGGCAAGGAGGGGTATCTCGCCGAGTTGAGGGGACTCGTCCGCGAACTGGGGTTGGGCGAATCCGTCGTCTTTGCGGGTACGCAGACTCGCATCCCCGAATGCCTGTCGCTCGCGGACGTCGTGGTTTCGGCGAATACGGTGAAGCCGGAGGCGTTCGGGCTTTCGATGGCGGAGGCTCTGACGATGGGCAAGCCCGTCGTCGCCAAGGCGTTCGGCGGTGCGCTCGACATCGTGCGGCAGGGAGTGGACGGACTTCTCATCCCCGGCGACCACCCGGTCGAGCAGTTCGCGGATGCTCTCGGGCGCATTCGGGGAATGGCGTTCGGCGACCTTCGCTCGGATGCGCTGAAGAGGTTTGATTTCGAGGTCATGGCGCGGCAAACGTGCGCCGTTTACGAGGAGTTTGTCAAATGATACACTTCAATCGCCCGCACAAGACGGGCAAGGAACTCGACTACATCAACGAGGCTATCCTCGGTGGCAAAATCTCCGGCAACGGTGAGTTCACCGCACGGTGCCAGAAATTCTTCGAGAGGCGGTATGGCTTCCGCAAGTGTCTGCTCACGACGTCCTGCACGGACGCGCTGGAGATGGCGGCGATTCTCACGGGAGTCGGGCCGGGCGACGAGGTGATCGTGCCCTCCTACACGTTCGTTTCCTCTGCACTCGCGTTTGTGAGGCAGGGGGCGAAGATCGTGTTCGCCGACAGCCGTGCGGACGAGCCGAATCTCGACGCGAACCTCATCGAGTCGCTCGTGACGCCGCGCACGAAGGTCATCGTGCTCGTCCACTACGCGGGCGTCGCCTGTGATATGGACGCAATTATGGAAATTGCGAACCGGCACGGACTGCTGGTCGTCGAGGATGCCGCGCAGGCGGTCGATTCGTTCTACAAGGGTCGTCCGCTCGGGTCTATCGGCCATCTGGCGGCGTTCTCCTTCCATGAGACGAAGAACATCATTTCGGGCGAGGGCGGTATGCTCGTCGTCAACGACGAACGCTTCATCCGCCGCGCCGAGATCATCTGGGAGAAGGGGACGAATCGCGCCGAGTTCTTCCGCGGCGAAGTGAACAAGTATGGCTGGGTCGATACGGGCAGTTCGTTCCTGCCGACGGAAGTCATCTCGGCGTTCCTCTGGGCGCAGCTTGAGCATCTCGACGAAATCCAGTCCGAGCGCAAGCGGATCTGGGAGCGGTATTACGCCGCGTTCGCGGACGTGAAGGGCGTGGCGCGTCCCTACATTCCCCCGTATGCGACGAACAACGCGCACATGTTCTACCTCCTCTTCCCCGACCTCGCGAAGCGGTCGGACTTCATTGCGAAGATGAAGGCGGCGGACATCCTGACCGTCTTCCACTATCTGCCGCTCCACTCGTCCGAGTTCTATCGTGCGAAGCACGACGGGCGGGAGCTGCCGAACTGCGACCGCTATGCCGACACGCTCGTCCGTCTGCCGCTCTACTACGACCTGGGGGCGGATCAGGAGAAGGTGATTTCCGCCGCGA
>CAVDWI010000157.1:0-3913 GCA_963612485.1 Barnesiella intestinihominis
CGGGCGCGGCGAAGGCCGTCGGCAAGGTTCTCCCGGCGCTCAACGGCAAGCTCACGGGCATGTCGGTTCGCGTCCCGACCTCCGACGTCTCGTTCGTCGATCTCACGGCCGAGCTCGAGAAGCCGGCGACCTACGAGGAAATCTGCGCGGCGATGAAGGAAGCCAGCGAGAAGTGCGTGTGCGAGGGCGGCCTCGCGGGCATTCTCGGCTACACGGACGAGGCTGTCGTCTCGACCGACTTCCGCAACTGCCCGAAGACCTCGATCTTCGACGTCAAGGCCGGCATCCAGCTCGACCCGACCTTCGTCAAGGTCTGCGCGTGGTACGATAACGAATGGGGCTACTCGAACAAGGTTCTCGAGATGGCTCGCGTCATCGCCAAGTAAACGAATCTGCGTCTGACGCAGAAAAGGGGCTTCGCCGATTTCTCGGCGAAGCCCTTCGTTTTCATCCTTTAGCCTTGTCTTTCGCGTGCTGGCGTTCGCGGAGTGTGTCGAGCGCGGCGGAAAGGCGTTCGCGCTTTTCGCGGGCGGTGTCGTCCGGCGCGGCGAAAAGCGTGGGTGCGTCGTCCGTGCGGGGAGAGTCCTGGATGTTGGCAACGCCGAACCCGATGAGGCGGATGGTGAAGTGGCGGTTGCCGCCTTCGACGGGCCAGGCGCGGTCGAAGAGTGCGAGCGCGGCGGATCGGAAGGCGATGTCGTCCCGCGAGGGTGACGCGAAGGGAATCTGCCGCGTGATGGTGTTGAACTTCGCGTCGCGCAACTTGAGCCGCGCCGTTCGCGCCCACCTCTTTTCGCGGCGGAAGCGGTAGCCGACCTCCTCGACGAGTTGAATCAGCCTGGTGCGCACGATGGTTCGGTTCGCCTCGTCCGCACCGAACGTGTATTCGCGTGAGACGGACTTCTCAGGCTCTGCTTCAGCGGCGACGGACGAGGAGTCAATGCCGAATGAATAGGCGTGAAGCGAGCGGGCGAGAGCATCCGAGCCGAGGATCGTCCGCAGATGGGCGATGTCCGTCCGCTGGATGTCGCCGCAGGTGGTGAGACCGTAGGGCTTGAGCAGACTGACCGTGTGCTGTCCGACGCCCCAGAGGATGCCGACGGGCTTTGGCGCGAGGAATGCCGCGATGGCTTTCGGCTCGAAGGGCATGAGGGTGAGGCCGTCGGGCTTGTGCTGCTCGGAGCCGATCTTCGCGAGGAGTCGATTGGGGGCGATTCCCACCGAACAAGTCACGCCGCAGGTTCGCCGCACTTCGGCGCGGAGGGCTTCGCCAAGGCGCACGGGGTCGTTCCCGTGGAGATGGAGTGTTCCGCTGACGTCGAGAAAGGCTTCGTCGATCGACACGCCCTCGACGAAGGGCGTGTAGTGCTCGAAAATCTCGAAGACGCGACTTGAAACTTCCCTGTAGAGTTCCATATGCGGCGGCGTGAAGATGGCCTGTGGACAACATTCGTAGGCGGTGCGGGAGGGCATCGCGGAATGAACGCCGAACCGCCGCGCTTCATACGAACAGGTCGAGACAACGCCGCGTTCGTGAGGGCCCGACCCGACGATCAGCGGCTTGCCGCGCCACTCGGGGTGGCGCAGCAATTCGACGGACGCGAAGAACGCATCCATGTCCACGTGCAGGATCGTCGCCATGCGGGTCGGTCTTTCACGGGGAGGAGGGAGATTACTTCTCTTCCTGAACCCAGACGTTGCGGAACTCGACGGCGCCGCCTTCGGACTGGAGGGCAATCGCCCCGCACTTCGCGGCGATTCCGGAAACGCGGTTCTGCTCGACGCCGTTGAGGCGGTTGACGAGCGTATCGCCTTTGACGGTCACTTCAATCGTGTTCCATTCGCCGAAGGGCTTTTCGCTGTCGGGATGGTGCTTCGGGGAGCAGCGGATGCCCGAAAGTGGGTCGGCGGGCGTGTAGGCGGAGCGCGGCGGAAAGCCCTCGAAGAATGCGCCGCCGAGCGTCAGCACGTCGCCCGCCTTGCCGCGGCAGAGCTGGTTCTCGAGGCATGTCGGGGCGAATGCGCCCGTATCCTTTTCAAGGCGCACGAACACGCCCGAATTCGGTCGCGTCGTCTGCCGCCACCAGCGGTATTCCACGTGAACCGTGTAGTCGCGGTAGTCCATGCGCTTCGTGCGCAGATAGCCGAACGGTGTTCCGGTGGAGCGGATGACTCCATTCGTCACGAACCACGTCGGCTCTTCGGCGGAGTAGCCGCCCGTGACGTCATAGTCAAGGACAGCCGTCCATCCGGCGAGATCCTTTCCATTGAAAAGCGATGTCTTTACGTGTTCTGCCGACACGAGACCGCAAAGTCCGGCGGCAACTGCAGTTAGGATGATGTGTTTCATGAGGCGAATTATCCTACAAATAGCCATTGAAGTCAAGAGGGCTACGCGACCGCCGTGCATCGTGAGGCGATTTTGCTGAGGCATCGGCTTGGGTTGTTCTCGGACTCATCGGGCATGGATTCGACTATGCATCCGCAAATGGTGAAGCGGGGTTGAGCCTTGTCGGCAAAATCTCGGTTTTGCCTAAAAGTGAGATTCCACGACGATGAGTGTTGCGGCTGCGGCAAGAGATGAGCAGCGTCGTTGCGCGAATGGTCTTCTACGGCAGTTGGCTCAGGAACGTTCGGGCGGGTACGACCGTCGGCTCGTCCAGCGCGAAGCTGTCGACGTCTTCGTATGGCAGGTTCATCACGACCTGGAACGCATGCCGCACGCCGAGTCTTTCAGGCGCAGGCGGTGAGGGCGGGGGTTGCACGAGAGGAGCGTATCTGATTTTCAGCGCGAAGGTTTTGACGCAAAGGGGACGCAAAGGCTTTGCGCTCAAAACAGCCATTCCCCGAAATCCTGTAACCTGTCTGAAAGGAATTGCGCGAAAGGCGGTACGAGGCCGCGAAGCGACGGATCGGGCGACACCCGCCCGCGCCGCCGTAGCGACCAGGATTGGTCGGTCTGCCGCAACCGAACCCATTACCGCTATTGAACACGCAATGCGGGATTTATGGCATAATGTCGCGGTAGCGGATTGAGGATGGGAGACTTACAAAATATGACGCTTGACGAACTGAAAAGAAATCTCGCAAAGGACTGCGCGTTCTCCATCGAGGGGAATGACGGGCTGTTCGCGGTCAGTCACGGCCATGGGAAGATCAGCGTGGAAGACGTCGCGAGTGCGCCGTCCTGTTATTCGCTGACGGTTGGAACGGTTGAAGAACTCGTGTCGCGGATGGAAGTCGGCGGCTCGGTCGGATGTCGCCCGCCCCGTAGTCCCGTGCTCACGAGAACTGCCGCTCGACGGCACGAGACACAAACACATACCCCTTGGGTTAAAGTCAGCATTGGACGATGCGGACGGCAGTGATGGTGAGGATATGGTATAATATGCGTCATGAGACCGATCGCCACTGAGACGAACGACTTCGAGACCCTGCGCAACGCGGGGCAGATTTACATCGATAAGACGGCGCATCTCCACCGCCTGATTACCGACCCTAGCCGCAAGTTCTTCTTCTGTGCCCGTCCGCGTCGGTTCGGCAAGTCCCTGAGCGTGACGACGATGAAGTCCATCTTCCTCGGCCACCGCGAGTTCTTCGACGGTCTTGCGATTGCGAAGACGGACTACGACTGGAAGGAGCACGTCGTCATCCATCTCAACTGGGGAAAGGTGTCGGTCGCGAGCGTGGCCGAGTTCGAGGAATCGCTCGCAACCGCCGTCAAGAACGCGCTGGCGGAAGCGGGCTACGCCTACGACCCGAAAATCATCCCGTCGGACAACCTCGGCAACGCCATCGACCACTTCGGCTCGATACGCCACGACCCGACCGACAAGAATGGCGACGGAGTTGTCATCCTCATCGACGAATACGACGACCCCGTGGCGAAAGCCCTCGCGAACGTCCCGCTCGC
>CAVDWI010000158.1:0-3900 GCA_963612485.1 Barnesiella intestinihominis
AGGAGCCGGGCTTCCACGCGATGGTCGGCTTCACGGCGGACGAGACGCGGCGGCTTTTCGAGGACTTCCAAGGCACGGGTAAGTTTACGGGCGATGCCGCACCGCATCTCGCCACCGTCAAGGCCTGGTACGACAGCTACTGCTTCTCGAAGAAGTGCGTCGGCAAGGAGTCGCTCTACAACTGCGACATGGCGCTCTACTACCTCGGCAAGCTCGTCGCGACGGGCGAGCCGCCAGACAATCTCATCGACGGCAACATCCGCAGCGACTGGAACAAACTGAACATGATCCTCGCCGCGCAGCGCCATGCCGAGACGTTCGACGGCGTCCTGCCGCTCACCGAGGAACTGGCGGATTCGGACGAGACGGCGTTCGACCTCGTGGAGTCGTTCCCAATCGAGAAGATTCTCGACGAGAAGAACTTCAAGTCGCTTTACTACTACTACGGCATCGTCACGATGGGGAGTTTTCGTCGCGGCGACCTGACGTTCCGCATCCCGAACGAGTGCGTCCGACGGCAGATTTTCGAGTACATGCGTTCGCAGTATGCCTTGCGTCCGAACGCGGTGGACACGACGGAGTTTATTGAGAAGTTCAACGCCTTTGCATGGGACGGCGAGTGGCGCGAGTTCCTGACCTACCTCGCGGAGAAATACCGTGACAACGGCTCGCCGCGTGACGGACTTTACGGCGAGGCGCGGATCAACGGCTATCTTCGTGCCTACCTGACGATGAAGAGCGTTTACCTTGTGAAGCCCGAACTCTCGCATCCGTGCGGCTTCTCGGATTACGCCCTCTTCCCGAACCGAATGCTCCCGGAGGGGTCGATCCCCGAGCAGAGCTACGTGATCGAGATGAAGCACTCGAAGGCGGATGCCTCGGACGCGGAAGTCGCGGCGAAGCACGAGGAGGCAGTCGCACAGTTGAAGGCTTATGCGGCAGACCCGAATCTCGCCGCACTCGCGGGCGGAACGCCCGTCCACTTCCTCTGCTACGAGTTCCGTGGCCGCGAACTCGTGCGCCTGGAAGAGGTTTTTAAGGCGTAGCGGTCCGAAAACGAAAAGAATGGCTCTTCGTTGACAAGCAAATTGCTGAAGGCTGAATAATCATCCTCAGTAGTCGAGTTGGCTGCTGCCAATCGTTTCGCGCAGGATTGAGTCGCCTGGCACGGCGACGGGCGGCATGTCGCGAACGAGGGTGAAAAGATCCGACAGCATCTCCGCCTTCGCGTTCTGCGGGTCGCGCAGGCGAACCTGCGCCAGCAGCCCCGCCACATACGGCTTCAGCACGGGCAGTTCGTAGGCGAGCGACGAGTCGAACTCCTCGTCGGCATTGCCGCGATAGGGGTCGATCCACTTTCGCTCCCCCGCCCGAACCTTCGGCCACATGCGGAAGGTCTCCATCGGGTCGAGCCGCCGAAAGCGGTTGTCCCGCACGAGGCGGCGGATGAGCCGCGCATCCGACGAGGGCAAGCGCGTATGGCAGAAGACCTCCGGCTGTTCCTTTGGCTCGATGAAGAGACGGAACTTGCAACCGTCCTCCACGCCCTCGGTCAGGCGCGGGTTGAGCGCGTGGATGCCCTCGAGCACGATGCAGCAGCCACGCGGCAGAACCGTGGGCTTCAGCGCGTCGTATCCCTCGTGTGCGCGGAAGTTGAAGCGGCGCAGACAGACGGGAGAACCCTCCATCAGCGCGTTCAGGTCGCTTGCGAGCCGCACGGAATCGACTGCTTCCACCGTCTCGTAGTCGAAGTCACCGTTCTCATCGCGTGGATTGCGGGCATCACCGACGAAATAGTCGTCCGTTGACATATGCCACGCGGCGATTCCGTTCACGCGCAACTGCGTGCAGAGCCGCTTCGCCGTCGTCGTCTTTCCGGCGGATGACGCGCCCGACAGGAGAAGGAGACGAACGCCGCGTTTCGCGGCAACGACGTCCGCGATTCGCGCAAGGGTCTTGGTCTGCCGCGCCTCGCAGACGCGGACGAACTCGTCGAACTCGCCCGCCTCGATGATTCCGTTCAGTTCGTCGATTGTCATGGCATTCCCCTGCCCGTCCCGTCTTACGGCGCGGCGAAACCGTCGCCGCCGGCGGAATAGTCGCGAATCCCGAAGTAGAACTCCTGACCCGTCGCATCCATTACGCTGCGCCACATCTCATCGTCCAGCCGAATCTTCTGACGCTCGATTGTCGCGAGGCGAATCGGCACGAGCGCATAACTCTCGCCGAGGTTGCCGACGACGCAGTTCGTGCGCCCCGCCATCGCGGCGTGGACGGCGTTGCGGGCGAGCATATAGCAACGAATCGCGTCCGTGCCGCGCGCAGGGCAACTGCGGATCGTGTAGCTCGGGTCGAAGTATTTCACGCTTGAGGCTACGCCAATCGTCTTGAAGTGCTCGGTGATCTTCTTCCGCAGGAATTCGCCGATGTCCTTCTTGAGGATGTTTCCGCTCGCGTCGCGCATTTCGTCGTTCGAGGCGATCAGTTCCTGTCCCGCGCCTTCCGCGACCACGACAACCGCGTGGGTCTTGCCGACGGAAAAACGGTTTTCGAGGGCCTTCAGGAGTCCGTGCGGACCTTCCAGCGCGAATGGCATCTCGGGAATCAGACAGAAGTTAACAACGGGGTTGGCGATGCTCGCCGCCGCCGCGATGAAGCCCGAATCGCGCCCCATCAACTTCACGAGACCGACGCCGTGCGGCGTGCCCTTCGACTCCACGTGCGCACAGCGGATGACGTTCGCCGCCTCGGCGACCGCCGTCTCGAAACCGAAACTCCGCCCCACGAACATGAGGTCGTTGTCAATCGTCTTCGGAATGCCGACGACCGAGATCTTGAGTCCGCGTCGCTTCACCTCGTCGCACACGTCCGCCGCGCACCGCAGCGACCCGTCGCCGCCAATGCAGAAGAGAACGTTGATGTTCATCCGCACGAGCGTATCGACGATTGTTTCCGCCGCCTGTTGGCCGCGGCTCGAACCGAGAATCGTCCCGCCGAGTTCGTGGATCGTGTCCACGACATCCGGATTCAGCATGATTGGCTGGTAGCCGAACTCAGGGTTCAGCCCCGCATAGCCGTAGCGGATGCCGAAGATGTTCTTCACGCCGTAGTCGTAGTTCAGAATCTCCACGAGTCCCTTGATGACCGTGTTAAGTCCGGGACATAGCCCGCCGGCGGTCACGATACCGACGCGTGTCCAGTTCGGGTCGTGGAAGATTTTCGGTGTCGGGCCGGCACGCTCGAAAGTCGGGATTTTCCCCAGCCGTTCGGCGGCGTATTTGCCGTACGCGGCGTTTTCGGAAACGTAAATCCGCTCCCCTTCGAGAACGAATTCATGCTTGCGGACCGGCGAGGCGATCTTGCACGGCCCGAGCGTTTCAATATCGAACGAGTATTTTTCCTGTTCGGCGGCAATCTTGTCAAGAATCATGCGGTAATTATACCATATTCTTAGGGATTGGGTAATGGGTTATTCGGCTAGTGACAAACTGTCGATTCGTACCGTGGCTTCCAAAAGTAAATCGGTTTTCGTGGAGTGTTTAGTGTCCGTAAAGCCGAGCGAAGCGAGACAGCCGAAGGCCGCGAGAGCGGCACGGCTCGGAGTTAACCTCACGGACGGCAAGTAAACGGAATTTACGAACCGACCCTGTCGTGCGTGAGCTTTCGTCAGACACAACGGGCAAACTAACGGAAATCCTTGGATTCACGCGAGAACCGATACCACCGCCACTATCTGTCATCAGGGAACGGGGTGCAGCGGGCTAAGTTTAGCGGCATTCCGCCGACTTACTTTCAGAAAAACGGTTTAATTCTGGAAGCGACGGCGGCTGTTTTTGACGCAAAGGTCGCAAAGGGTCTTGACGCAACGAGCGCAAAGCCTTTGCGTCCCCTTTGCGTCAA
>CAVDWI010000159.1:0-3837 GCA_963612485.1 Barnesiella intestinihominis
TGCGCATCGTACAGGGAGTAGAACGGCGAGCGCTTGTCTATCGAGACCACCACGCCCGGCAGCGATTCCGCCGCCCGCTCGAAGAGCCCGCCGTCCGTTGCGCTCCCCTTCACGATTGCGGCGGACGAAAAGCCGTTCGTCGGCATCTCGAAGACAATCGGCATCGGTGCGCCCATGGCCGTGTAGATTGTCGCGTGCCGCTGAATGACGAGTCTTGGCGCTGCCCCCGCGAAGACGATGCCCCCGAGAGACTTCCCGACGAACGCCGTCTCGTCGGCGTCCTTCCCGCCGATCTTGAGGGCGTTGGCGCGCACGATTCCGTCGTCAATGCGCAAGGTCGTCCCGCTTCCCGCAAGACCGAACCGATGCCCGTCCACGCCGATCTGATTGAGTTCGCTCCCCGTGCTGACGTCGATGCGGGCGTTGTCGGCTTCGGCGAGAAACTCCCAGCGGGTGCTCAGGTAGGCCTCGTTCGTAAGGACGAGGGTGGAATTTTCACAGACGTGATAATTGCCAACCGCCAGCCGCACGTTGTCAAGCGACACCCTGACGTTCGCATACTGACCGTCCTTGAAGCCCGCCGTGTCGGGATACCCGATTTCGGCGTCATCGACCGTGCCGACGAACGTGATGTCCGCGCCTGCCCAACCGAGCGTCGATCCGCTGCTCAGGCCCTGATAGTTCGCATCGACTTGAATGACATCCGTCTGGTTGCCGTAGACGTTGAACTGCGAACCCCACGTCGGGTAGCCGACACGCGGCAATCCGTCCGTCGCCTTGCAGATCCAGTTTGCCGAATCGCTCCACGCTCCCTTCGCGTTCGCGACCCATTCGTAGGCGGCGGAGTCCTCCAGCAGGATGGACGCTTCGTCGGTCGAGACGACGAACGTGTGCGAGGCGTCGGCGGCGACCTCGCTTGTGACGCGGCAGGTGACGCGCGTGCCGAGTTTCGCGCCGTTCCACGAGAAGGTGAAGGCCCCCGTCTCCGCCACCGTCTTCGCATCCACGCGAACGGGCGAGAGCGAGTCTCCATCCTTCTGCTCGGCGGAGCAGAGGAGAAGCTGCAACTCCGCCGATTCGCCCACGAGCGAGAGGACGTTGCCGGAGACGTCGAGAATGATTTCCCCGTCCGCATCGCGGCGGACGATCGAAATCTCGCGATCCAACACGACGTGCGCCGGCACGGTCGTGTTCGCGACGGACGAAACGGCCGAGGGCGTGTGGAATCCCGCCTCGGATTCCTGGGCGAACTCAAGGGCCTCGCGGTCTTCAGATATGTCGCCCGTGCGCAGACGCGCCTCGTCCATCGCCCCGAGAAGCGGATAGCGGCCGTCCCCCAGGAATGCTCCCAGCGCCAGTCCGCGGTCGGTCGGCTGGTAAATCGGCGCATAACTCCGTTCGTCCGTTTTGTTGCCCTCGTCATCCGCCTTATAGTTGTAGAGCCAGCTTTCACTGCCCTTCTTTCCGTCGAGATAGACGTTCGCATGGAGAATGCTTCCATCCCACTCGTAGGCGAACGTCACCTTGTGCCACGCCTCGGTGTCGTCGGTTGCATTCCAAATGCTCTCTTCCGCATTGTATCGGCGGTAGCCGCCCGCGGCGTCGTCCCAAGGCGTGTAAAGTCCGTCGTAGTTCTCGCGGAAGTAGAAGTCGTAGTGGTTCATCTCCTTCATGTTGTAGGCCATGCCCCAGCCGCCGTCGGCGTGGTTGTTCTTCCGGGCAAAGAACGCACCGCCCCAGTTGCCGCCGGTCGTGAGCCGGAACCAGGCGGAAGCCACGAGTTTCACCTTGTCGCCCGCGATGTTCATCGCCTCGTTGAACGGAATGCGAACGCCGCCGTTCTGGTCCGAATCGCCGCGATTCTTCGCCATGAGCCGCGCTCCGCCGAGCTGTCCGTCCGCCACGGACGCCGTCGCCGCATGGGAAACGCCATCCATCGCATTGGCGGTCGCGTCCGAAACGGACTGCTCGCCATCGCCCGCCTCGTTCAGGTGCCAGACGCCGCGATAGCCCGACCAGACGGACGGCTGGTGGACGTCGTTTTGCACAAGCCCGCCGTAGGCGACCGTGACGACCGTAGTCGCGCTGAACGACGGCACTTTCACCCAGACAAGCGACTCGCCGTCCGTATTCCACGTGTCAACGTCAAACGCGAGAGACGTTCCATCCGCGTCAAAGAACGCGAGGTCGGAGAAGTCCTCCTGCATGAAATCCGCATACCGAAAACCATCGACAGCCGACTCCGAGAGGCGCACGAGCATCGGGAAGTCCGAATAGGTCTCCGTCCCCGCATATCCGCTCGTGACCGTAAACGTCTTCGAGAAGTTCTCAAGCAAGGACGGGCGATAGCCCGTCGAGGCGTTGTCGGACGCAACGACACGGAATGCGTCCGCAACCTGAGACCTGTATTCCGCCTTCGCCCGTGCGGCGTCCATCGTGCCGCCCGAAATGCGTATTTCGTCGTAAGCGCCCCAAAACGGACGCGACCAGCCGTCATCCCAAACGTCATTCGCGTTGAAACCGAACGTCAGCGGGTAGTCGCTGTCCGCGGCGGTCTGAATCCAATCCGTCTCCGTCAGCTCGTCAGACCGCAGCGTCGTCGCCTTTTCGCCGTTCACGTAAAGTGCGCCCTTGCTGCCCGGTCCGTAGGCGACCAGCAGGTGAACCCAGTTATCCTTCAGCGGAACGCCCTGAATCACCAGCGTCGCCCAATCCGCATCGCCGCGCCCGCGCAGCAGCACGTTGTCGTCCGAACCCTTTTCAAGGCGCAATCCCCATCCGCAGTCATCCCAACGCCGTTGCTTCGTCGTTAGAAGAGTCGGCTGTCCGTCCGGATTGGCAGTGTCGAGACGAAACCACCCCGAAACGGTGAGTGTGTCGCCATAGCCGAGTTGCGTCGAATTCGCCGCGCGAAGGTAGGCCCTTCCGGTCGTGCAGTTGACCCGTGCGCCGCCCAACACGCCCGCCGTGCCGATGTTCTGATCCTTACTCTCGCCACCCGGCGTCGCCGTCCGTCCGTTTCCCGAAGAGTCCGCAACGTCGCCGCTCGCCTCGCCCATATGCCAGACGCCGCCGTAGCCCGACCAAACGCCCGCGGCATTCTGCGAGACAGTCTCGCCACCGTAATAGGCGTAGAATCGCGTTCCAATGCCATAGTTCGGAAGCCGCACCCAGACAACGGACTCGCCGTCCGGATTCCACGTCTCGATTTCATACGGCAACTGGTTGCCCGAGGAATCCGTGAAGAGCAAGTCCTTGTCATCGCCCGTCGCCGTAAAGTCCGAATATCTGAAGCCGTCTATCGCCTCCGAGAGGCGCACGGGGACGGGTACATCCGTCTGCGTTGCGGCTTCATAGCCGATTTCGCTTGAACTCGCGGTTACCGTGAGTTTCTTCGCGTAGTCAACCGGCGATGCGGCATTGCCCGCGTTCGCCAGCGCACAGACCGCTCCGACCACGGCAAACTTTGCCGACGAGAGCATGAGTTTCTTCATCCTGACAACCTCCTCATAAATTGGTATGGTTGAAGTATAACATTTCTCGCGCCATCGCGCAAGGGGCGACGGGCGACAACTGTAATGGGTCGATTGCGTTGCAGCCCCAATCAATATCACGCCGGCGCATCGGGCGGGTGTCGCCCGATCCGTCGCCGTACGGTTTTTTCAGCGGATGAGGCGGAAGAGACGTTCGTCCGTCAGTTTCGGGAACTTCGCGCATTCCCCACGCGCCTCGGACGAGATCGGCCAGCTCCACGCCTCGAAATACTCGCCAAAGTCGGCGTTATACATCGCCGAAAGGCGCGTCGCCCACTGATCCATCCGCTCCTGGTCGGTCGTC
>CAVDWI010000160.1:0-3748 GCA_963612485.1 Barnesiella intestinihominis
TCTTCGTCCAATCCCAGCGCGGCTCGATGTAGAGCCCCTTGAAGAGGTCGCGACGCCCCTCAAAGAGGCACTGGAGCGTCGAGACGGCGAGCGACTTGCCGAAGCGACGCGGACGCGCGATGAAGAACTGCTTGCCGATCGTCATGTCGACGAGCGGCAGCAGCCGATCCGTCTTGTCCACATACGTGAACCCGTTGCGGATTAGGTCTTCAAACGTATAGATGTCAGTCGCGAGTTTCTCCATACCAAGTATTATACCATACTCATGAACGCGAATACCATCTATCTTGCTCACTTGCAATCCGTCTGGAGTTTACCCGTCTTTCCGCCCGAGGTCGGAAAGGCGCATCGAAATGATGCGCGAGACGCCCTTCTCCTGCTGGCTCACGCCGTAGACGAGGTCAGAACCGGCAATCGTATGCTGGTTGTGGGTGATGATGAGGAACTGGCTCTGCACGAGGAACTCCTTGAGCTGCTCGACGAACCGACCGATGTTCGCGTCGTCAAGCGCCGCGTCGAGTTCGTCCAGCATACAGAAGGGAGCCGGCTTGATCATGAAGATCGAGAAGAGCAGGGCGACCGCCGTCATGGTGCGTTCGCCGCCCGAAAGGAGCGTGACGCTCTGCGGACGCTTTCCCGGCGGACGGGCGATGATGTCGATGCCGCACTCGAGCGGGTCTTCGGCATTCTCCAGAAGCACAAGCCGCGCCTCACCGCCGCCGAACAGCTTCGTGAACATCGTCTGGAAGTTCTTGTTCGCCTGTTCGAACGTCGTGCGGAACATCTCGCCCGATGTCGTATTCAGATTGGTGATCAGGTCGAGAATCTGCGCCTTCGCCGCGATGAGGTCTTCTTCCTGCGCCTTTTCCTTGGCGTAGCGTTCCTCCAGTTCGCGGCACTCGTCGATGGCGACCATGTTCACGGGGCCGAGTGCGGCGATTTCGGACTGCAACTTCGAGACACGAGACTCGAGTTCGTCCATCGGCGGCACGACACCCTTCTTCCATTCGGGGTCGGGTTCGCGCATCACCGCGTCCGCGAAGAGACCATACTCGTCCTGCAGGTGTCCGTAGACGTTCTGGCGGCGCATTGTCGCCTCGGCGGCCTGAACTTCGAGTTTGCCGCGAAAGTCCCGCGCCTGGTCGAGTCCCGCGCGTTTCTCGGCGGCGGCGCGGTCGGCGACTGAGATGCGCTCCATCATCTCCGCACGCTTGCCGCGTTCCTCCTCCATCCGCACGGCGAAATCGGCGGCCTTCGCCTTGAGTTCCTCAAGGCTCGCGAGCAGTTCGCCCGACTCTTCCGTCAGGCGGCGGATTGAGTCCTCATAGCCCTGAATGCCGCTCTCGCGTCCCTCGATCGCCCGTTCGAGTTCCTCGCGGCGACGGTTCGCCGCGTCATTCTGCTGACCGACGAAGGAAAGTTCCTGTTCCATCTGACTCGCGGCAATTCGCCGTTCGGTGAGTGCCTGAGACTCACCCACGTTCCGCGTTTCGAGTTCCCGCAGGGTGTTCTCGCCGTTGGCGACGACGTCCATCAGCCCGTCGCGCCGCGCCACCGCGTCCGCGAGGTTCTTCTGCAAGGTCTCGCGCTGCGCCATATCGTCCGCATTTGCCTGCCGCGCCGTCTGGAGTTCGGCGGAAACCGCCGCGAGCCGCGCTTTCACGGACTCCACGTCGCGGCGATACGTCGCCTCCTCGCCCTCCGCCTGAGCCGCCGCACGGCGAGCCTCAACGAGTTTCGCCTCGGCTTCGTCGAACGCCGCCTTCAGCGCGGCGGATTTCTCCGCGCCCGTCTCCAGCACGTCCCGCGACTTCTCGATTCGCGCCTTCAAATCCGCAAGGGCGTTCTCCGCCTCGGTAATCGGCGAATGATGCCCCGACGAGGGTGCCATCGACGTACTCGGACTCCACACGCCATTCCTGCCGCCGACGAGCACGACGTCGCCGAGGAGTTGGTCGGCGATTTCCTTCTGTTCGTCGGCGAGAGCCAAATGCTCGACGAGACGGTCACCTTCCTGAACGACCGCCCCCTCGCGCCCCGTCTCGACCACGGACACCCTCACGTCGCCCGCATCACTTTCAAGCACCGTTTCGAGGACAATCTTCGCCGCCGCGCCGTCCTTCAGCATCTCGAGCTGGGCTTCCTTCGCCGCCGCGTCGGTCTGCATTTCGCCGAGGTGTTCCCGCGCTTCCTCGATCTCATGGCGCAGGGTGTCGAGTTCGTCCTTCGTCCGTGCGTAGGTCTCGGCGTAGTTCGCCTCAAGTTCACGCGCGGCATCCGCCTTCGCCGTGATTTCGGCGAGATTGCGTTCGGCGGTCTCGACGGCTTCGCGGAGTTGCTTTTCGTCCGCGACAAGCCGCTCGTTGCGGATAATCGCCTCGCGGGCTTCCGCCTCGAGTTTCGCAATCGCGTCGCGGCACTCCGTCGCCGTGCGGTCGCACCGCACGCTCTCGCCCCGCGCATTCTGCAATTCGGCGCGAATCGCGTCGATTTTCGCCTGGGAGGCCTTGAAGGTCTCTTCCGCCGCGTCGAGGGCTTCACGCGCCGCGTCCAGCGAATCGGTGAGCAACTTCGTCTTCTGCGCAAGCGACTCCGCTTGCATCCTGACTTCCTCGAGCTGTCGCCGCGTGTCGGAAATCTCGCGCCCGTCGCGCTCCGCGAACTGGCGGTATTCGGCGATTCGCTGGGCGTTCACGCCGATGACCTCGTTCGCACGCCGATACGCGCCATCCGCCGCCGCCTGTTCGCCCGCGAGCGTCTGGAGACGTTCCTCCAGTTCGTGGACGGCCTGATGCTGGGCCTGCTGGGCGGCTTCCGCTGCGGCGACCTGTTCCGTCGCCTCGGCAATCGCCTTCTCGATTTCCTGCCGGTTCGCCGCGTTCTGCTCGAGAACCGCGTCAAACTCGTGGATGCGGTTCTTCGAGACGTAAATGTCGATTCCGCGCAGTTCGTCGCGCAATTCCTTGTATTTCTGCGCCTTCCCGACCTGACGCTGAAGCGAGCCGATCTGCCGCTTCATCTCACGCAGAACATCCGCCTCGCGCAGCAGGTTCTGCTCGGTTTGCTCGATTTTTCGGAGGGCCTCCTTGCGGTCGGCCTTGAACTTCGTGATGCCCGCCGCCTCCTCGAAGACGGCGCGGCGATCTTCCGGCTTGGACGAGAGAATCGCGTCAATCTGCCCCTGCGCCATCACCGAATAGGAGCTTGTGCCGATACCCGTGCCCATGAAGAGGTGCTGCACGTCCTTCAGTCGGCACGCCTGCTTGTTGATGAAATACTCGCCCGACCCGTCGCGATACACGCGCCGCGTAATCGTCACCTCGTGGTATTCCGTGCCGAGTTCCTTCTCGCAGTCGGCGAACGTAATCGAGACTTCGGCCAAGCCGAGCGGTTTGCGCGTATCCGTGCCGTTGAAGACGACATCCACCAACTTGGAGCATCGAAGCGCCGTCGGACGCTGCTCGCCGAGAACCCAGCGAATCGCGTCCGACACGTTGGACTTGCCGCATCCGTTCGGGCCGACGATGGCAATCAGCCCAGGCTCGAACGTCAGTCGCGTGCGGTCTGCAAAACTCTTAAAACCAATGACATCTAACTGCTTAAGGTACATTGGGCATATATTGTATCAAAACCCACCCCGACCTTACAATGCCCCACTTCACGCGGAGAAGCGGACGAGCCGGACTCTGGACATTGGAAAGCGGGGGACGGTAGGTGCCGTCACTTCCCCGCGAATGTCTCGTCCGCC
>CAVDWI010000161.1:0-3746 GCA_963612485.1 Barnesiella intestinihominis
GTCGGTGATGAGGCGGTGCAGGTGCGCCGTCTTGTCGACGTAGATCTGCCCCGCCCTACGCAGGGTCTCGAAATCGGCGATATTGGTGGCAATCGGTTTCATACCGCACATTATACCAAAAACGGGGACGCTGCGGCGGCTCGTGCGGGGGTCGCCCGATCCGCCTACGCTTGAAAGCGGGTAGGCCGCCATACAAGCGATACACGGCGGCACAAAACCGCAAACAAAGAAGCGGCGGACACCGTTCGCGAACGGCTCGCGCAACCGACTCCATTACTTTTGACTCTTGCCGGGGGCAAATGCACGAAGCGCCGCGACCATCTTCTCGGGGTCGGTTTCATTCGAGACCGTTGCCTCAAGCGGACACCCCCCGCTCATCTTGCGGTCAAGGATGCGCGGCACGACTTTGTCGGCAGTAGCCGTGATTCCCTTCTCGGCAAGGAGCTCTTTCGCGTCCTCGCTCATGAGGAGACCGTGGACGCGCCGTGCACCGCCGACGATGCAAATCGCCGCCGCCGCCCGTCCGATGACCTTGTCCACGACGAACGCACCGTCGAGATTGCCACCGTCGAGCAGTTTCAAGAGCGGTAGAACGCCGCGTCCCGTCTCCCGCGCACGGATGACGCCGTCCTTCGCCGTCACGGCGGACGCATCGCCGCGCCGCACGAGCGCGGACATTTCGGCGATGAGGTCGTTCGCGTCGAACGGGCGCACGATGCGCTGACGGTCGAAGCCCTTGACGTAGATGGCGGGAAGAGGTCTCGCGGGGCAGACGTGCTCGCATGCGCCGCAGCCGATGCAGAGTTCCCGATCGACGACGGGGACGTTGTTGACGAGCGTAATCGCCTTCACGGGACACTTGCGCTGACAGGCGGTGCAAGCCACTTCGTCCGTTACGCGCAAACAGCGTTCCTTCGTCCAGATGGCGTGACCCATGTGGATGTCGCGGCGCGGGAGATGCGCGAGTTTGCGAAGGGCCTTCGCGGGACACGCCGCCGCGCACTTCTGGTTGCACGCGAGGCGGCAGTGGCTCTTCTGGAAGTCCATCTTCGGCTGTCCGAACGTGCGGAGCGCAACGGACGGCACGAGACACTTCTCGGGACACGCCGCGATGCAGGCCCCGCACCCGACGCAGAGGCGGTCGAAGAGCGCACGGTCAACCGCCCCGGGTGGCAGGACTTCCGCCGGGCGCGTCGGAACGCCCGGAAGCGAGATCGGCGCATAGCCGCCGTCCGTCGTCTTTTCCGCGAGTTCGGTTGCCGCGAAAAGTCCGAAGCCCGCGAGCGTTTCGCGGCGCGTGATACCGCCTTCCGCGACGGGCTTGGGTGAGGGCTTCTTCTGTGGGAAGCACTTGCGGCACGTGC
This sequence comes from Barnesiella intestinihominis, assembly GCA_963612485.1. Classification (GTDB taxonomy): domain Bacteria; phylum Verrucomicrobiota; class Kiritimatiellia; order RFP12; family UBA1067; genus UBA1067. The sequence goes on from CAVDWI010000161.1 coordinate 1,365, forward strand.
CGCAGCCCGCCTTCAGGTTGATCTTGTGCGGAAAGCGAGCGTGGGGGGCTAGGAGGTTGAAGAGCGTCCCGACGGGACACACCCAGTTGCACCAGAAGCGTCCCGAACCGACCGCCGCGGATGCGAGGACAAGTGCCGCGAGGACGATTCCCGGCACGAAGCCGATGAGTGCCTTGCCGAGAATCGAGTAGGGCGTGAGCGCCCAACCGAGTGCACCGAAGCCGAGGGCGATGAGAAGTGCCGCGAGCGTGAAGACGAGCCAGCGGCAGACGCGCTGCGCCTTCGTCTCGGGGAGGCGCGAGCACACGCGGCGGACGTGAGTCTTCGGGTGGAAGATGAAGTTCACCGTGCTTTGCAAGACGCCGAGCGGACACAGCCAGCCGCAGAAGAAGCGTCCGACAATCGCCGCGAGCAGCAGGGCGACGAGGAAGGTGAGCGTCGGCACGGGTTGGATGATGAGTGCCTTCGCCGTGGGCAGTCCGTAAAACGCCCCGCAAACCGCCGCGAGCGAGAGAAGGGCGACTAAGCGTAGAAATAGGTTCTTCATTTGGATACCTCCTGGTCTTTGAGCGCGTCGATCCATTCGTCGATGGTCGCGATTTCGCGGGGAATGTTGATGGACTGCGGACAGTGCGGCGAGCAGCGTCCGCACCCCGTGCAGTGGTCGGCGCGACGCAGTTCCTCCGGCACGGCCTTCGCATACGCCTTGAGCACGTCCTTCGCGCTCGGCGGCGTCTTGGCGGTGAGTATCGCGTTCCTGAACTGCAGAAGCGCGACGATGTCGAGTCCGTAGGGACACGGCATGCAGTAGTTGCAGCTGTTGCAGGGGATTGTGTTCAGCGCAAGCATCCGCTGCGCGGCGCGTTCCAATGCCGCGAGTTCCGTTTCGGAGCAGGGCTTGAGCGGCGAGAATGTCGCGAGGTTCTCCTCGATGTGCTCCGTCCGCGTCATGCCCGAGAGGACGACCATCACCTTCGGGAACGTGCCGCAGAAGCGGAGCGCCCACTTGGCGAGTGTCGCCTCCGGGTCGAGCGGGGTGAGTTCCTGTGCGAGGGCGTAGTTGTAGCGCGCGAGGCGTCCGCCGAGAAGTGGCTCCATAATGACGACGGGGATGTTGAGTTTCGCGAGGGTCTCGTAGAGATACTTCGCGTCGAGGTTGCGATCGTTGATTTCCTTTGCGTGACGCCAGTCGACGTAGTTCATCTGGATCTGCACGAAGTCCCAGTGATACTTGTCGTGACGCTCGATGCACCAGTCGAACGCCTTCGGGTCGCCGTGGTAGGAGAAACCCAGTTTCCTGATGCGCCCCTGCGCCCGCAGTTCCGCGCACCAGTCCAGCGCCCCGTTCTCGATGTAGCGCTGCGAGAAAGCCCTGAAGCCGCCGCCGCCGATGGAATGCAGGAGGTAGTTGTCGATGTAGTCCGTCTGGAGTGCCTTGAGGGATTTCTCGAACATCTCCTTGCATGCGGCGAGAGGATACTGCTGGGGTGCGAAGTTGGAGAGTTTCGTGGCGATGAGGTAGTCCTTGCGGTCGTAGCCACTCGCCTTGAGGGCTTTGCCGAGCGCAGCCTCCGATTCGCCGCGACAGTAGGCGGGCGACGTGTCGAAGTAGGTGACGCCGCCATCGAGGAGCATCTTGATTTGGCGGTTGAGGAGTTCCTGGTCGATGGCGGAGGTCGTGTAGCCCTCCTTCACCCAGTTGTTGGCGTGTCCGCCATCCGTCGTCGGCAGACGCATTGCGCCATAGCCGAGCAGGGAAACCTTCTTCCCGTCAATCGTGAAGTGTGATGTCATAGGGCTTTCTTTCGTTTTATCGGATGAAGTTCATCATTGCCCACGGCTGTTCGGGGGCGGGGATGTCCCTGTCGAGGCTCTTCGCCATCCATGCGAGGTTGTGGCCGAGGAGACGCATAGTCTGCAAACCTTCTGTATCCTGAGCGACTTCTTCTGGCGCGGCACCGTAGGCGATGTTCCAGTATTGCGACCCCGCGACGGGCATTCCGAGGATTCCGAAGAACATGTTGAGCGTTTGGAACGCCGCGCTCGCGCCGCCGCGCCGGCAGACGGCGACGGACGCGGCGGGTTTGCCGCGCAAGCGTCCGTTCGCCGCGTAGAAGACGCGCTGCATCACCGCGAGCAGTGCGCCGTTCGGCTGGGCGTAGTAGACGGGCGAGCCGAGGACAAGCGCGTCCGCCGCGAGAGCCTTTTCGAGTATCTCGTTCGCAATATCGTCTTCAAAGACGCAGCGGCCGAGTTCAAAGCACTTTCGGCACGCGACGCAGCCGCGCACGGGCTTGACGCCGAGGTGCGCGATCTCCGTCTCCATTCCGTCAGCCTTGAGCGCCGACGCGACCTCCTCCAACGCCCGCGCCGTGTTGCCGT
>CAVDWI010000162.1:0-3696 GCA_963612485.1 Barnesiella intestinihominis
AAAAAAGCAGTTGGAACAGCCCGACGCCACCGAGTCGGTCCATTTCCACCACCTTGTGCCATGCACTCTGCCCGATCAGGCCAGCGGCAGCATGATCTGATTGTCCATCAGGGGCGGATAGAGCCGATGGACGAGCGGGTATTTGCGGAATGCGTAGTAGACCAGCAGCATCCAGCGTTCCTCGACCTTCAACTGCGACGCGGCAGAAACCTTCTCGAGGACATTCGATATCTCGCCGAAAACGCGGCGCGCGACGTTTTTCCCGGACGTGAAGATCGTGACGGTCCTGCGGCGCCCGTGGCTCGCGATTCTCGCGACGCAGGACTGAAGCCTGCGACGGGTCGTCACCGCCTCCTCGTAGCCGTCCGCGTACAGTCCGTCGCTGGCCGTGACGAGGTCGAGCCCGGGGAGGATCGCCTGGAACTCGCGGCGGGGCGGGTCCTTCCTCCTGCGCGGCTTCATCTCGACCGGACGCCGCATCAGGAGGACGCGCCTCTGCCTGCTCCAGCCGCCGAGCGCGAGGCGCGTGTCGACGCACTGCCATCCCTCCCCCGCGTCCCGCCAGGCAGACGCGACCCCGAGGAAGTGCCGGAACAGGTCCTTCACGAGGCGCGTGCGCCTGACCTTGAACAGGTACGGGACGTGGTTCGACTCGCAGCAGGCGATGACGGCCTCGTTGCCGAACCCGACGTCGCCGCGGGCGGGCGCGGTTTCGTTCGCCGTCGTGAGGTGATTCGTGGTATAATTCTTCATGTCGTTCTTGGTCTCCTTTCTCTGTTTGGCGACACAAAGTATACCAAGAACGGCGTTCTGTTTCACCTGTCAGGTTGGCTTTCACCACAATGGTGAAAGCCGAGAAACTCAAAGAAGCCAATAAAACAAGGGCGCAATCAACATTCCGCCCCTTCAACTGCCGCAGTTAGGATAATTGATGGACTATCGATCTCCGGCGATGCCCATCAGAACGGGAAACCATCGCGTTGGTTTCCCATCCCGATGCCGCGCCGCGTCCGTCCCAGTCCGCATATGCGCCCGTTTTAATCGGTTCTTCCGCCCATTTCGTTAGTTATCTTCCGTTTTCCTATTCGGGTTGTTTTAATAGGATGGTCAGGATTAATCCTAAAAACGGCAGTTGGATTTTTGTCCAAATGGGACATTTTGTCCCATTTTCGGGCGATGTCTCCGTCACGGGGTCTGCCGAGAATATGGTATAATATACGGGTATGAAACTACTTGACGAATTGAAGACGCGCGGGCTTGTCGAAGCCCTGACCGACCCCGGCATTGAACAGGCTTTGGAGAAGCCGATGACGGTGTATTGCGGGTTCGACCCGTCCGCTCGCTCGCTGCAGGCGGGGAATCTTGTCTCGATTATGGTCTTGCGGCGTTTTCAGCAGGCTGGCCACAAGGTGATTGCGCTCGTGGGCGGTGCGACGGGGCTGATTGGCGATCCGAGCGGGAAGTCCGCCGAGCGGAACATGCTGACGGTCGAGCAGGTGGCGGAGAACAAGAAGGGCATTCGCGAGAACCTCGCCCGCATCCTCGACTTCGACGGACCGAACGCGGCGATTCTCGTTGACAACTACGACTGGTACAAGGGAACGAGCGCGATTGAGTTCCTACGCGACATCGCCATCAACTTCCGTGTGCCGCAGATGCTGGCGAAGGAGTCCGTGCGCAAGCGTCTTGAGGCGAGCGAGGGTGCGCTCACGTTCACGGAGTTCTCCTACCAGATCCTTCAGGGCAACGACTTCCTTCACCTCTACGACAACTACGGGTGCCAGATGGAAGTCGGTGGAGCCGACCAGTGGGGCAACATCACGGCGGGTACGGATCTCGTGCGGCGGATGCGCGGCAAGTCGGCGTTCGGCCTTACGTTTCCGCTTCTGCTCGATTCGACGGGCAGGAAGTTCGGCAAGTCCGAGGGCAATGCGCTGTTCCTGAACGGTGAGTTGACGTCCGTCTACGACTGGTATCAGTATTTTCTGCGGGCGGCGGATGCGGACGTGATCCGCTACCTGAAGGTCTTCTCGATGCGGTCGCTCGACGAAATCGCCGCGTTGGAGGCGGAGATGAAGAAGAACCCCGAGGCGCGGATTCCGCAGAAGGCGCTCGCCGAGGAACTGACGCGGCTCGTGCACGGCGAGGAGGGACTCGCGAAGGCACTCGGCGCAACCGCGACGCTGTTCGGCGGCGACGTGGCGGGGAAGTCGGCGGCGGAACTGGAGACGATTTTCAGGGACGTGAAGTCCGCCGAAGTTGCCGCGCTCGACGTCATCGGCAAGCCCGTCTTCGCCGTTGCGGCGGCGGCGGGGATGTTCAAGTCGAACGGCGAGGCGCGGCGGATGGCGGCGCAGGGCGGGCTTTCGCTCAATGGCGCGAAGATTGACGAGAAGCGCACCTTCGCGGCGGAAGACCTTGTCGAGGGGCGGATTGCCATCCTGAAACAGGGCAAGAAGAACAACTTCCTCCTGAAGATCAAGGCTTGAAAACCCTCGAACGATACGTCTTCGGCTCCTTCCTGTCGAGTTTCGTACTCGCGTTCCTCGTGCTCAGTTTCGTGCTGACGGTCGGGCTGATGGTACAGATTGTCGGCTACATCCTCGACGGAGTGCCGATGTCGCTTGTGGCGAGGTTCGCGGCGGTGAGTTTTCCCGAGACGCTCCAGTGGACGATGCCGCTCGCGCTTCTCGTTTCGAGCGTACTCGTCTTCTCGCGGATGAGCGCGGACAGCGAAATCGCCGCGATGCGCGCGTGCGGCGTGAATCTGCTCGCGGTCGTGAAGTGGCCGATTCTCTTCGGCCTTTTCTGCACGGCGCTCGGAATGTTCGTGAACAACGAAATCGTGCCGCGTGGACATGAGATCCGCCGCACCCTGAAGTCGAAGGTGTCCGTCGGCACGGGGCTTGAGGTGCTGGAGCCGGGGCGGATGATCGACGACTTCCCGAACGTGCGGATTTACTTCGGTGCGAAGGAGGGCAACTGGCTCTACGACCTCGTGGTGATGGACTACACGAAGGACGTCGACCGTATGATTACGGCCTCGAAGGCGCTGGTGACGAGCGAAGGGCGCGACATCCTTCTCGACCTCTACCAGATGACGGTCGATCCGCTCGATGCGGATCACCCGACGATGGCGCGGGCGAATCGCGTCCAGTACGTTGTGAAGGACGCGCTGAAGAATTCACGCTACAAGCGGCGCACCAAGGACTTGCGGTTCAGGGAAATCGTCGGGAAAATCCAGGATCTTGGCGAGCGCATTCGGGCGACCGCCCACCAGAGCCGTGCGAAGGATGCGGAAAGCCGCCTACTCGTGCGCGAACAGACGAACCTGAAGGTCGAGTTCATGAAGCGGCTCGTGTTTGCGATGGCCTCGGTCTGCTTCGTGCTGATCGGCGTGCCGCTCGGCATCCGCGCCCAGCGCAAGGAGTCGTCCATCGGCATGGCGATTTCGCTCGTCATTTCGCTCGGCTACTACCTGGTGATCATGCTGGCGCTGAGCATGGAGGATCATGCCGCCTTTCACCCGGAAATTGTGATCTGGATTCCCGTCGTGGTCTGCTTCGTGCTGGCTTCGCGGCTGATTCCCAAGAACCTCTAATAGGAAGGAGAACTAACGATGGCGAAGATTCATTCAACGGCAATTGTCGAGGACGGCGCGGTTCTCGGCGCGGATGTCGAGGTCGGTCCCTACGC
>CAVDWI010000163.1:0-3683 GCA_963612485.1 Barnesiella intestinihominis
TAGTAGTAGTAGCCGTCCTCGTCCTTCCACGCGAGGTCGCCCGTGTGGTACATTCCGCCGCGCCAGACTTCCTTCGTCTTCTCCTCGTCCTTGTAGTAGCCGAGGAAGATGCCGGGCTGGAACTCCTCGCGTTTGCGGCGAATCACGATCTCGCCGTGCTCGCCCGGCGGCACGGAGTTGCCGTTCTCGTCCACGAGGTCGATGTTGTAATCCGGCACGGGCTTGCCCATCGAACCGGGACGCAGTTCGTCGCCGATGAGGTTGCCGATGCCGAGCGTCATCTCGGTCTGGCCGAAGCCCTCGCAGATCTTGAGCCCCGTCGCCTTCTCAAACTGGATGAACACCTCCGGGTTCAGCGCCTCGCCGGCCGTCGTCGCGTGGCGGATGGAGGAGAGGTCGTATTTCGAGATGTCCCTCTTGATGAGCATGCGGTAGATCGTCGGCGGGGCGCAGAACGTCGTAATGCCGTATTTTGCGAACATCGGCAGAACCTTGTCCGCGTCAAAGCGCGTGAAGTCGTAGACGAAGACCGCCCCCTCGCAGAGCCACTGGCCGTAGAGTTTGCCCCAGAGCGCCTTGCCCCACCCCGTCTCGGACATCGTGAAGTGCAGTCCGTCGCGCTCCACGAGATGCCAGTATTTCGCCGTCACGTAGTGGCCGAGCGCATACTTGTGGCTGTGCAACGCCATCTTCGGATAGCCGGTCGTGCCCGACGTAAAGAACATCACCATCGGGTCGTTGCCGCACGCCGCATCCGCCGGACGGTCGAACCGCGTCGAATACGCCGGGCATTCCGCGTCAAACGCGCGCCACCCGTCCCGCGTACCGTTCACGATCACCTTGATGAGGTCGCGCCCGAGTTCCTTCATCGCCCGCTCGGCGTGTTCCGCCGTCTCGCCGTCCGCCGTGCAGAGAATCGCTTTCACGTCGCCCGCCTCGAAACGGTAGGTGAAGTCGTGATCCATCAGCTGGTTCGTCGCGGGTATCACGACCGCCCCGATCTTGTGAAGCGCGAGAATCGAGAACCAGAACTGGAAGTGCCGCTTCAGGACGAGCATCACCTTGTCGCCCTTGCGGATGCCGAGGTCGGTGAAGTAGTTCGCCGCCTGGTTCGAGGCCTCCGCGAGCTGGCGGAAGGTGAAGCGGCGTTCCGTGAAGTGGTCGGAGACGTGCAGGAGCGCAAGCTTGTCCGGCTCGTTCTGCGCGATGCGGTCAACGATGTCAAAGGCGAAGTTGAACTTCTCCGTGTTCGTGAACCTAATGTGCCGAAGGCATCCGTGCGCGTCCTCCAGCACGTCGAAATACTCGGACGCGACCAGTTTGCGCCGCTCGCGCTTGCGCAGCCCCTCGAACGCCATCGCCTGACGCTGCTCCTGTTCCGTGCCGGCCATGATGATCGCCAGGAACGAGCAGTCCGAACCGCCGACCGCAATCATGCCGTGCGGCGTGGAGGACTTGTAGAAAATGCTGTCGCCCTCGTTCAGCGTCTCGATGTGGTCGCCGATGCGCACCTTGAGCGAACCCTTCAGCACGTAGTCGAACTCCTGCCCCGCGTGGGTCGTTGTGTGAATCGGGGCGTTCTGAAGCCACTCCTCGTAGGCATACGTGACGTGGTAGGGCGTCGCGAGGCGGTTGCGGAACATCGCCGCGAGATTCCGGATGGTGATGCCGTCGTCCTTCGCGACCACGGGTCCCGCGCCCTTCCGCGTCACCATGTAGCCCGAAAGCTTCGTGCTGTGCCCTTCTAGGAGCGCGGTGATGTCCACGCCGAAGGCGATTGCGCACTTGTGCAGGAAGGTGAAGGAGGGATCCTCCACCCCCGCCTCAACCGCCGCGTAGTGCCGTTCCGAGACGTCCGTCAACTCCGCCATCTTCTCAATCGGATAGCCGATGATTTCGCGCATTTCGCGAATGCGGGCGGCCATTTCGCTGAGTTTGCCGCCGTCGGGGGTGGATTCTTCGTTCGTTTCCTTGCTGTTTTCCGTGCTCATTGTCTGTCTGTGAACCCGAAGTCGATTGCCTCGGTTTATGCGTTGGTCAGGTATTATATCAAATCTGCCGCGCTTCGGCGAAAATGCCTTCGCCCACGGCGGCTCACTTCGCCGCCGTCTTGCCGCAGATGCGCTCGAAATGGGGACGAATCGCCTCAAGCCAGATTTCGTAGCCCTTCGCGTTCGGGTGAAGGCGGTCGGGCATAATCCAGTGCGTGTCACCCTTCTCGTCGAGGAACTTCGCGTTGAAGTCCAGCCAGACGACCTTCTCGCCGTCGGCGAAACCCCGGATGATCTCGTTTACCTTCTCGTTGCCGATGCGGTGCTTGTTCGTCGCACTCTCGCAACGCGGGAAGATCGGCATCAGGATGACCTTTGCCTGTGGCTGCTTCTCCGCGACGACGGCGAGAATCTCCTTGATTCCGGCGGCGATCTCCTGCGGACGATGCCCCGAGTTCTCGTTGTTCGTACCAATCATCAGCGTGACGCACTTCGCCTTGTAGCCGTCCAATTCGCCGTTGCGAACGCGCCAGAGGAGGTGTTCCGTGCGGTCGCCGCCATAGCCCGCGTCCAGCACGGTGTAGGTCTTGCGAAGTTCTGCGAGCTGCGCCTTGCCCTCGTTCTCCCAATTATGCGTAATCGAGTCGCCGAGCATAACGATGTCAATCTCACCCTTGGCGTCGGCAATCTGGTTGCGGTTGCGGAGCAGACGGTCGAGCCACCAATCGAACGCCGATGGACGCTCCGTGCGAATGCGCGACGCGGGATAGGTCGCCGCCGACTCGTCCATACGAACGCCCGCGCGCGTCACATAAGGTGCATAGCGGTTCGCCGGACGCGGCAGTTTGCCGTCCGAAAGCGCATAGTCGATGTAGGGCTTCACCGCCGAGAACCAGATCTCGTAGCCGAGCGCGGACGGGTGAAGCCTGTCGGGGAAGTATTCGGGCGAGAGCAACCCGTCGGGCGTGAGGAACTGGTCGTTGAAGTCGCACCAGAAAACCGTCTTCCCGTCGCACAGTTTCGCAATCTCCTTGTTCACGATCTCGTTGCGGACACGGCGGGAGTCCTTCGCATCGCGTCCACGCGGGAAGATGGCCGTCAGCACGACCGTCGCTTTCGGCTGCTTGGCGCGGATCTTCTGGAGGATTGCGCGGATGCCGAGAATCGTGTCGGCCGGGGGTTCGTCGGCAAAGTCGAAGTGTCCCGTGTTGTTCGTGCCAATCATCAGCAGGATGCACTTCGCCTCGTAGCCGTCAAGTTCGCCGTGGTCGAGCCGCCACAGCACGTGTTCCGTGCGGTCGGCGGACGTGCCGAGGTCGAGCATCCGATAGTCGCCCTCGGAAAGATACTTCTCCAGCTGACGCTTTCCGGCTCCCTCCCAGAAGTGGGTGATTGAGTCGCCGATGAAGACGACCTTCGCGCCGCCGTTCGTGACGACGCCCATCTTCTCGGCGTGACGCTTCATCTGCCAGCAGTTGGGGTCGCCATTCCAGGCGGTCGGGGTCACCGCCCGAATCGCCGCGACCGCACTCCCGGCCGCCGCGCACGCGACAACCCCCGTCAAACATAGTCTCTTCACACAGTCCTTCATCTTCGTTTTCCTTTCTTCTTGTTCGCTTAAACTGAAAGTATCGCCCTCGCGGCGGAAATCACCTTCTCCTGATCCGCCCCCAGGTCGTAGTAGAGCGGCAG
>CAVDWI010000164.1:0-3661 GCA_963612485.1 Barnesiella intestinihominis
GACGATGACGAACATCCAGAAGAACATGGCGGACGCGCTCAGCTCGATCGCCAGTAACTTCCGTTGATTTCGGGATGTTCGACCTGACGGCAGAAGAAGCGCGGCTTCTCCTGAACGTTGCCCTGATGGCGACGGGGGCGAACCGCTTTCAGTCTGCGGGAAATATTCTCGCGGTGCTGGAGGTGTTTCGTCCCAACGCGCCGTCGGTGGCGGTTGGCAAGGCCATTTTGCTCATCAGTGCGCAGCAGTTCGCGTTTTGCGTGGACTACATCGACGGCGAGGCGCTTCCGCGCTTTCCGAAGAATGCGATGCTGTTGGCCTTCAAGGGCATGGCGCTCAAGCGGCTCGGACGCGCTCGCGATGCGGACGAGGTGTTGCGGAGGGCGGCGGAACAGAACGAAGACCAGGCTGCCGCGCAGTTGGCGAAAGGATTGATGTCATGACAGAAGCGATGATTGTTGAGGCGGTGCGCGCCGCCGGCGGCGGTTCGGGCGGCGTTGAGGCCCTGCAGGCCGCACCGAAGGTGATGGATCCGCAGGCGGTCGAGGCGTTCGAGCGAGCGATGGGCGTGGAGGCGACGACGCCCGTGCCGATGGCAAGCCAGATCGGCGAAACCTGGCGCTCCGCGCAGGACGGCCAGCAGGGCATTCTGCACCGCATGTCCGCGTTGGCGGACATCGCGCAGATGAAACAGGCTTCGGTCGCGCAATTGACGATGCTGCAATACGAGGTTGCGAGTTTCTCCTTCCATCAGGAGATCGTCACCAACATCGCGAAGAAGGCGACGGACGCGATTTCGACGCTCGTCAAGAACAGTTAAGCGAGGAGGGGAAGACATGAAAGTGACGCGAACGATTTTCGGGCTGGCGCTGGCGGCCGCCCTGGTTGGCTGCGACAAGGCGGCGACGCTCTATTCGGGGCTTGAGGAGTCGCAGGCGAACGCCGTCATCGCGGCGTTGCTCGACGCGGGTATGGAGGCGACGAAGCAGCCGGGCGACGAGGGCACGTGGAACGTCTCCATCCAACAGGCCGATTTCGCCGCCGCCGCCAATCTCTGCGAGCGGCGCGGCATCCCGCGCCGCAAGTTCAACGGCGTGGGTGACGTCTTCAAGAAGACCGGCATGGTCTCGAGCCCGAGCGAGGAGCGCATCCGCTTCATGGACGCGATTGCCCAGGATCTCTCGCGGACGATTTCGATGATTGACGGCGTGGTGGACGCGCGCGTTCACGTCGTCCTGCCGGAGAACGACCCGTTTGCGAAGAACACGCTGCCGAGTTCCGCCGCCGTGGCGATTCGGAGCCGCTGGGACGTCGACCTGAACGACTCCGTTCCGCAGATAAAGTCGCTTGTGAAGAACGCGATTGAAGGGCTTTCCTACGAGAAGATCACGGTGACGATCTTTCAGGATATGCCGCAGAAGAAGTGAAATGGACGCGGAAGACAGACAACTGATGTTGACGGCGGCGTGGGTCTTCGCCCGGCACGGGCAGGGGGCGCGGGCGCGGACGCTGTGCGAGGCGCTGGTCGAGGACGACCCGCGTGACGGCGTCTCGGCGGCGGCGTTGGCCGAGAGTCTCATCGAGAACGGCGAATCGGAGCGTGCGCTCGCCGTCCTGCGGGCGGCCAATTTCCACGGGACGCTGACGCGCCCCGCCGCACTCCTGGAGACGCGGGCGCTCCGCTTGCTCGGACGCGAGGCGGAAGCCGACCGCCGCTGGAGCCGGTATCTTGAATCTCAGAATGCGAACCGCAAATGGGTGGCGACGACATGACAATGGACGAGGCGAGAGACCTGGTGAACGGGCCGCTGTGGCCGAAGGTGCGGGATGCCTTTCTCGCCACCGGGACTTTCGTCGTCTACGCGAAAGGCGACAGGCGTCGCCTCGAATATCTGGATAATGAGACGCGAGAGGAGATTGACGCCTGGCTGAAGGCGATTCCGGCGGCGGAGAAATGGCGCACGGTCATTGATGGAAAGACCGTCCGCCAGCTCAAGGCCGAGCATCCGAAAGTCTACCCGGAGATCCTGCGCTACCTGCCGTATTTTGCGAATGCGAAGGACGTTACCCGCACATTGCTGAAAATCAAGTTTCCGGAGGCGTACAGGCTATGCTACTCATAAAGACAAAGGGGTTTGAGGTCGAGAACGCCGAACCTCGCGTTTCGGCAGAGGAGGAGGGCGCGATCGCGACGGTCGAACAGGTTATCGCCGCCGCCGAGGCGGAGGCCAAGCGCATTGCCGAGGAGGCGAGAGTCGCGGCCGAGGCGGCGAAGAAGAAGGGCTATGAGGACGGACTCGCCGAGGGGCGCGAGCAGATTCTCATGCAGAAACTCGACCTCCTTGACGAGAGCGTCCGCTATATGGAATCCGTCGAAATGAAGATGGCGGACATCGTGATGAAGGCCCTGAAGAAGTGCGTCGCCGAAATCGGCGACAAGGAACTTGTCGTGCAGATCGTCAAGAAGTCCATGCAGGCCGTCGTGCGCAACCAGCGGCAGATTACGGTCAAGGTCGCGGCGGAGATGGTTCCGGTTGTCCGTGCGCGGCTGAACGAGATTCTCAAGGACTTCCCGTCCGTTGCGGCGGCAAACGTGGTCGAGGACGCGCACCTTTCCGGTTCGGCCTGTGTCGTTGAGACCGAAGCCGGGCTCGTCGAGGCGTCCGTCGAGGGACAGCTCGCGGCAATTGAGAAGTCGATTCGCAAGAACTTGAACCGGGAGGGCTGACCGTGTCGTCCGCGTTCGACTACATTGCGCAGATGATTGACCGGGCCGTCGAGGATGCCCAGCCGATTGAGATCAAGGGGCGCGTCATTCAGGTCGTCGGCACGATCATCAAGGCCGCCGTGCCGGGGGTGAAGGTCGGCGAAATCTGCATTTTGCGCAATCCGTGGGAGAACTTCGAGGTGCAGGCCGAAGTCGTCGGCTTCACGAAGGATGCCGCGCTTCTGACCGCGCTCGGCACGATGACCGGCATCTCCGCGCAGACGGACGTGATTCCGACGCGGCGCGTCCACATGGTGCCCGTCGGCGAGACGCTTCTCGGGCGCGTGGTCGATGGCCTGGGGCGGCCGATTGACGCGGACGTGAAAGGCCCGATTCGCCCCGAGGCCTACTATCCCGTCTACGCCGATCCGCCGAGTCCGCTCAAGCGTCGGATTATCTCGAAGCCGATTTCGCTCGGCATACGCGCCCTGGATGGTCTGCTCACCTGCGGCGAAGGTCAGCGCATGGGCATTTTCGCGGCGGCGGGCGGCGGCAAGTCGACTTTGCTCGCGTCGATTATCCGCAATACCGAGGCCGAGGTTTCCGTTCTGGCACTCATCGGCGAGCGCGGACGCGAGGTGCGCGAGTTCATCGAGAAGGACTTGGGTCCCGAGGGACTGAAACGCGCCGTCGTCGTCTGCGCGACGTCCGACCGCAGCGCGATGGAGCGCCTGAAGGCCGCCTACGTCGCGACGTCCATCGCCGAGTATTTCCGCGACAAGGGCAAGAAGGTGCTCTTGATGATGGACTCGGTGACGCGCTTCGGACGCGCCCAGCGCGAAATCGGCCTCGCGGCCGGCGAGCCGCCGACGCGGCGCGGCTTCCCGCCGAGCGTCTTTTCCGAGCTCCCGAAGCTCATGGAACGCGCCGGCAATTCGGACAAGGGCTCGATCA
>CAVDWI010000165.1:0-3642 GCA_963612485.1 Barnesiella intestinihominis
CGAGGCGACGGAAGCGACGAATCGTGCGACCAAACTCGACGAGCAGGTGAAGGCACTCGAGGATGAACTCCGCCGCTTGCCACAGGCGGCGAGCGAAGTGGCGAACATACAGGCGGCGATGTATTCGGTGATGACGAAGGAAGCCGAGGAATTGCGCACGATGCTGGAAGCCGAGAAGGCCGAGGCGGACGAGTTTCGCCGTCGGCATCAGGCGCGGGCGGATCGTCTGTTCGAACGGCGGCGCGAACTTCTCAAGAGGGCGGGGGCCAACATCGAGGACATGACGCGCAAGGCCCTGATTGACAGTCCCGAGGATCCGCGCACGGTTCGTCTTCGCAAGGAGTTGGATGAGTTGCGCCGCCTGAACGAACGCAAGACGCTCGATTACGAGTCGAAAATCAGGGAGCTCTCCAACCAGGTGAGCCTTCAGAAGGCGGCGGAGGCGCGTCTCGTCGCCGGGGCGAAGGATGTCGCCCAGCTGCAGCGCGAGGTTCAGGAACTCCGCGAACGCCTGCAACTCCGCGAGAATGAACTTCTCGCCGAGCGGCAGAAATGCGAGGAACTCCGTCAAAGCCAGGCGACGATTCAGCAGACTCTGATGACGCGGCTCGCCACGCTGGAATCTCCCTCCATCGGGACGGTGCAGACGATTTCGACGAACCAGAGCCGTGAGGCGCGTATGGTCAAGTTGCCGGGCTGGATGCGCCTGAAGAGTTAATTATGGTTATTTTCGCTTCGTTTTTTCTTGCCGTTCTTTCCATCTGGGACTATCCGTCCCGGCAGGTTCGGCACGAGCAGTTGCGTGACCAGTTTGTCGCGGCGGTTCGCGAAGGCGATACGAAGACGATGATTGAGGCGAGCCGCAAGGGCGTCGCGCTGTTGCCCGACGACCCGACGTGGCACTACAATCTCGCCTGTTCGCTCGCCTATCAGAAGAACCATACGCCGGCGTTTGACGAACTCGAGAAGGCGATTGACCTCGGTTTTCGTGACATTGAGACGATCAGGAATGACAACGACCTGAAGCAGTTGGCGGGCGAACGCCGTTTCGCCGAGTTGATTGAGTACGCGAAGGAGATGCAGACCCGTCCGCTGATGGTCGGGCCGCTCGCGACGGTCGAGGCGATGGGCGTCTCGGGTCAGCAGATGGCGCTCGGCGCGCAGAACTTGCGGTGGGACTTCGACATCGGCTGCTTTGTCGCGCAGATGAAGTTGTCCGCCGGATCGAGCGGCGGCAATGTCGGCGACCTCTACATGAATCGCGACGGCGGCCATTCCCTGCTCGTCGTCACGAACTATCCGGGGCTGACGCGCATCAAGTTGGATTCGGAGGGCGAATCGCGGCGGTTTGGGCTGGACTTCCCCGATGTCATTTTCCCCTATCCCGTCTTCGGCAACTGCAGCCGCGCCCTTGCCACGGGACCGTTCTGGCGGTCGTTGCCGCGCGCGATGATGACGACGGAAGCGGCGCGGACAATCGGACGGATGACGAAGTTCTATCTCTCGAACCAGGTCTGGGCATTCCCGGCGAATGCCGACTGTGCGCCTGTCGGGACGAACAACGACGTGTTCGCCTCGGTCACGCCCTACTGGCTGACGACGGCGGGGCGGAGTTGGTCAGACCTGCCCTATCTGCAGGCGGCTCTCGAGGTGAGCCGAACGCTGCGTCCGGACGTGAAGAAGTTCGTCGTCGCGGAGGGAATGCTCGCACCGGTTGTCCAGACCCTGATCCGCAAGTCCCTGAAGGGAGTGAAGGGCGAGGACGACTACCTGACGGCGAAGGCCCACCCGACGGCCTTGCCGCCGAACGGCCTCGATTTGCCGCGCCTCAAGAAGGCCGCCGTCGAACTGACGGCGGAGACCGTGCCGCCGCTGGCCGCGATTTCCGTCGTGCCGCACCCGCTTTCCGAACAGCCCGCCTGGCCCGAACTGACCTACCGCAGCCCCTTCGCCTGGGCCTACGTCCTGCGGGCGGAACGCGACGAGCGGATGTTCACCCTCAATGCGACGGGGCTTCCGGGGTGCGAGTTTGCCTTCGCCTGCGTCCATGACGATCTGGACGCGGCGAAAGTTGATCGGCTTGGACGCGATGCGGCACTGGTGACGCTCGACCGAACGAAGATGTCCCCGACGAATCGCGTGGATGTCGCCGTCTTTGCGCGGAAGAAGGGAAAGACGGGCTGGGGTGCGCCGAGTTTCGTCTCCTTCGCCGTGGTCGATCCAAGTGCGCCGTATTCCGACCCGGCACTGACGCCGCTTGACCAGCCGGAATCGAAATAAGCAAAAGGGAGGAAGGGGATGATGTTCCTTCGGCTCAACGGACTAGACGTGGATTGCGTCATTGGCGAACGCATGGACGAGCGCATCCGCCTTCAGCGACTTCGCATTGACGCGGAACTGGAAATCGACGAAACGGCGGCGCGGACGGACGAGCTGGCGGATACGGTGGACTACCCGTCACTTGCCGAACGCATCCGCGAGGCTCTCTGCAAGGCGAAGTGCCAGATGATCGAACGCGCCGCGAAAATCGCGTTTGACGAATGCATGGCCGATTCCCGCGTCCGCGCCGCACGTGTCACCGTGACGAAAACGGGGACGATTGCCCACCTCGAATCGTGCGCGGCGGTTTATTCCGGGGCGCGGGCGGATCATGAATGACGCCCCCGTCGGTTTCTTCGATTCGGGGCTGGGCGGTCTTTGCATCCTTGACGCCTTTCGGAAGGTCTGCCCGAACGAGGATACCGTCTACCTGGCCGATTCAGGGAATTGTCCTTACGGGAATCGTCCGGCGGACGAGATTCGGTTGATTTCCGAGGCGAATGCCGCTGAATTGCTGCGGCGCGGGTGCAAGATGATCGTCGTCGCCTGCAATACGGCGACGGCGGCGGCAATCGACGCCCTTCGGGAAAACCATCCGACAACGCCGTTCGTCGGCATCGAGCCTGCCGTCAAGCCCGCCGCGCTCCATTCGCACAGCGGCATCGTCGGCGTCTTGGCGACGGCGGGGACGTTCAACGGTCGGCTTTACAACGAAACGAAGCGCAAATTTGCGAGAAACGTCGAAGTTCTCGCCGCCGTGGCGGACGAATTCATCGCGCTTGTCGAGCGCGGTGAAACGACGGGGGCGCACGCCGAGGCGGTCGTGCGGGCGAAAATTGAGCCGCTTCTTGCCGCCGGGGCGGACAACCTGGTGCTGGGGTGTACGCACTTCCCCCACCTGAAGCCGCTGATTGAAAAAGTCGCCGCCGGAAGGGCGGTGGTCGTCGAGCCGTCCGAAGCCGTCGCCCGTCAGGCGCATCGACTCCTTGTCCGTCTTGGTCTCGCAACCTCCCGCACCACACCCTCGCATAACCACATTTTCCTGCGAACCTGACACTTCAACGCGACTTTGACATTCCATAGGGTCGTTCATACCATCACCGACCCTTGGAATAAACCTCCTTTTTGTGTGCAAACCTCCGCCCGTTTTGGTGCGCACCGCAGCAACTTTCGGTGCGGCGAATATGGTATAATGTGCGGCATGAAGCGCGAGATACCCTATGGCGTAATCAACTGGGAGAACCTCGTCCGCGACTGCTACGTCGTGGACAACACCTCCTACATCCGCGAACTGGAGAAGTGCCGGACGCCGGTGTTCCTGCG
>CAVDWI010000166.1:0-3638 GCA_963612485.1 Barnesiella intestinihominis
TCATGCAGAACCTGATGGACGGACAGGCCGCGAAGCGTCCCGCGTGGGGCGGCTACGTGAAGAAGACCGTCACCACCGCCGAGGGTTCCTCGGTCGAAACCTACACGCTCACGTTCGTGAAGCGCGACGGGACGAGCTTCACCTACACGTGGGACGGAAGCGCGTTCGTCGCGCCGACCACGGCGGTCGCGCTGGACGACGAGTTCCTGTCCGCGATGCTCGCGCTGGACTGGACGAGCGGGAATGCGGCGGACTTCGAGGCGTCGCGCAGCGGCTCCGGGGAGTGGTAAGGGGGGCAGTATGAACGAGACGAAGTTCGGTAGAATACTCGAGAACGCCTGCCGACTTGCCGGACGCGACATCAGCACGGGACTTGCCGTGCCGACCGGGTGGAGAATCCTGGCGGCGATGGCGGTCAACGGCGGCGTTCGGACGCTTGCGGCGGAGAAGTTCCCGATGCTCCAGCGCGTGGAGTTCCGGCGGTATCGTCCCTACTGGGACGTTTACGGGACTTACGAGCAGGGGCATGAAGTCTGGTATGAGTCGGACTACTGGCGGCTCGACGCGGAGATCTCGAACGGGCTTGCGCCGGACGCCAACGGGAGCGGCTGGCGGAAACTCGAAAGCGGGGAAGTGTGCGCGTTCATCAACTGGTGCCAGCCTTGGGCGCGGACGATGATTGACACGGGCGGGGTGGATGCGACGCGGTTCGCCTACGCCGCCGACCCGCGCCTCTATCCGCACGCGACCCCGCTGAAGGTCCTCGGCATGAGCGACCTCGGCATCGAACTCGCCGCGCCCGCGCCGAAGGGCGTCTACATCCGATTCGTCCCCGTCTTCCCGGCGGTTGCGTTCGACGAGTGGACGAGCGGCACGCAATACGCGGCGGGGGAGGCAGCCTACCTGACGGCGACGAAGGACGTCTACATCGCCGCACGCGACCTCACGGACTCGACCGAGACGGCCACGCCACCGAACGAGGACGTGACGGGCGCGTGGCAGACGGTGCGCATTGCGTCGGAGTTCGAACCCTACCTGACGCGCCTCTGCGCGGCGGACTTGCTGACGGAAGACCAGGGCAAGTTCCAGACGCGGGCGGCGGCGGATCGCGAGTTCGATGCGCTGTGCGAGCGATACCACGAGGGAAACGGCGAAACGCGCATCCGGCGCGGCAGATTCTACTGATTGAATTGACGGAGACGGAGGTGGACAAATGGCTTTGAGCGAGACGGAGAGGGCTACGGCGGAGAAGATCGTCGGGCAGTGGTTCTGGCAGGCGGCGGAGGGGCATACCTACCGCTACCGCCACGCCGTCACGACGCTGACGCGCTTCTACGAGTCCGCGCCAATGGAGGCGGACGCGCTGAGGCTCGTGATGGAGTTCCTGCGGTCGCAGGAGGGCGTGACGTCGATCTCGCTCAACAACAAGGTTCACGACTACGAGACGGCGTGGGACGCGAAGGACGTCTGGTATCAGACCGCACCCGCCCAGTCGTGGCACGGCACGGAGTCGGTGAAGGTTCGCATCTACCAGACGCTCATCCAGCGCCACGAGGACGAGGAGGCGGATGGCCCGTATACGGTCGAGGACGGGTGCGCCTACAGGGTGACGCACACGTTCTACTGGCAGGTAGCCGAACTCCCGGGACTGCCCGCGTCGTCCAGCGGCGTCGCCTACACGCTTCAGGGCGTGACGCGCGACCGCGAGAGCGGGCTGTTCAGCTGCGTCATCGAGAAGCGCGAGCGCATCCAGCAGGACGTGGCGGAATACTTCACGCAGAAGACCGAGTTCGAGACGCGCCAGGAGGAGCAGCACCTCGGCGTCAGGGCGAACGCGGTCGCCTCGACGGGCAAGGAGGCGAGCGTCAAGGACGGCGTGATGGTGCGGCGCAAGGTGTCGAAGAACGCGGACTGCACGAGCGACGTAGCGAATGAGACGGTGACGGAGGTCAAGGCGGAGGGCGCGGTCGAGAAGGTCAGCGTCGGTCTGGACGGCACGGTGAAGACGGCCGTCAACCGCAACATGCCGGACAAGGCGGACACCGCTAGCCTTGACGTCGGCGAGAGCGTGGAGAACGCGAAGACCGAGGGCGGCCTCTGGACGCAGACCATCACGACGTTCGTGCGCAACGCCATTCTCAGGATTGCGAACGGATGCCGGCGGACGATCTTCGAGCATTCGCACACGACGGCGACGGTGCAGGGCGAAGACCCCGGCTTCACGGACGCAGCGGAGGCTGCGGGCGGAGTCATTTCCGAGAAGTCGGTGCGCCGCACGTCGACGGGCGCGTATCAGGTCGAGGAGCATACGACGACCGAAACGCCCGTCGCGGAAGCGGTAATCGAGACGCGGCGGACGGTCAGCGGCACGACCGTCACGAAACTCGACCGCAACCAGCCGGCCGCCTCTCCGACGGAGAATCTCAAGGTCGGCGAGAGCGTGCGGATCGAGAAGACCCCCGGCGGACTCTACAACAACCAGAAGACAACTGCCACGCCCGCGAACGCGACGATTCAGAGAGGGTGCGAGAAGTCGGGCGACGTCACCCACACCGACGTCGAGGTGAGGAACGAGGCGGCGGCGAAGCCGGGCTGCACGACCGCCGCGCCGAACGTCGTCAGGCGCACGGTGTCGCGCCTCAACGAGAACGGCACCTACAACAACGAGACGCAGACGACGACCTACGCGCCGAAAGCGGCGACGGCGACGGGCGGAACGACCGTGGTCGCCGAGACGGTCGAGACCGGCATCAACCAGACGAATGTGCCGTCCGCTGAAGCGGGCACGAACAGGCGCGTGGACGTGTCGGTGAGCCTGAACGACCACGGCTCGATGACGACGCAGAGGCGCACGGCGGTCTACCGACCCGTCACCGCCACCGCGCAGTCGAAGTTCAAGACGGAGACGTCGACCACCAAGGTGACGGTCAACGACACCAACCTCACCCCGCAGGGCGGAGAGTTCAGCGAATCGTCCGTCAGCCCGAACGACCACGGGAGCGCGACCACGCACGTGACGGACTACACGCCGAATCCCGTTGACTCCGGCTGGATCAAGTGGGATTCGGAGACACAGACGGCGAGCGGGATTTACAGGTACCACAACGGCATAAGGATCTTCAAGAACGTCAGCGAGATCCCGACGCCGCCGAGCGGGACGAACTGCTCGGTCAGCGTCCACATCAACCGCTACGGACTCTACGACGGGTCGATAGGCTACTCCGACCTCTACTCGTGGGACACGGGGAGCAGTTCGTCCACCTACGGCGGAATCCAGTCCGGCGTGAAATACGGCTACATCTTCCGGAACATCGAGGAGGAGGATGAAAACGGGAATAAGGTGAAGAAAACGCAGCGGTGTCTGGTGTCGATACCGACGATAACGTTCTACGGGCGTGGCAACGAGGGGACGGAGGCGTATTGGCGAGCCAACGGCTATACCGCGCCCGGCATCAGCCTCAACGGTTGCTACGGGACTGCCGCGCCGACGTTCGGCAGTTGGGAGGATACGTGAAGATGGACGAGGGAGGCGGCATGACATCGGAAGACTTCAATGCGGTTCTGCAGGCGGCGGTGCAGGCGGCGGTGCAGACGGCGATGAGCGCGGTGGCGGCGCAGCAGGGTGCGCAGTCTGCCAC
>CAVDWI010000167.1:0-3603 GCA_963612485.1 Barnesiella intestinihominis
CCCCCCCCCCCCCCCCCAGGAATAGCCGCTCGCGGCGAAATGCAGGTGCGGCAAAGACCATCCTCATGTCGGAGGATGGTCTTTTCGTTTGGCGATGCCATCTCCCCATTTGAAACTTATTCTTCAAACCAACCATCAGAAAGGAATGAAACTGTGAGGGCACAAAACAAGACAAAGGGAATCAAAATGAAGATTCTGGCAATGGCAGCCGCCGCAATGTCGGCGGTAATGAGTCTGTCGGCGGCGGTCTATAATCCGAATGTCACCGGCGACCCGCGTGAGGGTTATGAGGATAAGTTCAGTGTCCCGAAAGGCAGCACCATTCGCCTTTACGAGGATGTGAAGCTTTCTCATGTGACGGCAGTTCGCGGCGACCTTTGGCTCTATCACTCCAATCAGAACCTTCCGTGGCTCTTCACATGCGAGGGACCACTTGAAACAACGGCCAACAAGGAGGGCGTCTACCACTGGAACTATGATGCGGACGCGGGGACGGCGACTTGCGAGTTCCAGGGGAAGTGGGCGGGGTCTTACCTGATGGTGGTCACGCTGAAGTTGACGCAGACCGGTACGGCGATTGATGCCGAGGTTATCGGCACATCCTATCCATGGAATCAGAACTATGGCTACGAGGTTGGTGCGAACGTTGGGAATCAATCCTACTATACGGGACTTGATCAGGATACCGTTTCGGGTCAGGTTCGGATGTCGCTCCACAATGTCGAACTTGACTACGTGCCGTCGGGCGAGACGCGGAACGTGAAGTTCTACGGTCGTGATGGAAGTCTTCTCAAGGAGGAAGATGTTGAGTATGCCGAGGGTGCGACAGCCCCCACGCCGCCCGAAGTCGAGGGTTATGTCTTCTGGAAGTGGGATGTTGACTTCTCGTCCGTTAAGGAGAATCTCACCGTTCAGGCTCTTTACCACAAACTTTACACGGTGACGTTCAAGGATGCGAATGGAACTGTTCTGTCGGAAGTGTCCGTTGAGGAGGCGACGGCGGCGGAAGCCCCCGACATGTCGAGTCACGAGGGTTTCATCGGGTGGGACAGTGACTTCGACTGTGTGACGGCGGACTTGGTCGTGACGGCGATTTACGGTTCGATTCCCGATGAGGTCACGGCGGCGGTTGCGACGGGCGCACTGGATGAGGTGTCCGACGCTTTGATTTGGTGCGCGGCGGAGGGGGCTTGGTATACGAAGCACGGTGTCTCCTCGAGTTGGAAAGCCGGGGCGACGGCTGTTTTCGCGAAGGACGCAACCTTCTCCGTCACGGCGGCGATGACCGTCGGGAAGATTTTGTTGCTCGCCGAGGCGAAGAATGTGACGCTTTCGGGCGAGGCACTCACGTTCGTTGCGCCGGCGACGGTGCAAGTTCCGGCGGCGGGAACGGTGTGCTTCGAGACGGCAATTGCGGGCGAGAGCGGCTTCATCCTGAATGGCGCGGATGTGACGTCGGTCGTGGAGTTCGCGGGCGACTACGCGGCGAAGGGGCAGATCGCCGTCAATCCCGGCAAGATTGCGGTCGTCGGCGAGGGGACGCTCTTCGGCGGCAACTGGACGGAGTCGGGGACGTGTTGCGAATCGCCGCTCTACATTGGCGCGGACAGCATCTTCGAGTTCAACTCCACAGCGGAGCAGACGTTCGCCATAATGGTGAACGCGACGAACGCGGGAAATGGCTATGGGACAATCAAGAAATGCGTGACCAACGGTCGTTTCGTGGTCGGGTCTGACGCGGACTCGGTGACGTTCAGTTGCACATCGGAGGGAATGCACCGCATCTACAACGGCGTTGACATCTACGGAACGGCGACGCTCGCAAAGGGACTTTACCACCTTTTCAACGAGAACTCCTACGGCATCACTGTTCACGATGGCGGCGTTCTCAATGCGATGAGCGGCTACAGCAGCTATGGTCATCGCGGACTTATCCTGACGTGTCTTGAGGGTGGAACGGTCAACTATCAGGTCGTGCAGTCGATGGGCTCGTCTGACACGAAGGCGACCTTCGACGGCGGCACGGCGAACTTTACGGAGGACTACTCCGCCAAGACGGGAGCGGAAATCCTCCATAAGGACATCGTACTTAAAAACGGTGCGACGCTGGCGGGCGAGATGATGACGTGGTGTCCGAATGCCGTGACGGCGATGGTGACGGTTGACGGCGAGGCACCGTCCACCGTTTCGCTCGCCAAGATTCGCATCGGGCAGAACGGGACGAGCAGCGATGACAAGCCGATGCGGACGACGCTCGTCGTGAACGACGTGACGGGCGATGCGAATGCCGACTTGACGATTTCCTCGACGCTCTACCGCCATCCGAGCGCGACGGCGGATGCCGAGAAGAACCTCGGTCTCGTGAAAAGCGGCGCGGGCACGGTGCTTCTGACGGGCAGTTCGCCCGACTACGCCGCCTCGCTGACGCTGACGGCGGGTACGGTTGCGTTCGGCTCGTCCGCCGTTCTGGGAGCGACGACGTTGATCCTTTCGGGCGATGCCGCGCTGGAGGTTGCGAACGGGGCGAGCATTACGTTCGCCGATTCGTCGGCAATGGCGTGGACGGAGGGGGCGACGCTGACCTTCTCGGGCGACATGGTGCGCAAGTCGGTGCGCATCGGCACGGACGCAAGCGGTCTGACCGCCGTGCAACTTGCGCAGATTCAGTTCCGCAAGGCGAACGGCAGGACGGCCGCCATGTCAATCGATTCGCAGGGGTATCTCATCCCGCCCTCGGAAGGGTTCTACCTGCGCATCCGTTGACATGGCTTTTGCCGCGAGCGACGCACAATTCCACGGGTTAAATCAAAATCCGTGCAAATCCGTCAAATCCGTGGTGATAACGGAATCAATCGATTAGCGGCGGCTCGGGCGACACCGCCCGAGCCGCCGCAGTGTCTCCGTTTTTGGTATACTACCGCTGTTTTCAGAAAGGAGCAAATATGCCGACAGTCACCGTGACGGATGCGCGGAAGAATCTTTTTGGTCTCGTTGAAAATGTCGCCAACGAGCATCGCGGCTATTGCATTGTTGGTAAACGCCATCAGGCAGTGCTTATCTCTATGGAGGACTGGTCAGCCATTCAGGAGTCGCTTTATCTCAATTCTTTTCCGGGCTTGGCGGATTCCATTGCTAAAGGTCTCAAGACCCCGATTTCCGAGTGCGCAGGGGAACTCAAGTGGTGAATTGACGTCTCGTCTACACGAAACAGGCACAGAAGGACGCCAAGCGTCTCGTATCATCCGGGCTGAAGATGAATGCGGAACGTTTGCTCCGCGTAATTGCCGAAGACCCGTTTCGGATTCCTCCGCCATACGAAGTCTTGGTTGGGAATCTGCGCGGCGCAATTTCACGGCGAATCAACATTCAGCACCGCCTTGTCTATCAGGTTCTTTCGGAAGAGCGAGTGGTAAAAGTCATTCGGATGTGGACGCATTACGAGTGACGGGTTGACTCGGATGCAATTCAGTCCTTGCCATGCAATTCCTCTCATTTTTGCCTAAAATGTGACGTTTCTGTTCCTAAAATTGACCGTTGCGGAGACCATCCGCCGAACCCCTTTATTTATTGGGCTAAAAAACATCACTGATGTTTGACCCAAAG
>CAVDWI010000168.1:0-3543 GCA_963612485.1 Barnesiella intestinihominis
CGCACCGCTCGAAAGCGTCTGCTGGCACGGGCTCTCGCCCTCCAACTCCTACGTCTTCGGCTGGAGTTGCGCCCATCCGAACCGCGACCGCGCCGCCACGGTCGATGCGCGGGTCGAACTCTTCCGCAACGGCGACTCCGCCGTCACTCTTGGCGATGAAACGACGAGATTCCGCCGCGTCCTGCCGTTCGATCACGACGGCGTCGGGCAGGACGCGGACTGGCTCGCGGCGAACTTCACGAATGCGGCGGAAATCGTCGCCGTCGGCTACCCACAGTGGGTGGAGGGGCGCGTGGGCGAGACGGCGGGGCTCTACCGCTTCCGCGTCACTTTTGCCGCGCCGCCGCCGGAGGACGTGCTGCTGACGGTCGGGAGGTTTCGCGTCCTCGTGCGCGAGGCGGGGGACTACGACTTCCTGCTCGAGAAGGGATCGCGCTACGCCGTTGCACTCTCGTTCGACCCCAGCGGCGTTTCGTATTCGTGGGACGACGGGAGCGCGGCGGAAGCGGCGAATGTCGCCGTACGGAGTGCGCCGATACCGTCCCGCTCGGTCGTCTTCACCGCCGACGGGGAGACGGGGAGAACGCTGTTCGAGCCGCCGGCGGGGGCGGAGAGGGAGGGCTTCATCCTCTGGAAGCCGAAACTCGTCGTTTTGGTCTCGAACCCGAATCCGGACTTCCCCGTCTGGTTCTCTGCGTTCGCCGACCTGCCCTGTCCGTATGAGGTGGAGTGGGAGAGCGACGACGGGAGCGTGAAGGGAAAGGGCGAGGGCATCTGGATTCTCGATGCGGGGACGTGGGGGACGATGTCCGTCACAGCCCGCTATTCCGGTGGCGAACTGCACGGGTGCGTCACGGCGCGGCGGTTCGTCGCCGAGACGCGGCTCACGCTCGGTGCGTCGGGGGCGGTCGTCTTCGAGCGGGCGCATACGAATGCGCCGGGCGAGGTCGTGCCGCTGAGGTCGTCCGCGCTCCTCGCCGCGGCGTCGTGGGCGACGGCGGCGGCGGGGACGGTGCGTCTCTCGTGCGAGCCGGAGGGCGCATTCGCGGCGGTTTCGGACGGCGCGGCGACGCCGCTCCCGTGCGAGTGGTCCGCCGCGAAGGACGGGGTCGGGTCGCGCGAGATTGCGCTGGAGGGAGGCGCCGCGCTCGCGGAGGCGGGCGACGTGGCGCGGCTCGCGCTGACCTTCGAGCCGGACGAGGGCGGCGCGGCAATCGAGGAGACGGCGGAGATCCGCGCCTATGAACTGAAGGTCGAGGCGGCGGCGAAGTGGCCAACGAACCGCACCCGCCATGTCTTCGGCCCGCTGGAGAAGGCAAAACTGACAATCACGCCGAATCCGACCTCCGTTGTTTGGCGAATTGGAGCTGACACGGAAGAGAACTCAGAGTTTGACTTTACGGCTCTTGAAAAGGCAGGGAAGACGACGGGGTCTGTGTCGGTGAACGGCACAACGCTCGACCTTGAATTTGAAACACTCGCCCCTCAACGGTTCGAGGCGGAGGGTTTCCGTGCGATGGAGTTGTGGGACACTCACGTGGTTGCGTTTGCCTATCCCGAGGAGGGTGAAATCGGCGTAGGGCTTGTGATTACGAACATCGTGCTGATGCCCGACTGGGTGTCTTTCGGGAACGTGGATGTCAAGGAGGGGGTCTGCCTCGCCACGAACATGTGGGGGGTGTTCGATTTCGAGGGTGCGGCGGCTGCCATTCCGTCGCACGGGGTGGATGCCGGTGCGGAAAGAATAATGGAGGTTGAATCGGGAAATGCCGTCGGGGACGACTCCGCCGGCCTTTCTTCATTCTCCGTCGAACAGCCGTGGCGGGAGGGGGGCTTCTGCTACTACATCCCCCTCCACTGGCGGGTTCGGAATGGTCAGTTCCCTGATCTGTGGTATAAGCTTGGAACGTCGGTTCAGACTTTCACGTTTGCCGCCAACGGCGACCTGACGGTGTCGAAACTGGGCGGCTCCGCAACGCGGGGAACGAATGGAGTTTTCAGAATAACGAAAGGAGTCGAATAGACATGAACATCCACATCAATACATATTTTGCATAGGCATTGCCTTTTTCTCGTTCGGTCGGTGTGCCGCCGATTATCCGACCCTTGACTCGGCAAAGTTCCTTTTTTCGTCAAACTACCTCGCCGATTCCAGCCTTTACTTCAGGGGAAACACCATATACGGGGATTTTTTGTTGAACTTGGAGCGGGTGGATGAAAAGGCGAAGACTGTTGACAAGATTGCAATGAAGGACTTTCTTCTCACGACAATGACCTCAATCGTCGTTCGGGTCTCGACGAACGCCGTGGACGATGGGGCTTCGACCATCCCTTATCGGTATGATCGACAGATAGCATTCACTCGTGCGTTCAGGTCGTTCGACGACATGTTCAAAACGAATGTTACGGACTGTTTGTCAATTGCCGCATACTTGGGGCGGATTAGAACAGCTTCATACCCAAACGACCTCGTTCACATCATGTCATCGGTGGTTTACATTACCAAGGATGCGGAAAAGCGGAGGGAATGGGAGCTCAAACAGCAGGCGTGGAATCGCAAGCGGGACCTACAATGTCGGGTATGGCGTGCTAACGCAGATGTTCGCGACTATCGCAATGCCCTGTTCGGCATCTGCAACTCATGCGTTCTCGCGAACCGCAGGGTCATGGGCGACGACGACTTCGCCGCGTTCACGAACCGCGTAGTGGAGTTGAGCAAGCCGGACGATGACGAGAAGTGGCGACTCTTCGACCACCTTGACGAAGTAAAGCGGAAGTGAAGGATCGGACGTTATGAAAAACATCTTCATTGTCTGCTGTCTTGCCGTTGCGAGTGCCGCGTTCGGAATGGAACTGCCCGTTCCGCCCGCGTCCGTGGAAGTTGATGCGGAAGCCTCGACGAACGTCGTCCTCGGCGCATCCATCCGCGACCTCTCGGAAATCCGAATCGCCGTCGGACTCGAATCGTCGCCAACGAATGCCATTACCGTTGCCATCGGGCGGGACGCGGACGGGGACGGCGAACTTTCGGCATCCGAGGTGGTCATGTCCTTCGGGTGCGACTGCGGCACTTGGTTCGTGCGCGATGAGGAGGGAATCGTCGAGGAACTCGCAACCGCCGTGTTCGGGTGTACGGAACGCGAACTGACGATTCCGCTGCGAGGAACTGCCGCAGACTGGAATCTCGTGCGCGTGACGCGACATGGATTCGGGTCGTTCGGCGGGTACGTTGCAGTTGACTGGACTCGGCGATATCTCTTCATCAGAATCAAATAGTCCACTGTTGTCAGCCGTCGAGAGTTGTAGAGAGATGGTGGAATGAGTCGAAGTCGAACAGTGGATGGATAAACACTCCACTCTTCAACTCCCTCCCGTCCCCTCTCCCGATTCTCCCGATCTTGCCTATAAGTTCAACATAATTACTCAAAAATCCGTGTAATCCGTGTGAATCCGTGGTTAAAAACCTTTTATGAGAACAATTGTCAATGGCCAGAATCGCTGTGCGATTCTCCTTCCTGGCCGGTCCGCCCGTTCGCGGTTCCG
>CAVDWI010000169.1:0-3514 GCA_963612485.1 Barnesiella intestinihominis
GGCGTGAACATTGACAACAAGATGGCCGCGCTGACCTCGATTAAGGCGATGGTGGCCGAGACGAAGACCCCCCTGACGCTTGGGGGAATTGGTTCATTCGGCGGCCTCCACAAGGTCCCGACCGGACGGGACGGGATTCTCGTGGCATCGACGGACGGCGTGGGTACGAAACTCAAGGTCGCGGTGATGATGAACAAGCACGACACCGTCGGGCAGGACATCGTCAACCACTGCGTGAACGACATTCTCGTGCAGGGCGCGAAGCCGCTCTTCTTCATGGACTACGTGGGCGCGGCGAAATTCGACGCGCCGCAGTTCAAGGCCGTCGTGAGCGGTCTCTGCAAGGCCTGCAAGGAGAACAAGATGACGCTTCTCGGTGGCGAGACCGCCGAAATGCCGGGGCTCTACCCGGTGGGCGAATACGACCTCGTCGGCACGATTGTCGGCTATGTCGCGAAGAAAGACCTGATTACGGGCAAGTCCATCCGCGCCGGGGACGTGATTATCGGCTTCCCCTCGGGCGGACTTCAGACGAATGGCTATTCGCTCGCCCGTCGCGTGATTTTCGACCTCTGCCAGTATTCGCCGCAGGATAAGCTGCCGGGGACGAACCAGACGTTCGGCGACGCGCTACTCGCCGTCCACAGGAGTTTCCTCAGGCCGGTTGCCAAGCTGATGGAGCGCAAGATCAAGATTACGGGCATGGCGCACATCACGGGCGGCGGATTCCCGGACAACATCCCGCGCGTCCTGCCGAAGACGGTGAATGCCGAGATTGACCGCGACGCCTGGGAAGTGCCGACGATCTTCAAGTTCATCGAGCGTCAGGGCAAGGTTGACCACGACGAGATGTACCGCGTGTTCAACATGGGCATCGGTTTCGTCGTCATCCTGCCGAAGAGCCAGCTCGACAAGGCGACGAAGATCCTGAAGGCGATGCACCAGCCCTACAACGTGATCGGCGTCATTCGCCGCGGCAAGGGCGTCGTCACCTACAGGAACGCCTAAGCGTCCGCCGCGTCCCTTTCAGGCGAAGAAGTCGTTTACGCGGCGGAAGAGGTCGGGGAGTTCGGTGACCGTGTGGACGGTCGTCGGGATCGAGCGGCGGAAGACCGCGCCGTAACTCTTCGTAACGATGCGGGGGTCGGTAATCACCACGATGCCGCGGTCGCGGCGTGTGCGGATGAGCCGCCCGAAGCCCTGACGGAAGCGGATGACGGCCTCCGGCAGGGAGTAGTCGCGGAAGGAGTTGCCGCCCTCGCGGTCGATTTTCTCCGCCCGTGCCTCGACGACGGGGTCGCCGACCTGCGCGAACGGCAGACGCGCGAGGACGACGCACGACAGCGCCTCGCCCGCCACGTCCACGCCCTCCCAGAAGGACTGCGCCCCGAAAAGGACGGTGTTCACCGACTGGCGCAGGGCGGTGGTCATCGTCTCGCGGCTCAGACCCTCCCCCTGAACGAGCAGTTCGATGCCCGCCTTTGCCAGTTCGGGACGGGCGGAAGATGCCACCGCCTTCATCATCTCGTAACTCGTGAAGAGCACGAGCGCACGGCCGTGCGTCGCCGAAAAGAGGTCGCGCATCATGTTCGCGAGAGCTTCCGCATAGCGTGCGGGATTGGCGGAGGGGTCGGGCAGACAGTCCGGGGCGAGCACCAGCGACTGGCGGAAGTAGTCGAACGGGCTCGTCGCCGTCAACGCCTGAAACCGCTCCTGACAGCCGAGCCGCCGCGCCATATACTTGAAGTCGTTCCCGACGCGAAGCGTCGCCGACGAGAGAATCACGGAATCCTTCGGCTCGTAGAGGCATTTCCGCAGACTCTCCGCAACCGACAGGGGCGCGGCGACAAGCCGAACGTAGGAAGGCCGCCTTTCCAGCCGGACACGCTCGATCCAGTAGGCGTTCGCATCCAGATTGCCGCGCAAAACGACGTTCGTCTCGTTCACGAATGCGACGAGGGCGTCGGCGACGCCGGCGATTTGCACGGCGAGGTCGGCGCAGTAGTTGAACTCACCTTCGGGCGCGGAGCCGTTCAGCGTGTCGCGCAAGTCATGCAGAAGATGCACCATCTCGGCCATCCGCGTCTCGAACGCCGTCTGCAGACGGAAGAAGGTTTCCTCGTCCCAGTCGTCTTCTTCCCCGTAGGGCTTGAAGATGCCGTGCAGGGAATAACTGCGAACGCCGTCCGCTGCAACGCGGTAGCGGAGCATCTCGCCCTTGCCTTTCGAGGGACGCAGCAGCAGTCCGGCGAAGTCGGCGAGCGCTTCCGCCGCGTTCACGGTGCGCACGGTCGATGAGGTGATCTCGCCGAGAAGCCGCGCAACGCGTCCGCCCGCCGAATTGCCCGCGAGCACGCCTTTCTGCATCTGCCGCTCCACGCCCGACAGGATGCCGCCCGGCCGCGCCCGTTTGCCGCGCCCTCGCCGCTGAAGCCGGTTCAGGAGGCGCAGCAGCGCCGGAAGCGAGAATTCGCAACTCAGGTATTCCGTGGCGACCGTCTCAAGGTTGTGGGCTTCGTCAAGCACAAGCCGCCCGTAGGCCGGAAGGATGCCGCTGCCGGGGTTCGTCGCCTCCGCGAGCACCAGCGCATGGTTCGCCACCACGAGATGCGCTTCCGCCGCCGCCTTCCGCGCACGGTAGACAAAGCACCGCGAATAGTAGGAACAGCGCCTTCCGCCGCACTCCTCGCCGGGACACGTCAGCAGACCGCGCGGCAGCCCCTCGTAGGTGTCGAGGTCGCCGTCGGGCGTAGTCCTGAGCCAGTCGATGAAGTGCGGCATCTCCGCCTGTTCGTTCTCCGTCATCGTCCAGTATCCCGATGCGAAGAACTCGCCGACCTCCCGCAGGCAGAGATAATTGCCGCGCCCCTTTAGAAGGGCCGTACGGAACTTGACGCGCTCCGCTTCGCCCAGAACCTGCAGAGCCTTCGGTATGTCCGCGTGAATCAACTGGCTCTGCAAGTTGCGTGTCGCCGTCGAGACGACGACCGTCGTGTCGTTCGCCGCCGCCCAGAGGATGGACGGAATCAGGTAAGCGAGGGACTTGCCGACACCCGTACCCGCCTCAATCATCAGGTGCTCGCGTCCGTTGAAGGCGCGGACGATGGCCTTCAGCATGTCGATTTGCCCCGGCCGCTCCTCGTAGCCCGGCATCGCACCGAGCGTCCCGCCGCACATCAGGTGGAGCGCGGCGGAATCGGCGTTCAGAGACGAACAGTCCTCATGCGCCGGGAGATGACGCTTCTTCGCGGCATCCCGCGTTTCCGGCAGGAAGTCAGCCCAGTTCGGATTGTCGATGAATTGTGCGGGACTCACCGCACCCCTACATCGCGAGGCGTTCGCCCAGCGACTTCAATGCGTCCATGTCGCCCTTGTGGTTCTCGAAGGCGATTGGCCCGGCGCCGTAGCGCGGCACGATGTGGAAGTGGACGTGCTTCACCGTCTGCCCGGCGGCTTCGCCGTTGTTCTGGAGGATGTTGAACCCGTCGCAGGGGAGCGCGGCCTTCAGGTGCGC
>CAVDWI010000170.1:0-3452 GCA_963612485.1 Barnesiella intestinihominis
ATGCAGAGGGCGAGCGCGAACGCCGCCACGCCCCCGCGCAGCGCAAAAGTCACGACTCTCGCGAACAAACCCCTCATTTGCCGCAGATTCTATCAAAAACGGCTCGTTTGTGTCAAACGCCACGCCTTTTCAGCGGCAGGGACAGGCGTGGGGACACGTGCCGCATCCCTTCGCGCACGAACCCGGCATCGAAACGTCCTCACCCGTCCAGCAGTAGGTGCAAAGTTGGTCTTTCGGAAGCCCGATTGCCGCGACGAGGTCGTCCACGGTCTGGAACGCGAGCGAAGTCAGGTTCAGTTTCCGGCGGATGTAATCGACCATTCCCCTGTAGGGTTCACCGTTCGGATCGACGTATTTCGACAAATCCGCGTTTTCACCCTCGTAATCGCGAATATACCGCCGCGTGATGAGGTCGTATTCGTTCTTCGACCGCGAGAAGTTGATGAAGCGGCACGGGTAGAGGAGCGGCGGACAGGCAATCCGAACGTGCATCTCCTTGCACCCTTCCTTATAAAGGCGATCTGCCTGCTTGCCGAGCTGAGTGCCGCGCACGATCGAGTCGTCGCAAAACGCGAGCCGTCGGTCGCGAATCAGCCCCGGAATCGGAATCAGCTTCATCGCGGCGACTTTCTCGCGCTGCCGCTGGTCGGACGGCATGAAACTCCGCGCCCACGTGGGCGTATACTTCACGAAGGGTCGCGCATACTTGATGCCCGCCTCGTGCGCGTAGCCAAGCGCGTGGGAGGTGCCCGAATCGGGAATCCCGCACGCCGCGTCCACATCCGCCGGATACCGCCGCGCAAGGGCCCCGCCGCACCGATAACGCGCCATCTCCACGTTCCGCCCCTCATAACTCGATGCGGGAAAGCCGTAGTAAACCCAGAAAAAGGAGCAGATCGCCATCTTTTCCTGCGGCTTTATCACGGTCGTCAGCCCATCCGGGGTCATTTCGACCATCTCGCCAGGTCCGAGGTCGCGCACATACTCGTAGCCGAGGTTCGCGAGCGCACAACTCTCCATCAGGGCAATCAGCCCGCCCTCCTTGCGCCCGATGACGACGGGCGTTCGCCCGTAGCGGTCACGCGCGGCGTAAAGACGCCCCTTCTCGTCAATCACCAGAATCGAACAGCTTCCCTTGACCTTCTCCTGAACATACCGAACGCCGTCGACAATCGAACTGCGGGACGCAATCAGCGCCGAAACGACTTCCGTGGGACCGACCATCCCGCTCGTCGTCGAGAACTGCAGTTGGGTGGAGCAGTTCCTGAAGAGTTCGTTCATCAGTTCCTGCATATTGGAAATCAGCCCGACCGTCGAAATCGCGAACTGCCCGAACTTGGTCACCATCACGAGCGGCTGGGGGTCGGTGTCGGAAATCACGCCGATGCCGACCGAACCGGAGAAGCGGCTGAAATCGTGCTCAAACTTCGAGCGGAACGGCGCATTCTGGATGTTATGAATCGACCGCTGAAAGCCGCGTTCACCCAATACCGCCATTCCGCCCCGGTGAGTGCCGAGATGCGAATGGTAGTCCGTACCGAAAAAGAGATCGCTCACGCAATCGTTCTTTGAAACAACGCCGCAAAAACCGCCCATAAGTTCTCCTTGATGTGAATGAGCCGATATTATATCATATTCGCCCAGCCACCATGAACTCGGTCAACTTGGCGATTGACTTCTTGCCGGGGGCGGTTTCAAGCGAACTTGACGCATCGACAACATCTGCACCCGAACGAAGGGCCTCCGCCACATTCGCGGCAGAAATGCCCCCCGCAAGCACCGTGCGAGCCGATTTCACGGGACGCAAAACCGCATCGCCATCCCCATGGGAACGATCGAAAAGCACCGCATCACCGGGCACACCGCCAGCAAGCGTCCAGACCTCCAACCCCGCCGCATGAAGCGCGTCCACGTCTTCCGCCGTGGCACGGCGATGCAATTGGACAATGCGAAAGCCGACCGCCTCGGCAACGGCGCGGCATTCCGCCACCGACGCATCCGTAAAGACCCCGACGACGCTGGCGCGTCCGTTCAGGTGCTCGACAATCGCCTTCGCCTGTTCCACGGAAACCTGCCGCGGACTCCCCGCCGCGAAGATGAGACCGAGGTAATCCGCCCCAAGCCGTTCGGCGGCGACGGCAAATTCCGCATCGTTAATGCCACAAATCTTGACCTGCGGATGTCTTTCCATAAGTTAGACGCGGACGAGCAGTCCCGTCGTCCATTCGCCGAAGGTCTTGCGCGAAACTTCCTTCAAGCTCTGCGCCTCGTATGCCTTCAACACATCCGGATAAAGTTCCGTCAGGATGCCCGAAATGACAAGATGCTTTCCGACACACGGCACGATTTCATCGACAAAGCGAATCAGGAGAGGACCGAGAATGTTGGCGGCCACAAGGTCGACCTTCGGCAGTTCGCGGCGAACCTTCGCACCAAGGCCGTACCTGAAGTATTCGACCGCCACGCCGTTTTTCGCCGCGTTTTCGACGGAGGCATCGACCGCCTCCTGATCGACGTCGAACCCGCATACGGGCGCAAAACCGAGTTTCGCCGCCGCGATTGAAAGGATGCCGCTTCCGCACCCCATGTCCAGGAAACTGCCGCACTCGTCCGAAAGTTCGTCGATGAACTCGAGGCACGCCCGCGTCGTTTCGTGCTTGCCCGTGCCGAACGCCAGTCCGGGGTCGAGGGTTATCACAACCCCGTCCGTCGGCATCGGCTCCCACGGCGGATGCACGACGATGCGCCGACCGATGCGTTCGGTCTTGAAATGGCGGCGATAGGAGAGTTTCCAGTCCTCGTCAGGAATCTGGGCAACCTCAATCGCGGCGGAGACGCCGACAATCTCAAGCGCCGCGCAGAGGCACTTCTTCGCCTCATCCGTCCGCGCCGCATCGGGAAAGTAAATCTGAACCTGCGTCAGTTTCTCCTCGATGTCGCGATAGGACGACAAAACGAAATCCCCTCCGTCGAAGACTTCGAAGAGGGGATTCACGTAACGCTCTTCAATCGAGCAGTAGACCTTGTTCATTCGCGACAATCCGCCCGAAAGAAGCGAAGTTCGCACACCTTACTTGGCGGCGGCGGCCTTCGCGACAAGCTTGCGGACAACCGTCGGACGCTGCACAAGCACGCGCACGGCCTCATCGCCCATGAGCTTGACTTCTTCTTCCTTCATCCCGAACTTGACGAGACGACGACGTTGCGCGGCGTTCTTGCGCGCTTTGCCGGCCGGCGTCTTGCACGGACGGACGTGAGATTCCTTACGAAGTGTACGACCTGTACCCATTTTTTCTACCTCTATCTTTCTTTCTTGGGAAAAAAGTGCGTGTATTATACCCTATTTCGCCGAACAATGCAAGGGCACCCCCGCCCTTCACGGATTCGTCTGTTCGAGTGTGGCTTCCAGAAGTAAACGCACGGAAGTCGTGCGTTTACTGTCCGTAAGTACT
>CAVDWI010000171.1:0-3320 GCA_963612485.1 Barnesiella intestinihominis
GGCGGCAGGCCTTCATGCGGTCTGCGAACTTGTTGAGCTTCTCCTTCTCGTTGAGGTCGTCGATCCAGAGCACGGAGGTGTGGCCGAGACCGCCGTTGTTGACGAGCAGGGCTTCGGCGATGTCGAGCGCGTTGTCGAAGTCCTTCGACTTGTACATGCCGAGGATGGTGGTCAGCTTCTCGTGGCCGAACGCCTCGCTCGTATCGGTCGAGGTCGCCTCGCCGATGAGCACCTTCGTATCCTCCGGAACCTCGAACCCGGCCATCTTCGCAATCGTCACCGGACGCTGACCGACGATCTTCGCGTTCAGCGCACCATTGATGAGCATCGTCTTGCGGATGAGGTCCTTCTCCTTCTCGTTCATGAAGTAGCAGCCGCGCTTCACGAACTCGGCCTTCACGTCGTCGTAGATCTTCTCGTCGGCGATGACCGTCTGTTCGGTCGCGCAAATCATGCCGTTGTCGAAGGTCTTCGAGTGGATGATGGAGTTGACGGCGTTGATGATGTCCGCCGACGGATCGATGATCGCCGCCGCGTTGCCCGCGCCCACGCCGACGGCCGGCGTGCCCGAACTGTAGGCCGCCTTCACCATGCCGGGGCCGCCCGTCGCGAGAATGATGTCCGCATCCTTCATCAGGAGGTTCGTCTTCGGCAGCGAGGGCTGCTCGACCCACGCGATGATGCCCTCGGGGGCACCCGCCTTGACCGCCGCGTCAAGCACGACCTTCGCCGCCGCAATCGTGCAGTTCTTCGCACGCGGATGCGGGCTGATCATGATGCCGTTGCGCGTCTTGAGGGCGAGCAGCGACTTGAAGATCGCCGTCGAGGTCGGGTTCGTCGTCGGGATCACCGCGCCAATCACGCCAATCGGCTCGGCAATCTTCTCGATGCCCATCGCCTCGTCGCGCTCAATCACGCCGCAGGTCTTCGTGTACTTGTAGGTGTTGTAGATGTATTCCGCCGCGTAATGGTTCTTGATGACCTTGTCTTCGACGATGCCCATGCCCGTCTCTTCGACCGCGAGCTTCGCCAGCGGAATGCGGGCGCGATTCGCCGCGAGCGCCGCCGCCTTGAAAATCTCGTCGACCTGCTCCTGCGTATACGACTCGAACTTCTTCTGCGCCGCTCTCACGTGCGCAAGGGTTTCCTCGAGTTCCGCCAATCCGGCGTCTTCCGCCGCGACGGGTTTGTTTGCGCTTTCCATCTTTTTTCTTTCTTCCTTTTCGGATGTTTCGCAGACCCAAGGGACTTTCCCCGGTCTTCAGCCGCATAGTATACCGCTTTTCGGTATCGCTAGTCAAGTAGCGATATTGAAATAATCAATATTGCAATCGCTATCAAAGTAGCGATTGCCGCGCCCTTCTCACGGCCAGACGGCGCAGAGGGCGGTCGCCCACGCGATTCCCGTCACCATTCCCCAGAGGACTTCCTTCCGGGTATGCCCGAGGAGTTCCTTGAAACGGGTGGCGGGCTTGAAGCGGAGTTCCTTGAGGTCGTGAATGATGGCGTTCAAGACCTTCGCGTGTTCCCCCGCCGCACGGCGCACGGTCGCCGCATCGAACATCGTAATCACCGCGAATGCCGCCGCCAGCGTTGCGAGCGGCGTTCCGAACCCTTCCGTATAGCCGATGCCGAACGCGAGCCCCGCCACCGTCGCGGAATGGCTGGACGGCATGCCGCCCGTCGAGACAAGGTAAACGAAGTCGATTTCATGCGTCTTCCACGCGGCGATGGCCATCTTGATGAGGGAGGCGACAATCCACCCCCCCATGCCGCACCAGAACCAGCGGCACATGAAGAGTTCCCAGAATTCCCAATGCTGAATCGCGGCAATCACGGCGTCATTTCCTTTCGAGGGCAATGCGAATGCGCTCGTCGAGGTCATTTCGGGCGAGCGCGTCGAGAAGTCCGTCCATCTCCCCCTCGATGATGCGGTCGAGCGAATAGAGCGTGAGGTCAATGCGGTGGTCGGTCATGCGGTTCTGGGGGAAGTTGTAGGTTCGGATTCGTTCCGAGCGGTCGCCGCTGCCGCGCAGGGAAAGGCGGCTCGCGCCGAGTTTCGCCTCCTCTTCGCGGCGGCGGAAATCGAGAATGCGGGCCTTCAGCGTGGCGAAGCACTTCTCGCGGTTTCGCTGCTGGCTGCGTTCGTCCTGGCAGACGGCGACAAGCCCCGTCGGCAGGTGGGTCATGCGTACTGCGCTTTCGGTCTTGTTCACGTGCTGGCCGCCCGCACCGCCCGCACAGAAGAGGTCGATTCGGATGTCCTTCTCCGGAATCTCGAGCTCGTCCTCCTCGTCCGCCTCGGGGAACACGACGACCGTCGCGGCGGACGTGTGGATGCGCCCCTGCATCTCCGTCACCGGCACGCGCTGGACGCGGTGTCCGCCCGACTCGAAGCGGAAGCGCCCGTAAGCCCCCTCGCCAATGACCGTGAAGACGACCTCCTTGTAGCCGTCGAGCGTCGTCTCGTTCGCGTGCATCACGGAAATCTTCCAGCCCCGCGCCTCGCAGTAGCGCGAATACATCCTGAAGAGGTCGCCCGCGAACAGCGCGGCCTCGTCACCCCCCGTCCCCGCACGGATCTCCATCACCGCATTGCGCGATTCCAGCGGGTCGGGCGGCAGAAGCGCCGCGAGCACCCGGTGCTCAAGGGACGGCAGTTCGGCCTTCAGCGCGGCGATTTCCGCCTCGGCTTCGGCGCGGAAGTCGGGGTCTTCCAGCAGGGACTCGTTGCCTGCAATGTCGGAGAGCGCCTTCTCATACGCGGCGAACGCGCTCTCCAGTTTCTTCAGGAAAGCATGCTCGCGAAGCGTCTCGCGATAACGCTTCGCATCCGATAAAACGATTGGGTCGCCCAAGGCGCTTTCGACGCGCTCCAAGCGACCCAATACGCCTCTGATTTGACCGACGTCGATCAAGGGCACACCTTACGCAATCGGCGGAATCCGCCGAAGAGGCGATTACTTCGCGAACTTCGCGTAGCGCTTCTTGAACGAATCGACGCGGCCTTCGGTATCGACCATCGTCTTCTGACCGGTGAAGTAGGGGTGACACGCCGAGCAGGTGTTCACCGTCATCTCCTTCTTCGTGGAGCGGGTCTTGATGACGTTGCCGCACGCGCACGTGATGGTCGCTTCGCCGTAAGCCGGATGAATGTCTTTCTTCATTTTTCTTCTATACCTTTCAAAAGTGAGTGGGTATTATACCCTATTCTGCCGTCAAACGCAAGGGGGGGGGGCTTTGTCCGCCTTGTCAATCGACCGCGTTCGCCAGCGCCCGCTCGAACGACTGGTCGGACTGCTTCTTCACCGCGTCGAGGA
>CAVDWI010000172.1:0-3213 GCA_963612485.1 Barnesiella intestinihominis
GCTACCAGCTCGTCCGCAAGGACTTGCGCGGACGCTACCCCCGGCACTACTGGCCTGAAGACCCGTTTACCGCGACGGCGACGCGCCGCGTTCGTCCGCGCTGATGCCGTCAGTTTGATATAATATCCGAGTGCGGCGGAATGTGCCGCGCAGGAATTGATGACAAGCGAGAAAGAAGGTCAAAGATGAAAGCGGTCGTTGTG
The DNA here is from genome assembly GCA_963612485.1 of Barnesiella intestinihominis. Lineage (GTDB taxonomy): Bacteria > Verrucomicrobiota > Kiritimatiellia > RFP12 > UBA1067 > UBA1067. Next base: position 204 of record CAVDWI010000172.1, read on the forward strand.
CTTTCGGGCGGACAGGATTCGGCAACCGCACTGGCGATTGCCGTGCGGAAGTTCGGTGCGGACGAAGTTGCCGCGATTACGTTCGCCTACGGGCAGCGCCATGCGCTTGAGACGAAGTTCGCGAAGGGACTCGCCAGGCGTTTCGGAATCGCCGAGCACAAGCTCGTGAAACTCGACTTCTACCGTCACCTCACGACGAACGCCCTGATGTCGAAGACGGCGAAGATCGAGCGCAAGCCGGGGGCGAAATGTCCCTCGACCGTCGTGGAAGGGCGCAACGCCTTCTTTCTGCTTGCCGCGTCCGTCTGGGCGAAGGGACTTGGCGCGACGGAAGTCTACACGGGAGTCTCGGAGGCGGACTTCTCGGGCTATCCCGACTGCCGCGCCGCCTTCATCCGCGCCCAGCAGAAGGCGATTCGCCTCGCGCTCGACTATCCCATCCACATCGTCACGCCGTTCATCCACAAGACGAAGGCGCAGGAATGGGCGATGGCGGATCGGCTCGGCATCCTCGACGTGATTGAGAACCACACGCTCACCTGCTACAACGGCGTGCCCGGCAGGGGGTGCGGCGAATGTCCAGCCTGTCGGTTGCGCAACCGGGGATTCGACGAATACATGAAGGCGAAGCGCGGCAAATGAGAATCACGGGCGGAGAGTTCGGCGGGCGCAATCTGCTCGTTCCGAAGACGGACGCGATACGCCCGACGCAGGATCGCGTGCGCGAATCGCTCTTCTCGATTCTCCAGCCGGAGATTGGCGGAGCCGTGTTCCTCGACCTCTTCGCCGGGTCGGGCTCCGTCGGACTGGAGGCGCTCTCACGCGGGGCGGCCGCCGCGACGTTTGTGGAAGGGAGTCGCCGCCATGCGGAGATTCTCGAGCGAAACCTGAAGGCGATGCGCGTCGGGGATGGGCGCGGCGAAGTCGTCGTCGCGAACGCCTACCGCTGGATTGCCACCTACGCGGGGGCGGGCTTCATGATGGCGTTCGCAGACCCGCCGTATGCGCTTGGCGAAGAGCGCGGCTACGCGCAGGTGCTCGCGACGCTGGCGGCGCGGAACGTCGTGCGCGAGGACGGGCTTTTCATCGCCGAGATGACGGCCGTGCAGAAGGCGGAGGAGACGCCCGGCTGGGATCTCCTTCGCGACAGGACTTATGGTAAGACGCGAATCTGCATCTGGCGCAGATTAAGAAAGGAAGCCAACGATGAGAAATGACCTTGAAGGACTGAAGACGCTCGGAAAGACCATTCGAGTGCCGATGGAATACAATCCCGCGATTCTCGATGCGTTCGACAACCGGCATCCCGAACGCGACTACTGGGTGACGTTCACCGCCCCCGAGTTCACGACGCTCTGTCCGAAGACGGGTCAGCCCGACTTCGCGACGCTGACGATCCGCTACATCCCCGCGAAGAAGATGGTGGAATCGAAGTCCCTTAAACTTTACCTTTTCGGCTTCCGCAACCACGGGGACTTCCACGAGGACGTGGTCAACGTCATCTACGACGACTTGCGCAAACTGCTCAAGCCGCGATACCTCGAGGTCTACGGCAAGTTCGCCGCACGCGGCGGAATCTCGATCGACCCCTTCGTGAACGGCGGCATGGGGGCGAAATACGCCGCGCTCGCGAAGAGGCGCTTCGAGGACTGGCAGGGAGTGAGGGACTGATGCGCATCTGGGGCGTGACGGGCACGAACGGCAAGACCACGACGACGTGGATTCTCGCCGAGTTCCTGAAGGCGGCGTACGTGACGACGGTCGAGGTGAACACGCTGTCGCGGCGGTTCTACACGGGCTACACGACGCCGCCCCTGCCGCAGTTGAAGCAGATTTTCGCCGAGATGGAGGCGAACGGCGCGAGGGACTGCGTGATGGAAGTCTCGTCCCACGCCATCCACCAACACCGCACGGGCGACACGGTCTTTTCGGGCGGTGCGTTCACCAACCTTTCCGAAGACCATCTCGACTACCACAAGACGATGGCGGCCTACTTCGATGTGAAACTCGACTTCGCGCGGCGGATGCCGAAGGGCGCGCCCTACGTCGTCTGCCTTGACGGCGGCTACGGACGCGAGATGCTCGCGGCGTGTCGGGCGATTGGGGGACTGAACGTCATTCCCGTCACGCTCCGCGAACCCGCGTTCGACCTCGCTGGGCTGCAACTCGTCGGCGACTACAACAAGTCAAATGTGCTTGTCGCGGCGGCACTTGCCGAGGCGGCGGGTGTTTCGCACGGCGAGATTCAGCGGCTGATCCCGACCCTGAAGCCGCGCTGGGGGCGGCTTGAGTTCGTGGAATGCACGGCGAAAGCGAGGGTCTACGTCGATTTCGCCCATACGCCGGACGGACTTGAGAAAGTGCTGGCGGCGGCTCGCGGGTTCACGCGGGGACGGCTCTGGGTCGTCTTCGGCGCAGGCGGCGACCGCGACCCGATGAAGCGTCCGCTTATGGGGGCGGCGTGTGCGCGGCTCGCCGACCGGCTCGTCGTGACGAGCGACAACCCGCGCAGCGAAGACCCGATGAAGATAATCGCGGCGATCCTGGAGGGCATTCCCGCCGGACGGCGGGCGGCGGCGATTGTCGAGCCCGACCGCCGAAAGGCCATACATGCGGCACTTTCCGCCGCCGAAGCGGATGACGTCGTCCTCGTCTGCGGCAAGGGACACGAGACCACGCAGGAAATCGCGGGCGTGAAATATCCTTTTGATGACCGTGCGGTCGTTCGCTCCTTTTTGGTATAATATGTGGCGCACTTTGCAGGAAGGTTGGCGGAGTGGTTGAACGCGGCGGTCTTGAAAACCGTTGACTCGAAAGGGTCCGGGGGTTCGAATCCCTCACCTTCCGCCATCAATTTCTGAAGGAGAAATCATTATGATGCCGAACACTACCATCCCATAGAAAACGCGGGATAATCCGTAACGGATGATTTTCCGTTGCGGATTTCATTTTCCAAAAGATACTGAGCCGTTTCCCCGAAGCGTGTCCTGGCGCCGTCCCTCCCGAAGCC
>CAVDWI010000173.1:0-915 GCA_963612485.1 Barnesiella intestinihominis
ACGACACCACCCGACCGTTTACTTTCAGAAAGTGCGTTTACTTCTGGACGCGACGGAATCATATTTTTGCCACATCTGCCGCGTTGTTGAAAAGGACTCATCAGCAAGGGAAAATCAGTCAATCAAGGCGCACGCCTTGTTGCTTGATTTTCAGAAATCAACCAAGGAACTGAATCCGTTTACTTGATTGATTTGCCTGAGCCGTCCAAGATGAGGCAAAATGTGCCATTACGCTTGCACTTTTGCAAGAGAAGTGCAAATGAAATGTCAGAACTTATGCGTTATTCGCCACGCTACGCCGCGATTGGGCGGCTGACTGGGCGGCAGACGGCTTGGATGGGCAAAAATTGTAAGCGAATATGCAAAAAGTGTAAGTGACAGGAGGAAGCATTTTATGTTAAAATTATGGCGTAATATTCCTTGGAAGTGAGGGGTAGTCAAACGAAAGGAAAAAGTTATGCGGATAAGTCTGGTCAAAACCGTAATGATGGCAGGAATTGCCGCGCTTGTTCAAGGCGCGATGGCGGGGACGATTACTGTCAGCCCGGGCGAGGATCTCGCCTCGGCGATTGGAAGTGCCGCAGATGGGGATGTGGTTTCGCTTGCGTCCGGACGGTATGAACTTGCATCTACGATTGAACTTGCGAACCGCAAGAATCTGACTATCCTGGGGGGGGGGGGTATATCCTCAACCGTCATCACGCTGGCGGAAGGCGTGCAGGCGCGGCACTTCAAGGCCACGAACTGTGAGGGCATCACCTTCCGAAACCTAACTTTCACAGGCGGTACGACAACAGCAACGGCAGACGACACGACTTCGGCGTTCGGCGGCGCGGTGTTCGCATCGAAGGTGTCCGGACTGACGTTCGATTCGTGCGCCTTTACGAAGAATGCGGCGAACAACGGAACGGCGGC
>CAVDWI010000173.1:925-3199 GCA_963612485.1 Barnesiella intestinihominis
GTCGATTCGACGACCGTTCTCAAAGATTGCACCTTCACCTTCAACTCGGCTGTTGCGGGTCAAAGCAAGGCGGCGCAGGGCGGTGCGATTTATGTCAGCAATGCCGAGGGTGCGAATGCTGCGACTTGGCGCGTCACGCTCGCGATGACGAATGTGACCATCCGCGCCAATTGGGTGCAGGGTACGACGCAGGCCGGCGCGGCAATCGCGGGAACGAGTGCGGGGCTGGATGCCTACAACTGCCTCATTTCGGCGAACGGATACGCGGGTGGTGTGGCATGTCGCGGCGCGGTCGAGTGCGAAGGAGTGGGTTCGTTCACCGTCTTCACGCAGAGTACGCTCACGGACAACATGGTTGCGCGCGCGGTGTGGAACTCGGACAACAAGTTTAATCCCGTCTTTATCCGCTCGGCAATTGCCGGACAGCCAGGTATCGGCGAACGCTGGAACTGGAGCGGCGATCGCGGGGCCGTGCTGATCGATTCGGTCTATCAGCAGAATGACGACGGGCCTCTCGCGCCGCTTGTGGAGGGCGAGTCCGTCACGGTGTGCGGAAAGGCATTCACAGCCTCCAATTTCGTGCGCGGCAATCTGCAGTTCGTGGGCGAGGGCGAAGCCACGGCGACGGCGGCGAAGGAACGCAATGCCGGCTGGCGGCCCGTTGACGGGCGCACGTACGTGGCGATTTACGTCGCCCCGAACGGCAGCGATGCGGCGGGAAACGGCACATCTGCCGCGCCGTTCCGTTCGCTGACGAAGGCGGTGAGCGCGGCGGAATGCGGGACGACCATCCACCTCGCCGAGGGGACGTATGCGCCGAGTGCGGGTGAAACGCTCCCGATTGATCTCTCGTTCAAGGAATGTCTGACCATCTGCGGTGCGGATGCAGGGAAGACGGTGTTCGACGGCGAACAGGGTGAGAAGGGTGCGGACGCGGTGCGGCTCTTCACGCTTGCAAACGCGCCACAGATTCGTTTTAAGGATTTGACCATCACCGGCGGCTATGTCGAGACGGAGGGGAAGGGGAATCCCTCCGTAGCACTCATTGCACAGGCGAATGGACTCACCTTCGAGAATGTGGCGTTCGCGGGCAATTCGGTTAAGTCTACGAAGACTGCGACAATCAACGGTCTGCTTGTCGCAGACTGCTCAAACATCAGATTCTACGGCTGTTCGTTTGCAGATAATGCCTATCGGGCTTTCCGTTGGTGGGGGTATACTTCTTGTTTGGCGGGCGGACTTCTCGCGGCGACGGCCAGTTCCGTCACCATCGACCGCTGTGCGTTCCGCGACTTTACGATTGACCTGAGCGTCGATTCGGCTTACGGCGGTGCGAATACTTACATGGCGGAAGGGCTTCTCTTCTATCTCGACGGGCGAACCGGGTCGGGGACTTACCGCATTCGCAATTCGCTGTTCGTAGGAAATGGTAAGATCGTGAACAACACCTACGAGTCAACGCTTCGCGAATCTTCAACCTATCTCTACCTGCCGTCGATGGGTCCGATCAACCATGGGTGCAAGGAGTTTGCGGTCTTCGAGAACAACACGGTTCTGCACGAGAGTACGGGTTATTTCTTTGACATTGGGCAGTTGGGCTTGCGCGTTCGGAATTGCATCATCGCCGGGAAGGGCGGCAAGATCCTGACGCTCAGCCAGTATGGGAGCGACCTGCCTGCCTACGTCAGCAACACATTGTTCGAGCGGAGTGCGGAGGAGGATGACTCGCTCCTGAAGTTCTGCAACTATTCGACCGAGAAAACGGTCTGGACAGGCGTGGCGAACTTCAAGAATGCCGACGCGGGCGATTACCGCCTGACGGACGATTCGGCGAACGCCCTCGACAAGGGGTGCGTCCAGCCGTGGATGGCCGACGCGACAGACCTTGAGGGAAATCCGCGCCTTGCCGGATTCTACTCGCAGAAGAATGCACTCCCCGACCTCGGGTGCTACGAGCGGCAGAAGATTTGGGGTCTCGTCATACGCATCCGCTAAGCAAGGAACAGAGACAACCGATGATGAAGGTATCGAGATTGATTTGCGTGGCACTTCTGATGAGTGCCGCGTGGACGGCGCAGGCCGAGCGGGGCCCGTTCGCGCGTGAACCGTTGCTGGGGCATATCCTTGAGAGGCGGACGGTTGAAGTGCTGGACGGGCCGTGGGAAATCGCGTCCGTCCAAACGGCGGTCGTCGCGACAAACGGCTTCGACCTGATGGGGAATCCGCCGGGGACGGTGAAGATCGTGCGAGATGAGCTGGTCAACATCGCGGGCG
>CAVDWI010000174.1:0-3156 GCA_963612485.1 Barnesiella intestinihominis
GCGGTCGCGGGGTGGAGCGCGGCGTGAGCCAGCGTCAGTTCCCGACCTATGGGCCATTGGGGCGGCTCGCCGCCCCGCAGACAAGCCGTATTATACCAAAATCAGTCGCCGCCGTGCGCAACCAGGAATTCCTGTCAGGGCGACGCGATTCCATTGGAGGCGGGCGAGAAGCCTAAAATCGGCCGCGCCTTTGGTTGAAGAGTGTGAACGGAAATGCCTGCGGCGAAGGCCATGCCAGGCAAAAGGCGATGTCAGAGATGGAAGCGGGACGAATGACCAAGAAGGCGGAAACGCTTCCGCAAACACTCTTTCGGCCGAAGTGTGGCCGATTTAGGTTTCTCGCCCAACGGGAATGGAATTTTCGTTCCCTTCCGCGATTTCCGTAGTAAAAAACACAGGCGTCGCCGCATTGCCAGAATACAAGACGCCTCCCGAAGCCGAAATTATGCTATAATACGCCCCATGACAATTGAAAGACCAGTCAATGTCGAGCGTCGGCTCTACGGACGCGTGAACCGCAAGCTCCGCCGCTACGGACATACCGTAGACGGCGCGGTTGCCGCCATCCTGTCAGCGATGCTCTCGACTCGCGGCGATCCGCTGGCAAATCTCGACCTTGAGTTCGCCAATGCCGACGACGCAATCGCATACCTCCACGCCCATGTACCGGGTCGTACTTAAGGCGCGTTTCCGCAAGGACTATGCCCGGTGCGTCCGCCGAGGTCTTCCGATTGCGAAGGTTGACGCTGCAATCCGTCTTCTTGCCTCCGGCGCGACACCCCCTCCGGCAATGCTCGACCATCCCCTGAAGGGCGACAATGCCGGCGCGCGAGAACTCCATCTTCGCGGCAACTGGCTACTCACCTACCGACGCGACCAGCAGCGTCTCGTTCTCGAAATGCTCCGCACCGGAACCCACGACGAACTCGGCCTCGGCTCGTAATCACTCCAGCGCGTCGATTGCCGTCGCCCCGCACTCCGTGCGCGGGGCTTATACCAATACCCTCGTCCCGTGCGGGAGGGACGCAACTTGTTGCGTCCGCTCGTGTTCTTCGGTCGCAGTAAACTGCGCCCCTCCCGTTCGCTACCTTTCGTCATGCCGTTTCATTCGCCTTACGGCATTACATTCTGCCCGTCAGTGACGGGTCTTTTTCCTGCCCGTGCGCTCCTTCTTGTTCATCTCTTTCCAGACGGTGTACTTGGGCGCCCAGCCCATGAACGCCGCTTCCTTGCGGCGGAGTTTCTTGTCGTAGTCGGGGATGGGGCAGGGGTGCTTGCCGTCCGGGTTTTCCCAGCGCTGGATTTCCTTTCGGTTGATTCGTAGGATTCGTGCGGCCATTGTGACGGAAACCTCGTAGGTCTCGTCCTCCGCGTCAATTTCACGTGCGGCGTAGGTTGCCGCGCCCGCGAGGTCGGCGCGGCGGGCGAATTCGCGCACGTGCGCTTCGATTGCCGCGTCATTGGATGGACTCGGCGCGTGGGACGACAGGTGGTCGAGCGCCTGTTGCGCGTGAGACCACTTTTCCATCCGTTCGCGGTCGCGGAACTGCTTGGCGTCCTTCCTCATCTTCGCGCAGTAGTCGCCGAGAAGCCGCAGGACGGTGCGGTTGGTGTGGTTGGCGACGTCGACGACGGACTTCAGACCCGTCTGTTCGAGGAAGTAGTCGCGGAACTCGCGGGCGGTCTGCTTCACGTCGGGATCGACCTTTTCGGTCAGCTGGCGAAAAGAGCCGAAGAGAGTCTTCGAGCATGCCGGGTCGAACTGGAGGATGACGATGATGACTTCCTGGACTTGCGGCGAGAAGAGACCGCCATGGCACTTGTCGAAGTAGCCCCACTTAACGTCCCTGCGGCGGGCGGTGGCAAAGTCGCGCAGTTGGGCGAAGGTCTTTTCCGGCGCACCGTCGGAGATTATCGCCCTGATGAAACGGCGGCACAGGTCATAGGTGCGCTTCGCGTCGGCAAGCGAGAGGTCGTTCTCCTTTAAGTACACGTCGGCCATTTCAAGCCCGACGTTCAGGAAGAACCACCACTTGACGCGACGGTAGAACGAGGGGCGGCGTTTGGCCTTCTTGTCCTTCTCGTCGTTCCAGAACGCAGCGAAGCGCTCGGCGATGGCGAAGGATACGGAGAAGCCGGTCTTCTTGAGTTCCCGGTAGCAGAGCCATCCGAGGAGAAGCCCGCCAAGCAGTTTGAATGGCCTTTTGACGGCGTTCTTCGTGCCGTTCCAGAGGCGTTTTGGAATCGGGTCGGGCTTCCGTGGAGTCTCCTGCGGTCTCGCGGGGGCGGGCGCGGCGCTTTCGCCATCCCGCCTGTGGAGATCGAAGATTTCCGGGTTGTGTTTTTTGGCGATGCGGATGGCCGTGCCGAGCAATATGCTTGTCAGCGCGGCCGTTCGGCAGAGTTGCCACGTGAGGGAATCCGACTGAGGGTCTTTTGCGGCGATGTTAGTGCCGTCGCCGAGCGGCAGTTCAGATGAGCCTGGCATTGTGCTAGCCTCCTCGCCCGTTGGGGCTTGGTTGTTCGGTGCAACCGGGTTGTTGATGGGGTCACCCCCTTAGACCTAATCCCAGTCGCACCTTACGGATAGGCCGCCAATTACAGTTTCACAGTCACAGAAGTTTCGCCTCTCACAGTGAAGTAATATAAAGTTTTGAGCCAGTGCCTTGCAGTGCGGTGCGTTGCCTTGTGGGCCTTGCTTTGCTTTGCCGAGCGTGGGCATCAAGTTAAATTGGGGAGATTATACCAAATTCCGTGCGCCAAAAACAAGGGTGAAATGTGCAAAATTTCGGCTGACGTTTTCCCATAAGGTCAGGTCTGGGTTTGGTTGAGATCGAGTTTCAGGGCAGCATCGACGGTCTTGTCCATATCGAGATACCGATACGCGCCGAGGCGTCCGCCAACGACGAGTCCGCGCACCTTTGCCGCCTCGGCTTGGTATTTCGCAAGCAACGCCGACGAGACCTCGTTGTTCACGGGATAATACGGCTCGTCGCCCGTCCGCCACGCAGCCGGATACTCCCGCATGATGATCGTCTCATCGCCTGACCTGAGACTCTCCGCCTGCGAAAGAGACCCGACTGGTTCGGGGTGGTAGTGCTTGAACTCGTGCTGCCGCGTGAACGGCACGTCCGCGTCCACGTAGTTGACGACGCT
>CAVDWI010000175.1:0-3075 GCA_963612485.1 Barnesiella intestinihominis
GCCCGTTTTCATCTTTTTCTTTCGGGTTGTTTTGACAGGATTAAAGAGAAGCCTTGTGAGATGGGTTTTCAACCACGGATTTCACTGATTCTCACGGATTAGGGGAGAGGGTGGTTTTGCCGTGGTGATCGGGAGAATCGGGAGGGAGGGGTGGGGTGCATGAGCGGAGCGCATTTGACGCGGTTGCGGCGTTTTTGGTAGAATCTGCGGCAAATGAGGGGTCTGTTCGCGAGAGTCGTGACTTTTGCGTTGCGCGGGGGCGTGGCGGCGTTCGCGCTCGCCGTTCTACTCCCTGTACGATGCGCAACTTGTGCAGGAACTCATCGATTGGAGATATGGGGACTCGGCGTATGCCATCAACACGGCGGCAGTCTCGTTTGTCTCTCCGCGAGGGGCGAATCCCGGCTTCACGTATGAACCGTCCGAGGGAGAGACGAAAAGCCGGCTTTTCGTCTCGCTCAGGAGAAGTCCGGGCTTTATGCTTATCATCCGTTAACAAGTGAAGAAAGGAAAATGAAAATGAAACAGAGTAAGAAGGCATTTGTTTTTGGGGCCTTGGTGCTTGCCGGCGCGACGTGCGTCGGACAGATCCGGGCGAGCAAGGAGTATCCGGAGTTCTACGACGGAAATTCCACGAAAGGCATCGACTTCGTCCAGGCGATTCGCGTGCTGGAGCCGCGCTACTGTTCGGACGTGAAGGGTGACGTCCGGGTTGTTTTTGAGGCGAAGGGGATGACGAAGGCCATCGCGCGTTGCTGGCAGCAGGGTGGCGCGTGGGGACAGGATGCCGTCCTTGCCGACCTGACGCTCGGCGATGACGGTCGCGGCGAATTTGTCTTTCCGGGCGAGAAGTTCCCGAACGGGCCGACGACGATCCGCATTCAATCGACGAACGGCAAGGGTCAGCAGGACTACTGCGAACTTCAGGTCTACAACCTCGGGGGTGTTGTCTGGAATCAGGGACTGCCGAAGTCGGCGCCACCCGCCGCGAAGGGACTGAAACTCGTCTTTGCCGACGATTTCGACGGACCGCTTTCCATTTCGCCTGACGGTCGCGGGGCGCGGTATGCGGCGCACAAGACGGGCGGCGGCGATTTCAGCGGCTGGCCGTTCTCGGACCCTGAAGGCGACTGCCGTCCCTTCGGGCAGCAGGGGACGTTTCTGCGGATCCATGCGTCCAAGCCAGCAGGGACGAAAGGCCGGACGGGCATTCTCTCGTCGATTCGCGCCGACGGAACCGGCGTGGCCGTGCCCGTTCCGGCGTATCTTGAATGCCGCTTGACGTGCCAGTCGGCCCCGGGTACGTGGGGGGCGTTCTGGACGCTCACGCAGGGGACGATCGGCATGAGTCCGGACGACCCGCGCTATGCCGCGACCAAGGCGGCGGGTTGCGACGAACTGGATGTGCTCGAATGCTACGGCGGGTATGGCCCGCGCAATCCGAACCACGGGGGACATTACGGCATCACAACGCATTTCTGGGGACAGAAACGGGAGGCCCCGCATTTTTGGGCGGACGCAATGGCCGTGGGCGGCGGTTCGTCGTGGAGTTGGACTTTCCACACCTACGGACTCCTGATTACCGAGACGGACACCGTCTATTATCTGGACGGCGTCGAGATGCTGCGCCATCCGACCGGACCCGTCACGAAAAGCCAGAACACGTGGTTTCTCATCAATTACGCGATTTCCGGAATCAGCGGCTGGCCCTACGACCTTGAGCGTTACGGGAATGAGAGCGACATGTGGGTGGACTGGGTGCGCGTCTACTGCGGAAAGCCCCTGCCCGCGGACTTCGGCAAGATACCGACACAGCCTTGACGGAGGGCGGAGGGGTCTAGACCCCAATTCACCCCCTTGGCTTGCATTGAGGACAGAACCGCGCAATCGGGCAGCCGTCGCATTTCGGGCGAAGGGGGGAGCATCGCGTCTGCCCGAATGAGACGAGGTGCGAGTTCCACGTCTTCCAGTATCGGACGGGCAGGATCTTGCGGAGCGTCATTTCCGTTTCAAGCGGCGTTTTCGTCCGAATGAGACCGAGGCGGTTGCAGATGCGGTGGACGTGCACGTCCACGCAAATGGCGGGTAGGTCGAAGCCGACGGCGACGGTCAGATTCGCGGTCTTGCGACCGACTCCCGGCAGTTCGCAGAGTTCCTCGACCGTGCGCGGCAGAACGCCGCTGAACTTTTCCTTCAAAACGGCGGGCAGGGCCTTCAGGTGTCGTGCCTTGTCGCGGTAGAATCCGACGGGATAGATGAGTTTGGCGATTTCGGCTTCGCCCAGCCGTTCGAGGTCGCCCGGCCCGAACGTTTTGCCGTGCGCGGTCGCAAACAGGCGGCGCACGGCCCCCGCCGTACACTGGTCTTTCGTGCGGGCGGAAAGAATCGTCCCGACGAGTACGCAGAAGGGGTCGTGGGTTTGGGCCTCGATGAGTTCGATAATCGGGGAGGCATGGGCGGTGAACTCTCTTTTGAGCGCACGATCGACGGCGGGTATGTCCTTGGTTGTCATACCGATATTCTACCACATTTCGGCGGACGGCGTGATGCGCGAAGAGATGAAAAAGCCCCTGGGCTAAAGTGCCCGGGGCTATGTGGGAGGGAATGAAAAGTTGTCTCTGCTACGGTTCGCTCGGCTGGGGCTTCTGCTTCCACAGTACGCGCCCATGCTCATCCGTCAGCGCAACGTCGTGCGCCACAAGCGCCGTAACCGTCGCTTCCGCATTCGGGACGCGGAATTGGGTCAGCAGCGTATTCTGAAGTTTCTTCACCGATCCGGGGGCCATCTTGCGCAAACGCTCGACCTGCTCTTCCGTCAAGTCGAGAATCGGCTTCTTGGAGGCTTTTGCGCGCGTCCGCGGCGTTTTCTTCGTCGTCGAAGCGGACTTCCGTCCGCGCGTCTTCGCGACGGCTGGCGTTTCCGACGTCTTTTCCTCTGGCTTCACCTCGGATTCCTGCGCGAGTTGCTTGGCATTCGGAAGCAGGCCGCCTTCGGGCACGACATCCGTCGGCAACTTCGCGAGGGTGTTCACGACCGGCACGGGAATCACCTCGGGCGCTGGCGCATCCCCCAGG
>CAVDWI010000176.1:0-2973 GCA_963612485.1 Barnesiella intestinihominis
GCGGCCTGCGGACGCCGGAGGCGCTCGCGTCCGTCATCGAGGCGGGCGCGGCGCGGGCGATCATCGGCTCCGCCGCACTGGAAGACCCGGCCTTCCTTTCCGAGGCGGTCGAACTCTACGGCGACCGCATTGCCGTCGGCATCGATGCGCGAAACGGCTTTGTGCAGACGCGGGGCTGGGTCGAGACGACGGCCGTGAAGGCGACGGAACTTGCCGTTGCCGTCGCCCGTGCGGGCGTGAAGACAATCATCTACACCGACACGGCGACGGACGGTATGCTGGGCGGACCGAACCTGACCCAGATGGCGGCGATTTGCGATGCCGCGCCGACCTGCGCGATTACGGCTTCGGGCGGCGTGAGTTCACCGTTCGACATTGTTAACTTGAAGGCCCTTGAACGCCCGAACCTGCGGGCGGCCATCGTTGGCAAGGCTCTTTACGACGGGCGTACGACGCTGAAGGAGATGAATGTCGCCGCATTGTGAAACGCTGAAGAACGGGCTTCGGGTCGTCTTCGTCCCCTGTGAGGCGGAATCCGTCGCGTTCGGCCTGTTCGTATCGTCCGGTTCGCGCCATGAGCCGCCGAAAGTCGCGGGAATCTCCCACTTCATCGAGCATATGCTCTTCAAGGGAACGCCGACGCGCCGCCCGATCGACATCACGCGGGCGATCGAGGGGCGCGGCGGAAACTTCAACGCCTTCACGGGCGAGGAGGCGACATGCTACTACGCGCATCTTCCCGACGAATACCTGAAGGAGGCGGTGGAAATCCTCTCCGACATGTATCTTCACGCGCTGATTCCCGCCGAGGAGTTCGCTCGCGAGAAGAAAGTCGTGATTGAGGAAATCCGCATGTATGCGGATGAGCCGGACGCCGTGGCGATGGAGAATCTTCAGCGGTCGCTCTTCCCGTCCAATCCGCTTGGCACTCCCGTGGCGGGTTCGCCGGAGACCCTGACGCCGCTGAAGCCGGCCGACCTGAAGAAATACATCCGCTCGCATTATCTGCCGTCCAATACGGTGGTCGTTGTCGCGGGACATTTCGACGAATCCGCCGCGCACGACGCTCTGGCGCGGACACTCGGTCGTCTTCGTTCGTCCACCGTTCCGCCGTTGCCGGATGTCCCAGTGGACTTCTCCCTTCCGCCGGTTGCCGAGATTTCCGTCTCGAAGGAAATCAACCAGGCGCAGTTGGCCCTCGGGTATCGGACTTTCGGCATTCGCGACCCCCGCAAATACGCCGCGACGGTGATGGATGCGATTCTCGGGCGAGGAATGTCGAGCCGCCTCTTTCAGGAGGTGCGCGAGAAGCGCGGGCTCAGTTACGACATCTCGTCCCGAATGCAGTTCTTTTCGGACGCGGGAATGTTCACCGTGTCGGCGGGGCTTGACCGCGCCAAGGCCGCGAAGGCGCTCACGACAATCGACCGTGAATTGCGGCGCATTTGCGAGAAACGCGTCTCGTCCGCCGAGTTGAAGCGAGTGAAGGAGTTCCTTATCGGGAACTTCCGCCTGTCGCACGAAAAGGTGACGTCGAAACTGTTCTTCTACGGGGCGACGATGAGTTCGTTCGGACGGCTCGTCCTGCCGAGCGAACAGGTCGAGGGCATCGCCGCCGTGTCGCCCGCCGACGTGCAGGACGTGGCGAACGAGATTCTGCGGCCGGAGAATCGGAGTTTGAGTTGGGTTCTGCCGCGCTGACAGCCTACCAGCGAATCTACCGTCGGTTGCGCGAGGCCATTGTCGGCGGGTCGTTCGCCTTCGGTTCGCGTCTGCCCTCCAAGCGGTCGATTGCGGCGAGTGAGGGCGTGGGTGTGATTACCGTTGAACACGCCTATGCCTTGCTCTGCGACGAGGGATATGCCGAGGCGCGTGAGCGGAGCGGCTATTTCGCCGCGTATCGCGAGGGGGAAGGAGACTCCGCCGAGCGAGCCTTGCCCCTTTCGGACGCCAGCCGCCGCGTTTCGCCGAAGCCGAACCTCCACCGTCTGCCGACGGACTTCCCGTTTTCGACCGTCACGCGCAAGATGCGCGGCGTTCTTGTCCGCTATGGGGAGCGCATTCTCATCAAGTCCCCGAATGCGGGGACTGCCGAGTTGCGCGAGGCCATCGCCGCCTACCTCAACCGGGCGAAGGGCATGCGCGTGAAGCCTTCGCAAGTCGTCATCGGGTCGGGGGCGGAATATCTCTACGGACTTCTCGCCCAGACTTTCGCCGGGCGGCGTTTTGCGGTGGAAGACCCCTCCTATGAGAAGATTTGCGCCGTTTATGCCGCGCACGGCGTCACTTTCGACCGCCTTCGCCTCGGGTCGCATGGCATCCTGAGCGCGGAACTCGAACGCACCAGTGCGGAAGTCCTGCACGTCACGCCCTACCGCAGTTTCCCGAGCGGCGTGACGGCCGACGCCTCCAAGCGTCATGAATACGTGCGCTGGGCGGCGCGGCGCGGCGGTTTTCTCATCGAGGACGACTTCGATTCCGAGTTCGCCCTCGACGGGCGCGGCGAAGAGACGCTTTTCTCGACGGATGCGGAAGGTCGCGTCGTCTACGTGAACACCTTCAGCAAGACGATTGCCCCCTCCATCCGCGTCGGATACATGGTGCTTCCGCCGCGTTTGCTGGCGCAATTCCAGAAGACCGTCGGCTTTTATTCCTGCACCGTGCCCGTCTTCGAGCAGTATTTCCTCGCGGACTTCATCAACGACGGCGACTTCGAACGCCACCTCCGCCGCGTCCGCCGCCGTCAAATTGCGCCGTTTTCAGGCAAGAAATAGGTCTGATTTTGGCGATTTTTGCGCTGTGAATCGGGCTTGGTACGGGTCGTGAACCGACTTGCCTCGATTTCTTGCTGAAATGACGCAAATACAGACCGAAATCGCAACTTAGGCATCATTCCGCCGCAACACCGCTGACCCCCCAAAAAAACATCACTGATGTTTGACCCAAAGTGCACTGATGTTTGACCCAAACATC
>CAVDWI010000177.1:0-2949 GCA_963612485.1 Barnesiella intestinihominis
GTCTGCATCATCGCCTCGCAGTGGATGGAGACTTCCGCCCCGGCGGTCGGCGACGAAATCATCATTTTCAGCGAACGCACCGGTGCGGATCTCCGCCTCCGCGTCGCCTCGGTCGTCGCGGACGGCGAACGGTGGATGCTCCGTGCGCGTCCGAGGGGGTCGGCATGACGGGCTTGACCGTGGACATCGACCAGGCCGCCATCGCGCGGCTTCAGGCGACCCTCGACCGCGTGGCGGAGGAAACGCCGAAGAGGGCGGCGACCGAAGTCCGCCGCGCCGCGCTCTACGTCTGCCAGGGGCTGAAGAAGCGCACGAAGAAAGCCCCCAAGCGCATACCGAAGGGCGAATATCTCGCAATGCCGTCGCCGCTCCCGCCGCGCTACGTCCATTCGGGGAACGGGCGGCTTCTCCGCCGCTGGGCGCTGACGCGTTTGCGCGGCACTCCCGACGAATACACCCAGCACCACTTCGTCTACACCAACGCGCATCGCGGCAGGGGCGGGAAGATGGTCGGCAAGCGCGAGGCCGAGGAACTGCGCGAACTCCTGCGCTTCCACGGCGGCATCCCCCGCGCCGGTCTCGCCAAGGCTTCGTGGGGATGGGCGGCGAAGAAAATCTACAACGCCGCCGCAGAGGGCGAACTCATGGCGGCGTGGAAACTGGGCAGAATGAAGAGCGACCCGCGCAAGGCCGTCAGCGGCAGGTTCGCGAAGGGCGCGAACGGGTGCGCGGCGGACATCGTGAACGCACTCGACTACATTTCCGCCGCGTGTCCGCCGAGCGCGGTCTCCGCCGCCGTCAGCGCCGCCGAGAAGCGGCTCGTCCACAACATCGAGAACCACATCGAAAGGGCCGTGAAGTGAAAGAACCCGAAGAGATAGTCGAGGCGCGTCTCGTCGAACTCGTCTCCGCAGCACTGCCGGGCGTGAAGGTCGTCGGCGCACTCTCCCCCGTCGACGACGCGGTGCGTACCGTCGCCGACACCTCCGTCTCGGTCTTCGTGGATCTCGCCGGGCAGTCGCTCGACTTCACGGGTCCGAACCTTCCAGTCGAACTCTCCGCACGGGTGAGCGTCCACTTCGCCAACGCCGACGACGCCTCCGGCGCGGGCTTCCGCGACACCTGCCGCGCACTCCGCGCCGCACTGCTCCCGCTCCTCGGCGACGGGTGCTCCGCGCTCGGCGCGGACGGCTTCGAGTGCGACGCATTCACGCTCGACTCGACCTCCACCTCATTTGACACCGACGCCGACACCGGCGGGATGGCAAAGACCTACTCCGCGACCGTCTCCGGCCGCACAACACGAAAGGACAACTGACCATGGCAAACCCAACGTTCAACGCCGGAATCGACTACTTCGGCCTCGGCACTTCGTCGAACGGCGCACTCAAGGTCACCGCATCCGACGAGAACCGCTCCAAGCAGTCCGCGAGCGGCGCGAACCTCTACGGCGACGCCGCCGTGGTGGATTCGTGGGGCGAAACCGCCGCCCCCTCCGCCGAATACGCGGTCGTCTCCGCCCTCACGCAGACGACATTCCCCGACCTCGGCTCCGTCCGCACCGTCGAGGGCATCGAGAATCCCGTCGTCCTCGGCGGCGTGTCAATCTCCACGAAGTCGGGATCCGCCCCAACCGTCAGCGCATCGGGGCAGATGGTGCAGACCGGCGCGGCACAGTTGCGCAAATACGTGCTTCCGTCGTTCTCGCTCACCCCGCGCCACCGCGCACAGGACTTCATGGGGCTCTGCTCCATCAAGAACGGTTCGGCGGACGCCGCTCCGACCGACGACTTCGGGCTTGAGGACGTGAGCGCGAACTTCCCCATCGAGTTCACACTCGCACAGCCAAAGGGCGAACTCGTCAACTACGACCTCCACGGCGGAATGGCGACCTGCTCGTACACGATGAACTGGTACGCCTCGACCGCCCCGACCGTCTCGCTCACCTCCGCCGCCGACGCGCTCGGCGCGACAATCTCAAGCCCCGTCGCCAAGTCCTGCCCGGAGGGCGGCTACACCCAGTACACCTGGACGGTCTCCTTCCCGCTGATCGGCGAGGAAGTCGCGTCAGGCTCGTAATCGGAGGGCGCGGGATGGTTTCGGAACTCGCGAGAGGCGACTGGGAGGACCTGCGGGCGGAGGGGCTGAACCCGACGCTCGACGACTTCGACCGCCTGAACCAGCTCGCGCTCCGCCTCACCGACGGCGCGGAGACCACGGCGGCGAACTTCCCGCGCATCGGCTGGGCGGGCGACGTGCCGTTCCACGAACCCACGGTTCAGGCGCTCGCGTGGTATCACGAACGAGCCGAGCGCGTCGCCGCAGACGGCGAGACGCGGGGCACCCTCTGGGCGTTCGCACTCGCACACGCCCGCATGCCGCACTTCTTCGACGCGCTCTCAACTCCGGAGGAAATCGACCGCGCCGCGTCCGCGTGGGCGGCTTCCCTGCCCGTCACAAGGGGTGAGGTCGCCCGCGCCTGCCGCTATGCCGCGCTCGGCTTCGACGACGCGAAGCCCGCCGAACCCGGTGCGGAGCGCGACCCGCGCTTCCGCGCCGACCGCTCCGCCGCCGCGAAGAACCTCGCCGCGCTTGAGGACAGGCTCGCGAGGGCCTGCGCCGCGCTCCGCGCCGCGCCAGACGAACTGAAGTGCGAAACCCCCTCGCGCCTCGAACGGCTCTGCGAGGCCGCAGCAGTCGAACTCGGCAAACCGCTCACGCGCAACGAACCGCAGCTCCGCGCCGACTACGACCTCACCCTCCGCGAAATAAGGCGGAGGCTAAAGAAAGGCGCAGACGATGACCGCAATGATTAGCGCGGGTATCCATACGAGCGCAAGTTTCATCTCCCCCTCGGTCAAGGGGGTTTCCGACGCTTCGGCCGGCGTCTGGAAGAACTTGCTCCAATCTCGTTCCGTCTTTTCCATACGCCAATATTTTACCATATCC
>CAVDWI010000178.1:0-2946 GCA_963612485.1 Barnesiella intestinihominis
GTCGAGGACGGAATCATGTTCTCAAGAATGCCGCGACCACCGCGCCAGTCCTTCTTGGAGGGGCCGTCAACGGTCTTCTGCGTCGCCGTCGCCGCGTGAATCGTGGTCATCAGACCGCGCTTGATGCCGAACTTGTCGTTCAGAACCTTCGAGATCGGCGCGAGGCAGTTCGTCGTGCAGGACGCATTCGAGATGATGTCCTGACCGGCGTAGGTCGTGTGGTTCACGCCGTAGACGAACATCGGGGTCGCGTCCTTCGACGGCGCGCTCATGATGACCTTCTTCGCACCGGCCGTGATGTGCTGGCGAGCCTTCTCGTCCGTGAGGAAGAGACCCGTCGACTCAACGACGACTTCCGCACCGACTTCGTTCCACTTGAGCTGGGTCGGATCCTTCTCGGCGGTGAGGCGGATCTTCTTGCCGTCGACGATCATGGTCGAACCCTCGACCTTGATGTCGTGCTGGAAGGTTCCGTGCACGGAGTCGAACTTGAGCATATACGCGAGATAGTCCGGATCGAGGAGGTCGTTGATGCCGACCACTTCGATGTCATCCGCGAAGTTCTCAACCGCCGCGCGGAAGACCATCCGCCCGATACGGCCGAATCCATTGATACCAACTTTGATTGCCATTTTGGTTTACTCCTTTGTTTAGTTAGTTGATACAGTTGAACAGTTAATCAGACCTTCGTCACCTTGCCGTTCTTGATGCAGCGCGTGCAGACGCAGATGCGCTTCACGTTGCCCTTGCCGTCCGTCGCGCGGACGGTCTGGAGGTTCGGAAGGAAGCGGCGCTTCGTAATCCCCGTCGTGTGGAGACCGATGCCGCCCTTGTACTTGGGCGAACCCTTGCGGACGACGACGTTGCCGACCGAAGGACCCTTACCGCAGATATCACAAACTCTGGACATTTTTCAGTTCCTTTCGTCTGAAGTTTCTCAATTGCCGGGCTGCCATTCGACGTTCGCGAAGGCGTTGTCGAACGCGGCGGAAAGTCCGCCGAGGTTTTCGCTGCCGGCGCTCTTCGCCGAGACGGGCTCGACCGGTTCGCCCGCGGCTTCCGCCTCAAGCGCCTTGACCTCGTCCTCGGTCATTGACATCGCGCGAATCGACAGGCCGATGCGGCGTTCGCCGCGGTCAACCTTGACCACGCGAGCCTCGACTTCCTGACCGACTTCGAGAGCGTCCTTGACCTTCTCGACGCGCTGGTCGCTGATCTGCGAGATGTGCACGAGACCGTCCACGCCGTCCTCGAGTTCGATGAACGCGCCGAACGAGGCGATCTTCGAGACCTTGCCCTTGACGACCATGCCGACAGGATACTTCGTCGCGATCTCCGCCCACGGGTCGGTCTGAGCCTGCTTGAGACCGAGCGAAATGCGCTGTTCCTTGGCGTTGACGTCGAGAACGACCGCCTCGACTTCCTCGCCCTTCTGCAGGCACTCCGACGGATGGTTGATCTTGCGCGTCCAGCTCATGTCCGAGACGTGAATCATACCGTCGATGCCCTCTTCGAGTTCGACGAACGCGCCATACGCCGTAAAGTTGCGAACCTTGCCCTTGACCTTCGAGCCGACCGGGAAGCGCTCCTGCACCGTGTCCCAGGGGTTCGCCTGGGTCTGACGGATGCCGAGGGCGATCTTCTGGTTCTCGACGTCCACGGAAAGGACGACGACCTGAACGGTGTCGCCGACCGCGAGCATGTCGCTCGCGCGGGCAACGCGCTTCGTCCAGCTGAACTCGGAAATATGAACGAGACCCTCGATTCCGGGCGCAATCTCGACGAACGCGCCATACGGGGCGAGATTGACGACCTTGCCCTCGACGCGCGAGCCGACCGGGAACTGATCCTGAATCGCATCCCACGGGTTGGGCATCGTCTGCTTGAGGCCAAGCGACACGCGCTCGCGGTCGCGGTCGACATCAAGCACCATGACGTCGAGTTCCTGGCCGACCTTGAGCAGTTCGTTCGGGTGCTTGATGCGACCCCAGCTCATGTCGGTGATGTGCAGGAGGCCGTCGAGGCCGTCGAGATCGACGAACGCGCCGAAGTCGGTGATGTTCTTCACGCGGCCCTTGCGAATCTCTCCCTTCTGGAGCGAGGTGAGCAACTCCGCCTTCTTCTCGGCGAGCTCGCCCTCGATGAGTTCGCGGCGCGAAACGATGAGATTGCGGCGTTCGTTGGAAATCTTGATGACCTTGAAGTCAAAGGTCTGGCCGACATACGGCTCGAGTTCCTTGACCGGCGTGACCTCGATCTGCGAGCCGGGCAGGAACGCCTCGACGTCGTCGATCTGGACGAGCAGACCGCCGCGCACGGCGGACTTGACCGTGCCCTTGACGATGCAGCCCTCGACATAGCGGGCGAGGATCTTCTCCCAGCGAATCTTCTCGTCGGCGCGGCGCTTCGAGAGCTCCACCATGCCGGTCTTGTCGTTCTCAAGCTGGACGAGCATCACGGTGACCTTGTCACCCGGCTTCACTTCGGCATCCGCGCCGAACTCCTGAAGGGGAACCACGCCCTCGGACTTGTAACCAATGTCGATGAATACTTCGTCGTCCTTGACGGCGCTGACGGTGCCCTCGATAAGGCTCCCGTTCTTGAACTTTGTTTCCTGCCCCGCAGCGGACAGCATCTCGGCCATGGCGGCCGAACGCTCGGTTGGAGGCGTAGGTTTGCGAATTGCCATTCTACACTAACTTTTCTGTTTGTTTACTATCGCGGTTTTCAGCCGTGTCCGCCCCGTCTTTGGGCGCGGAAGTCGGTATTTTACCAAATTTATGCCCAAACGCGCAAGGGGGGGGGGTAGAACAAAATCTCCCCTGAAGCGACGCGCGGCGGGTAAGCCGGATTCTGTGTTTCAATCGGTCATTCATCTGAGCAATCAACCCGGAATCTCATGGCCGTAGCCAACCGGACGGGCCGCCCGTCGATTCCCTATTTGAT
>CAVDWI010000179.1:0-2932 GCA_963612485.1 Barnesiella intestinihominis
TCGAAGTCGAACAGTGGATGGATAAACACTCCACACTTCAATTTCAACCTACCGTTTTCGGCGCGATGGGGTCATCGCGCCCTTCCGATTCTCCCGATCTCAACGGCTACCCCCCCCCTCAATCCGCGAAAATCCGTGAGATCCGTGGCGAAAGTGGCACATTGTGCGAACCTGTCGGGAATCTTTTTTCGATTCGCTCACGGCGGCAAAAAAATGTTATAATAATCGACCGATGGCTAAGTTCAAACTCACGAAGACGGAGTTGAAGGCGCAAACGGACGCCCTGAAGCGGTTCCAGCGCTTTCTGCCGATGCTGCAACTGAAGAAACAGCAGTTGCAGAGCGAAATCGCCGGTATCGCCGCGAAGGCGGACGAGACCAGCGCGAAGGAGCGAACCGTCCGCAAGGGACTGGACGGTTGGATTGGGCTGTTCGCAACGGACGAGACGTTGCTGGCGGGTCTCGTGAAGGTGAAGAGCGTGAACACCGGGACGGCGAACATCGCCGGCGTGGCGATTCCGACGTTCGAGTCGATTGAGACGGACGTGAAGGAGATCGACCCGTGGGCGACCCCGGCGTGGGTTGACGCGGCGGTCGAGACGACGACCCAGATCCTCTCCCTCCAGTGCGAGCGGTCGATTTACGAGGAACAGCGGCGGCTGGTGACGGAGGAACTGCAGAAGACCTCCCAGCGCGTGAACCTCTTCGAGAAGGTGAAGATTCCCGAATGCAAGGAGGCGATCCGCGTCATCAAGATCGCCATCGGCGACGAGCAGACGGCGGCGGTGACACGCGGCAAGATCGCGAAGGGCCGTGCGCCGAAGGAGGATGCGGCATGATCGTGAAGATGAAACACCTTGACCTCATCTGCGTCGCGGCGGATGGCGAGGCGACGCTCGAGCGGTTGCGCGCCCTCGGGGTCGTGCATCTCGACCTCGCGTCCGCGCAGGGTGCGGGTGTGGCGAAGGCGCAGGGCGCGGCGGCGGACGCCGAAAAGGCCGTGCGGCTCGTCCGCAAGGCGCGCGAATCGGTCGAGGGCGCGGTCGCCGCGACCGTCCTTCCCGTTGCCGACGTGCTCGCGCTCGACAAGAAGCGCGAGGAACTGCAGGCATCGGCGGACGAACTGCGGCGAACGATCCGCGCCTACGAACCTTACGGGGACTTCGATCCGGAGTTGGTGATGAAAATACAGGCGGCGGGCGTCGACCTCACCGGGGTCGTCGAACTGCCCGAACACCTGCCCGAAATGCGGCTCGGCGAGATGAAGGCGAAGTTCGAACGTCTCTCGGAGGAGATTTGCGCCATCGACGGGAAGATTGCCGCATGCGACGAGAAGACGATTCTTGCGCAATATCCCGAAATCGCCGACCGCATCGCCTTCGAGGAGGCGAAGGAACTCCTCAAGAATCAGGGCGCAGTCTCGTTGATCTCGGGGTGGATTCCCCTGTCGCTCGTCGGCAAGCTGAAGGACGAAGTCGCAAAGGCGGGGTGGGGCATCCTGCTGCGCGACCCGACGGCGGACGAAACGCCGCCGACGCTCATCGAACCGCCGAAACTGTTCCGTCCCGTGAAAGCGCTCTTCGACGGCCTGGGCGTGATGCCGGCGTATAACGAGACGGATGTCTCGGTGCCGTTCATGTGCTATTTCTCGGTATTCTTCGCGATGCTCGTCGGGGACGGAGCCTACGGGGCGATCTTTCTCGCGGCGACCATCTGGGCGTGGCGCAAGTTCGGGCGGAACTCGTGGGTCATCCTGATGACGGTCTTCTCGTGCGCGACGATTCTCTGGGGACTTCTGAGCAACACGTGGTTTGGCGCGGGGATTCCGTGGTGCGCGGACTGGCCGACGGTGAAGTGGCTCGCCGACCCGAGTTACCGGAACATGATGTTCCTCTGCTTCACGATCGGCGTTTCGCACCTGATGCTGGCGCGAATCTGGAACGGCGTCTGCAAGTTGAACGACTCGACGTGTCTCGCGGAGTTCGGCTGGGCGGGCATCCTGCTCTTCATGTATTGGGTGACGAACTCAATCGTCGGCGTATTCGCGACGATCCCGACCGCCATCTTCTGGGT
This sequence comes from Barnesiella intestinihominis, assembly GCA_963612485.1. Lineage (GTDB taxonomy): Bacteria > Verrucomicrobiota > Kiritimatiellia > RFP12 > UBA1067 > UBA1067. Next base: position 2,073 of record CAVDWI010000179.1, read on the forward strand.
GTTCGGCATTTCGCTCGCGCTGGTGTTCGGCTTCACGCTGAAGCCATCGGAACTGAAGACGCGGGGGGCGGAACTCGGAATGCTGCCGCTCAACGTGATGTCCGCGCTCGGCGACATCATCTCCTACGTGCGCCTTTTCGCGGTGGGACTCGCCTCGGTCAAGGTGGCGGAGAACTTCAACTCGATGGCGACGGGGCTTGTCGCGGGCGAGCACGCCTGGTGGGTGACGGCGCTCTGCTCGGTTGCGATGGTGCTCATCCTGCTCTTCGGGCACGGACTGAACCTGATGATGGCGGGGCTTTCGATTCTCGTCCACGCGGTGCGTCTCAACACGCTCGAGTTCTCGAACCACAAGGGCGTGTCGTGGTCGGGCTATGCGTTCCGTCCGTTCCGCAGTCACGGGACGAAGTGAAGATTTCAACAACAAGTCAACCTTAAACAAAGGAGAAAAGAAAAATGAGTGATGCAGCAATGATCGTGGCGGGCGCAATCGCCTGTCTGGGATTGGCCGGAGCGGGAAGTGCGCTCGGCACGGGGTTCGCGGCCTCCGCCGCAGTCGGTGCGTGGAAGAAGTGCTACGCGGCGGGCAAGCCCGCGCCGTTCCTTCTCCTCTCGTTCGTCGGTGCGCCGATTACGCAGACGCTCTACGGAATGATCCTGATGTTCGTCATGCTCGGCAAGGTCGGCACGGTGGCGGATGGTTCGGGCGTTCCGGTACTCGTGGCGGGTCTTTTCGCGGGTCTGGCCATCGGAATCTCGGCGGTCTTCCAGGGTCGTGCGGCGGCCGCTGCGTGTGACGCGCAGGCCGAGACGAACCAGGGCTTCACGAACTACCTCGCCGCGCTCGGCATCATCGAGAC
>CAVDWI010000180.1:0-2918 GCA_963612485.1 Barnesiella intestinihominis
CGATGGAAAAGATAGGTCAGGGCGACGGCGAAACGTTCGACCATCACGCCGCAGAAGAGAATTGGGTGGCGGACGATTCGCCGCCATTTGCCGCGCTCGATGAATACGCCGACGAACCGGTAGAAGGGCGAGAACTGCCGACGGACGGCGGGATGCCCCGCCCATTTCGCCCGATAGGCATCCATTCCCCTTGTGTAATACGCCTTCTTCTCCAGCATCCGCGCAAGCGTCAGTTGCTTTTCGTTGTGAATCAGGTGATGCGTCAGCACCGCGCACTTCACCCCCAGCGCGAGAACGCGGATGTCGAGTTCCCAGTCCTCACCGCCTGGCAGAAGGTTCTCGTCGTATCCGCCCGTCCGCTCCAGCACGTCCCGACGGAAAAGCCGTAGTGCGTCGATGCACGTGCCATTGTAGAATCCGCGCTCGAAATTGCGGACTTTCACGCGAAAGCCCGTCCCCGTTCGCACTTCGGGAATCCACCACGCGGCGATCTCCGACTCCGCCGTCTTCTCAAGAATCTCCCCGACCGTCTCGGACGGGACAATCATATCCGCATCGAGAATGAGCACCCATTCGCCGCGAGCCTTTCGCCAGCCGAAGTTCCGCTGGGCGCACCGTTCAGGCCCGCACTCGCAGACCGCCGCACCGCTCGTCGCGGCGATTTCGCGCGTTGCGTCCGTCGAACCGTTGTCGACGACAATCACTTCCGCCGCGCCCGATTCGAGCGCCGCCCCGAAAGAACGAACGCAGGCGGCGATATTCGCCGCCTCGTTCCGTGTCGTCACAACAACCGATAGGCGTGGAGTCGTCAAACGTTCCACTCCTCGGTTTTCGCCGTCTGTTCGACCGGCTTGGAGTAGACCTCCTTCTCGTCCGGCGGCGGGGCTTTCGGTTCAAGAGCGTTCTCGAACGTCGGGAGTTTGCGCTGGGGGCAGTCCTCCTTCACATAGGCGGGCGCACCCGATCCGGTCGTGGCGTTGGCAACGCCCGTCAGGGCCGCCGCCGCCGCACGCTCCTCATCCGTCACGGCCTCGCGGGCATCGACGGCATCGCGCGCCACCGAATCGACCTGGCCGAGTTTCGATCCCCGCGCAGGCAATTCCTTGAGCAGCGGATCGTCATCCTGAATCATCGTGCACTTCAGCGGCTCCTTGATATACGCCTCAATCTCTGGAATCGCGAAGGACTCGTCCTCGTCGGCAAAACTGATGGCGATGCCCGTGTTGCCCGCCCGGCCCGTGCGCCCGATGCGGTGCACGTAGTCTTCCGCCTCGTAGGGGAAGTCGAAGTTGATGACGTATTCGATGTCGTCCACGTGGATGCCGCGCCCGGCGACGTCCGTCGCCACGACAATCCGAATCTCGCCGTCCCGAAAGGAGTCGAGAACCTGCAGACGCTTGTTCTGGTTCACGTCGCCGGAGAGCATCTCCACGCGAACGCCGCGAATCTTCAGCGACTCGTAGACGTCCTCGGTCGTCGACTTGCGATTGCAGAAGACGATCGTCCGCGCATCGGGGTGCAGGGCGATGTGGTTGAAGAGGACCTTGAACTTGTCGGCGGCGCGGATGATGTAGACGACCTGCCGCACGGTGTCCGTCGCATTCGTCTCGCTGGCGACCTCCGCCTTGTAGGGCTCGTTCATCCACTGCATCGCGAGATTCATCACCGTGTCGTTCAGCGTGGCGGAATAGAGCATCGTCGCCCGCTTGTCCTTCGGCGGGAGGCGCGACATGATCCGCCGTACGTCTGGGATGAAGCCCATGTCGAGCATGCGGTCGGCCTCGTCGATGACGAGCGTATCGACGTGCGAGAGATCGATGACGCGGGACTTCACGAAGTCGAGAAGCCGCCCCGGCGTCGCCACAAGCAGGTCGACCGGCGCATCCAGCACCTCCTTCTTCTGTCGGTCGTAGTCCATTCCGCCGTAAATCGCGAGGCACCGCAGGTTGCAGTACTTGCCGATTGCGTCCGCATCCTTGCAGATCTGAATCACGAGTTCGCGCGTCGGCGCGAGAACAAGCGCACGGGGTGTGCCGCCCGTCTTCGCACGGCTCTCCGGCGTCCGCAGATAGCGTGTGAGGATGGCGACGAGAAACGCCGCCGTCTTGCCCGACCCCGTCTGTGCCTTGCCCGCGATGTTCTTCCCGGCGAGCGCCTGCTCGAGCGAAAGCGCCTGGATCTCCGTGCAATACTTGAAGCCCAGGTCCGCAATGCCGTGCATCACCTCGCCCGGCAGGTCGAAGTCGTGGAATCGCTTCTTTCCTTCAAGAGGCTCAACCGCGAAGGTGGTTGGATCCCACGCGGCGTGCGCGGCACGACGCGCCTCGAGTTCCGCCGGCGAGACTTCGCCGCCCGGACGCATCTGGTCCGCCGCCGTATTGACGGGCGCGGACCCGCGCCGACCTCGGCGACCGCCGCGCCCGTCGCGCCGTTCGCCGCGACTGCCGCCGCGCGAACCTCCGGTGCGCCCCTGTTGGTCGCGCCGCCCGCCGTTGCCCGGAGTCGGCTGACCGCCGTTTTGCGGACGCGAACCGCCGTTCGCACGTCCGCTGTTGCCGCCCTTTGCGCGCGACTGCTGCTGACCGCCCTTTTGACCCTGCTTCTGCTGCTTCGGACGGCCACCGCCCTGCCCGTTTCCGCCGCGACCCTTGCCGCCGGTGCGACCGCCGCTCTTCTTCTGGGAACGGCCGCCCGCAAGCGCCGTCACTATCTTCTTGAGAAAACCAAATGCCATATCAAACTGAAATTGAAACGTGAGACACCCGACGCAAAAGCCAAAACGATGCGCGTCGGAAAAGAAAGCGACGGCGGCGAATCTGCCGCCGTCGCTTGCATCGCGATTAACGCTTCGAGAACTGGAAGCGCTTGCGAGCACCCGGCTGACCGGGTTTCTTGCGTTCCTTCATGCGGCTGTCGCG
>CAVDWI010000181.1:0-2910 GCA_963612485.1 Barnesiella intestinihominis
TCCATTCGCCGGGGCGGAGCGTCGCCGCGTCGCGCTCACCGATCCAAAGCGGATTCTTCGGGGAAGTTTCGCGTTCTTCCACCATCCACACGGACGACTGGGCTTGGGCTTCGCCGTCTTCGCCCAGCAGAAGCAGGTCGAATGACGCGCCCGGAATCAAACCCTTCGGAAGTTCGACGCGGACGAAGGCGTTGGACTGCCCCTCCGCCCAGTCAATGCGGTTCGTTGCCGCCGTTGCGGGCACGACCAGACTTGTCGGGATCGTACGCGAGAAACCGCTCGTACGCTTGACCGGCACGATGACGGAGTCCGCCCCCGGCAGGACTTCCAGCCGATCCGAGGACGTTGCACCGGCACCAAAGGCGGTCGTGGTTTTGTAATCCGCGAAGAACTCATTGAGACACGCAATCAACTGACCGATTGTGTCGTCCTTTGGTTCCTTGATTGGCATGTAACCCTTCCAACAGCTGAACGACTCTTTCTCGTCCGGTTCGTGTCCCGGCCAGTAGAACGCGACACGCGGAATGACGCTTCCCTTCGTGAAATTGAGCGCGGCCGCCAGGTCTTCCGAGATGAGCGAAGCGTATTTCTTCGGATTGCTCAAATACTTGGCCATGTTGTTCTTCGACTTCCCCTTGACGTAGCAATAGACGAACTCGCCGTGCGCATTCGCCCAGTCAAGAAAGCGCGAGTCCTCCGCGAGCGCGGCGTCCACCACCTGGCACGAACTGCAGTCCACCGCTCCGACGAACAGAACCATCGGCACATTGTGTTCGCGGGCGGCCGCCTCGCTCTCCAAGAACGATGCCCGCCAATCGACCGCCGCGCCGCGAAGCGGCAGCAGCGCGGCAAGTGCCGCCGAGACGGATGAAGCGAAACGAAGAACGTGTTTTCTCATGTCTTACTCCTTGTCGTTGTCGTGGGACTTCTGCTGCTTTTTCTTGGCCTTCAGGGCCTTCAAGACCATGCTTTCAAGTTTGTTCAACTTGGGCTTCGGCACGTCGCGCGAATAGGCGCGGAGCGCGAAAAGCGAATCGGACGAGAACTTCTCAAACCCCGACGGGAAGGAGAGCGGGTTCTCCGTTGTCAAATCCATGACAATCTGCCGCCACATTTCGCGCTTCTTCTGCGCCCGCATCTCGGTGGCCAGCTCGTCAACCGACTCGTAGGGGACTTTCAGCGCACGGTGCAGGATGATGCGCTGAAGGTGATAGTCTTTTTCCTCGGACGACTCTTCGCCCGAGCAGAGGCAGTTCGTCACGCTCACCAATTTGAAGATTGCAAGCCCGTCCTCGGAATCAAGCGGCTCCGTCACCTCGCCTGATTTCAAGGCGGAAATGGCAGCCCAGACTGCGGGCTTGTCGTAGGCGTAGTCATCCATGTGCAGTCCGGGCAGAACGCCGCCCGGTTCGCCGCATTCGTCTTGAGAATGCGCATCCGCCAGTTTTGAAAAATCCTCACCGTCTCGCGCCCGCCGCACAAGGTCGTGCGCCATCGCATAAATACAGGCGTTCGTCGCGTCAATCAACTTGTTGTGCTCAACAATATTCGTCCAGGCCGTGGCGATGTCTTGCTCCGAAACACGATACCTGTCGGCATAATGCCTGTCGGCAAATGCACTGACCGTGGCCAGTTTCCTCACCTGGTCGCAAATGACCTTGAAATCCTCTTGCGGCAGAACGGCGGCAAAGTCACCAAACCGCCCCTTCGTGCCGAAATAACTGACCGAATAGTCGTCCTCAACCTTCTTCACCTCATCTGCCGACGGCTCGCCGTCGCGTCCTTTCTCGCTGCCGGCCACCAGCATGTAATTGATTTCGGCGACAAGCGACTTCGCCTCGGCGCGCGACCGAAGCTTCTCCGTATCCCTTTTGCGCGAGGCCGCCCTGGTGTCCTTCTTTGTCAGGTAGGTCGAGAGGCACGCTTCGGTCGCCCGGTTCAGTTGGACATCCGTCAACGTGCGTTCGCCAATCTTGACAAGAACATCCTCCTTCGACCCTTCGGTTTCCTTTTCGCATCCGAGGCAGACGATAAGAACCACGGCTAAAAGAGCCGCCATCACTTTGGGGGGAGTCGCTTTCATTGCAAAATCGTTTCCGTTTTACACGAAACGATGGCATCGGACGGTCAAACCTGCCCGATGCCATCGCCCTGATTGCCGTCAGTTATCAATCAACCCAGCAAGCGGCCGGGATGACCTTGGTGAAGGCCTTGGCCGTCGCGGGCTTGATGGTGAACGTGCCCGTGACCGGGACGAAATTCGCCTCATCGCCCTCATCGCAGGTGAGTTCAATCGTGCAGCCGTCTGCAACGGGGAAGACCTTGAATTCTTCTGCCGCCTGCGCCTCCGTCAGAGTGCCCTGATCGACGAGATAGGCTTTGAGCTTATCCACCGAGACCGAGCCGAGAATCGAACCCGAAGCACTGACCTTAGCCGTCGACTTGAGCACGTACTCATCGTCATCCTTGTTGTATTTGTACTTGGAGTCGGTGTAGGAGCCGAAACCAATGCCGGAGACGTCGACATCAGCACCATCGTTAACGTCAAGTTCAACGACGACCTTCTTCATCGTCTTGCCGTAGCGAGTGGCCGCGAAGTCGATGCCCATATCGTCAGCCGTGGGGAGCGTGTTGTAATCATCAACAGCCGCCTTGCTGAGCGCGTCGAAGAGCCGCGTGGCCTTCTTGCCCGAACCGAGCCAGAAATAGCCGTACTCGAACATATCCTCGCAACCACAGCTCGCGAAGAGACCGTTGATCTTCAGCGTCCCCTGCTCGAAGAGATAGCAAGCACCCCCGGTCGTATACGCGCAAATCGGGCAACCCTTCGTCTTGGTCGAGTCGTAGACCGTCGGCATCAGCGTCTTGACCGTAATCGCGACGTTGTGCATAATGCCAACCGGCGTAGTG
>CAVDWI010000182.1:0-2864 GCA_963612485.1 Barnesiella intestinihominis
CCGCAGACGACGAGGGGAACGTCGCCGGCGACCTTGACAACCGCCTTGCCGTCCTTCACTTCGACCGGTTGCGCCACGCCATACATGTCGTAGACCTGCAGCGTCGCGTTCTTAGCGGCGCGAATCTCGACCTCCGCTTCCTTCGGCTCGGGCTCGCCCGTCAGGTCGTCGACCCGCCACCAGGTGAGGGAGTTGCGGTTGCCCTGCCAGACGACCGCCGAGCGGCGCGTGCCGTCCCAGAAGCGGACGAACCGCAGACCCGTCTGCGACAGGGAAGTTTCGGCGGCGGAGCAGTTCTTCGTCAGTTCGCGAGCGAACTTCGCCGCCTTCAGGCGGCTCTTCTCGCCGCCGTTCGCGCTGAAGAACCCCGATGCCTTGCAGTATCTGTCGACCTTGTCCGTAATCGTCGCGGCGAGTGCGGTCGTGCCGAGAGCCTCCGCACCGGACGCGGCGTCGCGCAGGTTCGTGAAGGCGACGGCGCGGCACTTCGCCTGAACGTTCAGCATGACGAGCGCGGTGAAGAACTGCGCGTCGGCAATCTGCGCCTCGCGTCCCTTGCTCTTCCAGGCGTCGTGGCCGACCGGGCCGAAGTCGACGACCATGTAGGGAAGTCCGAACCATTTCGACTGCCAGACCATCTCGCCCATCCGCTTCGCCGGGTTCGCCCACGGGAAACTATCCCACGTGAGCGCCACGCCGTCGGCGAGATCCCTCACGCCGTTCCACATCGCCGCGCCGACGTCGCCCCTGGGCTGGACCCAGACCTCGGGCGTCGCGGCGGGAGCGGACTTCCGCGCCGACGCATACGGCTTCAGCCGCTCCGCGAGCGCGCGCCCCTGCCGTTTGCCGTCCTCCTGCTTCGCGTTCCAGTTCGCGCCCTGCGGACGGACGGTGACGGGGACGACAACTCGGCGGACGCCCTTCTCGAAGAGCGCCTTCATCTCGGCGGCTGCTTCCTTCTCCGTGCGCGTTGTCTCGGGCAGCGGGAAGTAGTCGTATTCCGCGAAACCTTCGCCGAGCGAGGCATCAAAGGCGAAACTGCCGCCGACCTCGCGGAACGCGGCGGCTTCCGCCGCCGTCACGCCGTCCGACGCGACAAGCCCCCATTCGGCGGCGGGACGCGGCTGGACGGACGGCGCGGGCGCACCGAGTCCGTAGACAATCACCGGCGCACCGCTCAACTTGAGCGTCACGTAGCCCTTCGCGTCCGCCTTCACCTTGCGCGACCGCCCGATGACGTCACGCACGACGACGAACCCGCGCGGCGCCTCGAAGCGATAGTCCGTGCGGCTCTTCCAGTGGTCGAGCCACGGCTCGAGGTGACCCGTGAACGGACGACCCGTGAACATCCCGTCGTAGGGATAGTAGCCGTCCTTGCGGTCGTAGAGAATCGCCATCGGACCCCGCGGCGTCCGGAAGAACCACGCCTTGCGGTCGTCGTCGTAGGAGACGCTGCGGTCGAACTCCGCACCGTCCAGCGCCTCGGAAATCGTGCAGAACGCGAGCAGGGACGGCTTCACCGTGCCGTCGCGGCGAAGGAGGCCGTAGTGGTATTCCGTGTTGAACTCGTTGATCGCACCGATGTTGGAGTGGACGGAATCGTGAAGCTGATACCAGTTGAGCGCGGTCGCGCCCTCGATCTTCGCGATCGCGCACGAGAGGATGACGTTCTCGGCGGCGGAGCGCGTCGAGTCCGAATCGTTCTTGTTCGGCGGGGTGCGGGCGTAGACCTCGGTGAGGATGAGGTCGAGCGGACGCTTCTCGCGGATAGACCGCATGAAGCCCTTGGTGGACTGGATCTGCGCACGGTAGTTCCACTGCCAGTCGGGCCCGGGGTTGTCCGGGGTCTGGTTCAGGCGACCGGGGTGGAGCGAGAGGACGTCGCAGTAGTCCCAGCAGCCCGCCTTGTCCATCGCCTTGTAGAACGCGCCGCCGTCGATGCAGCCCGCGAAGCCGAAGGTGGAGATCTTCACCTTGCCCTCGAGTTTCAGTTCGGCGCGGGCGTCGTAGAACGCCTTGAGCCAGTCGCGGTAGCCCTCGCACCGCTTGCGGACCTCGTCGCCCTTCGCACCGAAGTTCAGTTCGTTTCCGATTTCGACGATCGGACAGTCCCTCGCGACCGCATCCTTCAGCTTCTCCTTCGCGAAGGCGATGCGCTGCGCCTCGTTCGTCGCCTTGTGGTCGAGATGGAACGAGAGGATGCCGCGCCGGTTCTTCGCGGCGTATTTCTCCGTCTCCGTTCCGCCGGAAGAGCGAATCCACCGCGCACCCATGCGCGTCAGCAGTTTGTCGCAGGCTTCCGCCGAGGGGATGTCGAAACTGGCGGCGATGCCCATCACGCTCGTGCCGAGCGACTTGAACTTGTAGGGCTCGATCGCCGCGATGTCCGCCCGCACGAAGGAATTCGTCTTGCCGTCGTCGAACGACGCCTCGACGAACCAGTAGTCGCGCAGACGCTTCGGCAGGGTGAAGCGGCGGCTCGTGATGCCGTAGGGCGCAAGACTCACCTTGAAGGACTCGTCCACGTCCTTCTTGCCGTCGTAGTTCCGGGCGACGACGCGGCACTTCACTTCCGTCGCGGCGTTTCGCGGGTTCATCATCGCGACGGAGAACGAGGGGGTTTCCTTCGAGGAGTCGAATAGGTTGAAGTCCTTGCCCGTGGTGACGCTGGCGGCGAGCGCCGCGTCCGTCTGCATCGCGGCGGCGACGAACGCCGCATCCTTCCACGGCAGGTAGTAGACGTTGATGACGTTCGAGTAGGCGCGTTCCCCTTCCGCCGCCGTCGGGAGAAGAACGCCCAGCGCGGGCTCCTTCTTCTCGCCGTGCTCCTGCGCGAAGTATTCGCCCGTCGCGGGCATGATCGC
>CAVDWI010000183.1:0-2853 GCA_963612485.1 Barnesiella intestinihominis
GCGTCAGCGCGTCCGCGTCGAGCGCGACGCGGCAGGTCGCCGAGAGGTCGGCGGGCCCCTTCCACGGCGCGGTCGCCGTGTCGAGCACGACCTGGTCGGCCTCGGTGAGTGCCATCGGCGGGGCTTTCGCGAGCGTCGCGGCGAAGCCGCCCTCGTTCAGGGCCTTCGTCTCGCTGACGCGCTCGGTCAGGCGGGCGACGACGACATCGTCGATGTAAAGCGTGTTCTTCCGCTCGTTGTCGCCGTAGTTCGGCAGGAACGAGAGCGAGAGGTAGGCGATGCCCGGCTCGTCGCACATCACGATCTCCGAATGCCGCCGCCAGGCGTCCGTCACGCGGGAATGCAGGAGGTTAATGCCGGCCTTGCCGTTCAGCATCTTGCCGTCCGCGTCGACCTTCCCGAGGCAGGCGCCGAGCATTCCCTCGCCGCGCGCCCGGCAGGAGATGAGATACTTCTCGCCGGGACGCACCTTGATGCGGTTGGCGAGTCCGAAGTGCGCGACACCCGTCACCTTCGCGCCGCGTGTGCCGAGATAGCCCGCACCATCGACCACGGAGAAACTGCCGTCCTTGGGCGTAAACCAGAACGCCGTGCCCTGCTCGAAGCCGCCGTTGCGCACGCGGTTGACGCCGCGACCGGGCGTGGCGACTTCCATCAGCACGGGGAAGGCAATGCGCCGACCGCCGACGGTCGCGGCAAAGACGTTGTCGTAAAGCCCGTCGACGGCGTTCGTCGGCGCGGAAAGCGTCAGCGAACTGTCGCGCCAGCGGAGCACCCGCGTCTCGCCGGGACGCAGCTGCACGGTCTCGGGAATCGAGCGGCGCGCGTCAATCTGCGCCTTGAGGAAGGCGAGGTCGCCGCCCTCAATGTAGACGGGACTCGGCCCCGCAGCGAGGTCGTAGACGCCAGTCTCCGAAGCGAGCGGACTTTCCGCGTCCATCAGGTCGACGCGCACGAGGCGGGACGCGGCGAAGTCGAGGCGCACCGTGCCGGGTTCGTTGCGCCAGACGACCGTGACGGGCGTTCCGCCGCGGTCGAAGACGTAGGCCTCGTATTCCGCGCCGGAGAGCGAGCCGAGGTAGTCCGCCCCCTCCAGGCGGTGGGTCATCGCGCGATAGGCGGCGAAGGACGGCTTCGGCTCGTCGCGCACCGTGAAGAACGAGTAGAGGTCGGCGTAGTCGCCGAAGCCCTCGAACGTGAAGGTGCGGATGACGCCCTGCGACGCCTCGCGCACGTGCGTCTTCACGAGGGCTTCGGCACAGGCGAGCGGCCCGTGCACGCGGCCGACGCTCGCCCAGTGCATGTCCTCGGAGTTGATGAACGTCTCGGGCAGTCCGTATTTGTGCAGCAGTCCGCGCCATTGCACCGGCTTCTCGGAATTGCGCTTGAAGTTGCCGAGATAGTGGGCGGAGAGGACGTCGAACGGCGGCTTGCCGCCGACGGCGCGGATCGCCTCGTCGAGGAAGTCCACGTTCAGCGGGGCCCCGGGATAGACGACCGCGTCGGGCTGGAGGGACTTGATTGCGTCATAGGCCGTCTTCAGGTATTTGCCGAACGCCGGCGCGTCGCCGCACGTCCAGAACGCCGAGGCGTAGCCCGGCTCGTTGCCGATCTCGTAGTGCGAGACGCGGCTGCCGAAGCGGCGGACGATTTCCTTCATGTAGTCCGCCCACGCCTGCCAATCCTTCGGCGGATAGTAGAGGTAGGCGTAGTTGCCGCAGACGGTCGTGCCCGTGTTCGTCGAGGTCGACGTCCACGCGGGGGTCTGACCGACGCCGAGGAGAATGTTCATCTTATACTTCTCGATGCGGGCGAAGCGCCTGTCAACGTCATCGAAGAGATACTTCCCCTTCTCCGGCTCGCGAAGGGCCCACGAGAGCGAGTGCAGACGCACCCAACGCGCACCGCCGAGCGAGGCGCGGCGAACCTTCTCGGAATAGAGGCGGTCGCGGACGGGGTCATCTCCCGGCAGGAGGCGGTAGACGTCCGACTCGGAGGCGTGGCAGCCGAAGCGCGAGGACGGGATGCTCTTCACCTCGACCGGCTCGGTGACGGCGTAAGTCGTCTTCGCGGGCTTCAGTCCCTCGCCCGCGCACGTCACCTCGAACCAGCCGCGAACCGCCGTCGGGAGGGCGACGTCGGCGCGTCCGTCCTTCAGCGTCGCCGTGCCGCTCGCGACCGTCGTGCCGCCGAGGTCGGTGACCGACCAGGTGAAGTCGCCCTCGCGGCGGTTGTAGGCGGTGACGGCGAGCGTCGCCGCGTCGCCGGGATGCACGATGCCGGAGAACGCCCGGACGCGCGGCACGAGGAACGGCGGCGGCGGGTCGTCGCGCTCCGCCTTCGTCAGGGTGATCGCGTCGAACTTGATCTTGTAGTGCTTCGCGTTGCTCACGTCGCGGATGAGCGCACGGTTCTCGCCCGGCTGGACGGGGAAGGTCATCGTGAGCGTCATCTGCGGATTCTTCGCGCCGCGCGTGCCGGGCAACGCCCACACCTTCTTGCGGTCGCCGACGATCATCTCGATGCCGTCGTCGCGGATGCCCTGCCAGTTCGAGTAGAGGCAATCGACCGTCAGCGTGCGGTAGCCCGCCTCGGTCTCCGTCCAGACGAGCTCGAGTCCGCAGAGGACTTCGCTCGACGGCATGAACTTGCTCTCGTAGATCGGGGCGATGAGCTCCGGGACGTTCGCGTTCGGGTAGACGCGGTTTTCCGGGATGACGTGCCGCCAGACGTGCGTCTCGGGATTGAAGTGCGGGTCGGAGGGGAGTTTCGGGGCGTTGCCGTATTCCCAGGCGTTGTAGCGGTAGAGGAACTCGGCGTTCGAGCCGTCCTTCTTGCCAATCTGCCAGACGA
>CAVDWI010000184.1:0-2841 GCA_963612485.1 Barnesiella intestinihominis
CAGCGTGACCATGTAGAACAAGGGTCGCGTATAGTCAAATCCCGGCAGACGCATAGGCCCCTATTTCATCGCTTTCCCCAGCAACCGCTCAACTTCGGCCAAAACGCCATCGATTCGCCCGTCAAGTTCGCCGCGCTCCGCCTTGTATCGGGCGATGAGCTCGTCGGGCGGCAGAATCTCCTCTTCCTCGTTCGGGTAGCCGCAGAGGTCGAGGTTGTAGTTGTTGTCGGCGATTTCCCGTATCGTGTAGCACCGCGCCTTGTCCGCGCCGTTTTCCTCAATCGCCCTGCGGTCGTTCCACCACGCCTCCGCCGCCGCGAAATCCTCCAGTTTCATCGGCTTCGTCTTCGAGAAATGCTTGACGCCCTCGGGCATGTCGAGGCGATAGAACCACGTCTTCTTCGTCTCCGAGCCCTTTTCGAAGAAGAGGATGTTCGTCGTAATCGAGGTATACGGAGAGAACACCGAGGCCGGCAATCTCACGACCGTATGCAGATTGCACTGCTTCATCAGCTTTTCCTTGATGTTCCGCTTCACGCCGTCGCCGAAGAGGAAGCCGTCGGGCAGAACCACGGCGGCGCGGCCGTGCGCCTTGAGGCGATAGAGAATGACGCTCATGAAGAGGTCGGCCGTCTCGCTCGACTGCAGGTCTTTCGGAAAGTTCACCTTCACGCCCTCTTTCTCGCCGCCGCCGTAGGGGGGATTCATCAGGATCACGTCGAACTTCTCCGCGTCGCCATAACTGCGCACGTCGCGCTCGAGGGAGTTGCCGTGCACGAGATCGGGGTTGTCAATGTCGTGGAGGAGCAGGTTCGTCACGCCGAGCAGATACGGCAACGGCTTCTTCTCGACGCCGTGCAGGCTGCCGTTGAGGACTTCCCGGTCGGCAACCGTTCTGACGCTCCTTTCGAGTTCCTTGAGTGCCGAGACGAGGAAGCCGCCCGTTCCCGCCGCGAAGTCCGCCACGCGCTCGCCCAGCGTCGGTCTGACCATCCGCACCATGAAGTCGGTCACGGCGCGCGGCGTGTAGAACTCGCCCGCACTGCCCGCCGACTGCAGTCCGCGCAGGATCTCCTCGTAGATCTCGCCAAAGGCGTGGCGGTCGGCGTATTCGCCGAAGTCGATCTCGTTGATGGCGTTCACCACCTGCCGCAGGAGAATGCCGTCCTTCATGTAGTTGTTCTCGTCCTGGAAGACGGCGCGGACGATTCCCTTGCGTACGGGAGTCTTCTCGTCCACCTGGAGTTTCTTCAGGGTCGGAAAGAGGCGGTTGTTCACAAGGTCGAGGAGCGCCTCGCCCGTCAGCGCCCGACCGTCCTTCCTGTCCACCGCCCAGTTCCGCCACCGCAGTTCCTCGGGGATGATGGAGCGGTAGTCCGGCTCGTTGAATTCCCAGACGCTTTCCTTCTCGTCGTAAATCTTCAGGAAGAGCATCCACGTCATCTGCTCGATGCGCTGGGCGTCGCCGTTGATGCCCGCGTCGCCGCGCATGATGTTGCGTATCGTCTTGACGAATGTTCCAAGTGCCATCCGGACCTATCCTTCCCGACCGCCCTCCTCAGGCGGCCGTATCGTTGTAAAGTTCGCGCTGCAGGAGGCTCATCGCCTTCAGCAATTCCTCCTTGCCCCCGAAACGCGCGGCGATTCTCTGCACCGACCCGAAGCGGACGCGGAACGGATCGACCGAGAAGATGTTGGTATCGCCCAGATCCGCCGCGCCCGTTTCGCCATACTTGTCGAGAAGCGCATAGAGGACTTCCCGCGCCGACTCGCCGTAGTTGCGCAGTTCGGCGGACTTCTTCGCACGCGCGATGCGCTCGGCGCGCGTGAGCGGCGCACACCCGAACGCGACGTGGCAAATCAGGTCGAAGTTGTCGATTTCCCTCACCTTGTCCCCCAGCAGTTCGCGCAGCCCTTCCAGCGGGAGGCTCTTCTCGCGCAGAAGGTCGAAGATTTCGCGCTTGTGGGACTGGGCGTTCCAGAAGGCGCGGAACTGCTCGACCGTGCTCCATTCGCGGCGGAGGCCGTCGCGGTAGGTGGCGATTCCCTCGACCATCAGCTTGCCGTCCCGACCGTAGAAGCGCGTGATTTCATCGATTACCGCGACCGCCGGGCCTTCCACGACGGGAACGGGCGGCTTGGGCGGAGTCGGGGGCTGAGGCGGCGTGGGCGTCGGAGGAGGCGGTGCGGGCGGATCCCCGGCCGGCCTCTCGCACACGCAGGGGAAGAGCCCGCATTTCGGGCAAGGCGTCTCCTCGACCAATTCAAAAGGCTCGGAATCGAACTCCCTGTCGGCAAAAAGCCGCGTCACGTTGCGGAAGTCCATGATGGTGAAATAGCGCTTGCCGTCGTCCCAGCGCAGACGCGAGCCGCGCCCGATGATCTGCTTGAACTCCGTCATCGAGCGGATGTTCGCGTCAAGCGCGATGAGTTTGCACATCTTGCAGTCCACGCCCGTCGTAAGCAGTTTCGAGGTGGTGGCGATGACGGGATAGGTCTCGTTCACGTCGATGAAGTTGTCGAGCTGGTCACGCCCCTCCCTGTCCTCGCCCACGATGCGCATCACGTAGCGTGGGTCTTCGCGCGCCTCCTCCGGGTTCATGTTGTTCAGCAGTTCGCGCATGCGGGCGGCGTGCTCGATGCCGACGCAGAAGACAATCGTCTTCGAGTGGGGCCCGTTTTCCTTCAGCCACTTCGTTATCCGCCTGGCGACGGCTTCCGTGCGCGACTTGATGACGATGTTCCTGTCGAAGTCGGCGGGCCCGTATTCCCGATCCTCGATCTCGTTGCCGTTGACGTCCGTCTCGCCTGCGGAAGGCCGCCATTCGCGGTAGTCGATGT
>CAVDWI010000185.1:0-2790 GCA_963612485.1 Barnesiella intestinihominis
CACTAAAGGGACATTTCGCATTCCAGTCCATCAAGGGCTACAATCAGATAATTCCCGGAGAAAAAGCACCGACTATCGCACCACGCCAGCACATTGGTGCATCCCCCGACCAGATTTGGAAGGAAATGCTCCTTGAGGCGAAGAAAAACGAGAAGACCGACAATCTGCCGCGATTGATTGCGACGGACATATCGCCGGAAGCCGTAGAAAACGCACACAGCAATGCGATTTGCGCGGGCGTTGCGCCATACATTGAGTTCAAGGCCTGCGATTTCGCCGATTCGCCGATTCCTGATGGAAAGGGATTCGTCTTTTTCAACCCAGAATATGGCATTCGTCTCGGCACTTTTGAGGAATTGTCTCCTATTTACGAGCGAATTGGAACTTTTATGAACGAGAAGTGTCACGGATGGACGGGTGGTCTTATTACGGGAAACCCTGACCTTGCATGTCTCGTCAATCTCTATTACAAGATGCGCATTCCGTTTTTCAACGGCCCGATTGACTGTCGGCTCTTCATCTATCCGGAATGCGAACTCAAAGGACAGGATATTCAGTCATGAATTACGAAGAGTTTCTGCATCCGCGAACGATGCCGAATGAAGAAGTGGTGAAGGAAGAGACAATCGAGGAGACTTTTACCGCCGAGCCGGAGGAATTGGACATTCAGAAGGTTGTTGTTGAGGAACTCGCCGCCGACAAGGCGAAGCAGGATGAGGAAATCGCGCTTCTGAAAACGCGCGTTGACGAACTGCAGCGCGAACTTGATGCGGCAAATGTTGCTGTTTCAGCACTGAAAGGTGAGCTTGACGCGGCAAATAATGAAGTTTTCTCGCTAAAAGGAGAAATTTCAACGACAAATGCCACCGCCACCGCGCTGAAGGTCGCGTGTGAGAAGGTGAAGGGCGAACTTGCCGCGCAGATGGCGAAGGAAATGGACTTGCAGGAACGCAATCCGAACGCCCTTGCGCTCCTCGACCGCGATATCGACCTGCCGGACCGCTTTCCGGGCGAAACACGCGACCATGTGCTGGAAGCCGTCCGCGAGGCGCGTGACCGAGCGGAGGTGGAAGGACGGATTCGCCGCGCACAGGTTTTGGAAGGGGTGCTCGTCGCAAACGAACCAAACGGCAACCTCGCTCAAAAACGTGCCGCGCTGGAGAAGTTCTTCAACGACAAGGGCAATATTCTCTCGGGAGAAGTGATTGCCGAACTCGAACGGTGCGGAATTTCCCACAAGAAGGGGGATGAGTATCTTCTGCCGTCCGAAATTCTCCTCAGGACCTACTGAGGAGATATGCGGGCTGGAGTTGTTGATAAAAGTGTTTATATAATTATCAACAGAGTAGTGAACATAGGTTGATAAGTTGATAAACCTGTTGATTTGTTGATAACTCACCCCTTGTCGGAACGGCGAAAAAAGTCCATAATATCCTCCGTGACAAATCTGAGTTCAGAGTTCTGCCTGAAGATAAGGGAAGCGCGCCGCGAGGCGGGGCTTTCCCAGAGTGTGCTTGCCGCCGAAGTTGGCTGCAAGCAGTCGGCTCTTTCGATGTTCGAGCAGGGCGACGGAACGAAGTTAAACGACGAGGTCATCCACGCGCTTTCGGCGAAGTTTGGCATTCCGCTTGAATTTCCGAAGGGGACGGATGGGGAAGAAGAGTCTTCTTCGCGGCGGTTTGCGGTGCATTCGGAGGAGAAGGGGTTTTGTCCGAATCCGCATTGCCCGTCGAATCACGGGTATGAGGTGGAGGGACGGGCTTTCTACCGTCCCGACCGTTCGGCGGCGGATCCGGTAGGCGGAACATATTGCGCGGTTTGCGGCGAGGTTCTGGAGAAGAGGTGTCCGAATTGCGGTGCGCCGCTTCACGACGGTGCGGTCTGTTCATTCTGCGGCAAGCCTTACGTCACCGGCAGATAACGCCGCGAATATTGTTTTCGTTTTTTTCGTCTGACTGATTCCGAGATGGAGAAACTGGTCACAAATTGTGACCGGTTCACGATGCTGAAACATTCGAGCGTTCCCATGTCGGCATTTACCGAGCAGGGTCTTGCCGCGAGTTCATCGCCCGCCAAAAAACAGTTGGGAAAGTTTTGGTGTTTTACGTTTCATAATTTCTGCAATACCACAAGATAAGATAATATATCCTATTATTGTCACAACAATTCCGATGTCTGTGTTTACTGCATTCCACATTCCAAATGCTTTAAATACCGCTCCCCCAAGATAAATAAGCATTGAATGGAGAACATAAATTGCAAACGATTTGCCGCTAAAGAATCCCGGTAATTTAACGGTCGGCATAGCAGACCAAAGTCCAATTATAAGGAACACTGTGTACAATGAACCCAGTAGTGAACGCGATAAGACTCCAAATACGAAAATCTTGTTCACGATCATCAACACAACTCCTGTAATCAAGTAACAAATTCCGATTTTAAACTTGCAATCATCAATATCGTGTAAACGAGCAAACATGCCAAAAACAAAGAAGAACAAGCACCGCAAACTTAACTCATAGTTCATCCAAGGCAGAAACTGCGTTTGAAGCATCCATAAAATGTAGATGATAGAAACAACAACCATGCCCATTCGTTTTGAACGACGCATAAGCCATACGAACATTGGAGCAGTCAACACCAACAACAGCAACGCCCGCACATACCACAATACCTCCAATACAGGACGGCCGAAGACAGGAAGTATGTTTATCCCCCTTAGAAAGTTTACCACCTTAATATCCATAAGTCTATTCGTATCATCAGCGCAAAAATAACGGACACCTATAG
>CAVDWI010000186.1:0-2785 GCA_963612485.1 Barnesiella intestinihominis
TCGCTCTGCGAGAACAACGACAAGTTCGCCATCCAGCGCGTGCTGCCCGTCCTGGAACGCGGCGATTTGGTGGTCATCTGCGACGCGGGGGCGCACGGGCACGCGATGGGCTTTCAGTATAACGGCAAGTTGCGCAGCGCGGAACTCCTGCTGGAGTCGGACGGCGAGGTTCGCGAAATCCGCCGCGCCGAGACGCTCGACGACTATTTCGCGACGCTCGTGGACTGAGCATGAAATTCCTGATCCATACCTACGGCTGCCAGATGAACGTGCGCGATTCGGAAGCCGTTGAGGCGCTTCTCGTCGCCGCCGGACACGAACGAGCCGCCGACGAGGCTTCCGCCGAACTCGTCATCGTCAACAGCTGCACCGTGCGGCAGAAGGCGGAGGAAAAGGCCGTCGGCAAGACGGGCAACCTGATTGCCGCCGGGAAGATCACGGGGCTGATGGGGTGCGCGGTGAAACGGCTTGGCGAGGAAGTCTTCGCGAAACTCCCGAAACTCGACTTCGCCGTCGGGCCGCGGGCGTTCGGACTGATTCCGCGCATCGTCGAGAAGGTCGTCGCCAGCCGCGCCGAAAAGCGCCGCGAACGCATCCTCGACCTTGGCGAAGATGCCGTGCCGAGCGGACTTGACGCGCACACGTTCGCCGCGCCCGATTCCGCCGCGTCCTCCTTTCAGGCGTTCGTGACGATTCTCATCGGGTGTGACAACCGGTGCAGTTACTGCATCGTCCCCGACGTGCGCGGCCACGAGTATTCGCGTCCGGCGCGGGAGGTCGTGGCGGAAGTCCGCGCACTCGCCGCGCACGGCGTGAAGGAGGTGTGTCTGCTCGGGCAGAGCGTCCTCCGCTATGGGGTGCGAAACGCCGCGTGGGACGCGGCGGACGCGCCCAGCCCCGGCGGCTACGTCGAGGCGTTCCCGCGCCTCCTCGAAGCGATTGCGTCCGTGCCGGGCATCGAACGAATCCGCTTCACCTCGGCGCATCCGAAGGGCTGCACGGACGAACTGGTTCGCGCCTACCGCGAATTTCCGCAGATTTGCCGCCATCTTCACCTGCCCGTCCAGTCCGGCAGCGACCGCATTCTTCTCGACATGGGGCGGCACTACACCCGTGCGGAATATCTCGCGGCGGTTCGCAAGTTGCGCGACTTCGACCCCGAATTCGCCGTGACGACGGACGTCATCGTGGGCTATCCCGGCGAGACCGTGGAGGATTTCGAGGCGACGCGCTCGCTGATGGAGGAGGCGGGGTTCGACAATTCCTTTGTCTTCAAGTATTCGCCGCGACCGGGGACGCGGAGCGCGGCGCTTCCCGACGACGTGCCGACGGCGGAGAAGGAACGCCGCGACCAGATTCTGCTCGCGGATCAGGAACGCCGCGGCCAGTGCCGGAACGAACGGCTGGTCGGAACCGTCCGCGAGGTGATGGTCGAGGGGCCGAGCAAGCGGAACAAGGCGCGTTGGAGCGGACGCGACGGCGGCAACCGCATCGTCGTGTGGGACGTGCCGGCGGAAGGGTGCAGACCCGCCGTCGGGTCGGTCGTCCGCATCGCGGTTGATGAGGCGCATCCGCAGATCCTCATTGGCCGTCCCGTGGAGGGAAAAGGGGCTTGAGATGGGCGATTGGCTTGACTTGAATCCCGACCCCGTGCACGTGAAGCGCGAACGCGCCAAGGCGCGCGAACTGCGGGCGACGGACTGGTGGAAGTCGCAGATTGCCGCCGGCGTCTGCCACTACTGCCACAAGAAGGTCGGCGCGGCGAACCTGACGCTCGACCACGTCGTGCCCGTGGCGCGGGGCGGCAGGTCTACACGCGGCAACTGCGTCCCCTGTTGCGTGGACTGCAACGCGAAGAAGAAGGCTTATACGCCCGCCGAGCAGATCCTGGACAAGCTCTTCCCGTCCGCCGGGGACGTCGCCGAGGTGTAGCCGTGGCAACGTGGACGCTTTGGATTCTCGCGAGCGCGGTCTTTCTCGCGCTCTACGACCTTGCGAAGAAGGCGAGCGTGAGGGCGAACGCGGTTCTGCCCGTCCTGCTCTGCTCGACCTCCTTCGGGTGCGCGGCATTCGTCTCGACCGTCGCCCTGAAGGGCGACCTCGCGGCGGTTCTTTCGCCGGGCGGGCGCGTGCTGCTGCTCGCGGCGTTGAAGGCAATCATCGTTTCCATTTCGTGGATGTTCACCTTCAAGGGACTTCAGACGCTGCCGATTTCGATTGCCACGCCGATTCGGGCGAGCGCCCCCGCGCTCGTCTTCGTGGTGGCGTTCTTCCTCTACGGGGAGATTCCCGGCGTTGTGCAGGGGCTGGGCATGCTGCTCGTCTTCTTCGGCTATTTCGTCTTTTCGTGGGCGGGACGGCACGAGGGCATCGACTTCTTCCGCAACCGCGCCGTCTGGTGCGCCTTCGCCGGCGCGTTCTTCTCGGCGGTGTCGGGCATCTTCGACAAGTATGTCTTTCAGGTCGCGAACGCACCCGTTGAGGCGACGCAGTTCTGGTTTCAGGTCTTTCTCGTCGGCTGCTACGGCACGTTCCTCCTGATCGGAAAGGCGGCGGGACTTTCGCGCGACCGCTTCGAGTGGCGGTGGACGATTCCGTTCGTCGGCATCCTGCTCGCGTTCGCCGACTGGCTTTACTTCAACGGACTCGCCCTCCCGGACGTGCCGATTTCGGCGTGTTCGCTTCTGCGGCGCTTTTCGGTCGTGATTACCTTCCTGCTCGGGGCGAAACTCTTCCACGAGACGAATCTCGTCCGCAAGGGCATCGCCCTCTCGGTCATCGTCGC
>CAVDWI010000187.1:0-2735 GCA_963612485.1 Barnesiella intestinihominis
CCGGCTCGAACAAGAAGCCGTGGAAGCAGAAGGGCACGGGCAACGCCCGCGCCGGTTTCCGTCAGTCGCCCGTGTGGCGCGGCGGTGGCGTGGCGCACGGCCCGAAGCCTCGTGACTTCTCGCAGAAGATCAACAAGAAGGTGATGAAGCTCGCGTTTGCGCGCGCCGTTTCGGACAAGATTGTCGCGGGCGACGTGATTGTTCTCGACGAGTTCAAGTTCGAGGCTCCGAAGACGAAGCTCATGGCAGCCCTCCTCAAGACGCTGGGCGTCACGCGCACCGGCATCATCATCCAGAAGGATGTCGATGACACGGTCGTGCTCGTCACCTCCAACCTTCCCAGCATCGACTACTCGACCGCCGATGCGCTCGACGTGTATACGGTTCTCGCGAACCGCAAGCTCGTCTGCGACAAGGCCGGGTTTGATGCGCTCATGGCGCGAATCGCCAAATAAGGAGACGAAGTCATGACGAAGGAAATCATCAAGAAGGTTTTGATTACCGAGAAGGGCACGAAGCTCGCGCTTGAGAACCGCTATGCGCTCGAAGTCGCGCGCGATGCCCGCAAGCCTGCGATTGCGGCCGCCGTCGAGAAGAAGTTCGGCGTGCACGTTCTCGCGGTTCGCACCGCCAACATGAAGGGCGGGATCAAGTACATCCGCGGCACGCGTCGCACGACCGTGGAACCCACCTGGAAGAAGGCGATCGTCACCGTCAAGGCCGGCGAGCGCATTGAGCAGGTCTAAGGAGCGAAAAGAAAATGGCACTTAAAACCTACAAGGCTCGCAGCGAGGGTATGCGCTTCCGCGTGTCCGCCTCGTTCGAGGAAATCACCGAGAAGCGTCCCGTCAAGTCGCTGACCAAGGCTCTCCGCAAGACGGCCGGTCGCAACAACCAGGGCCGCATCACCTGCCGTCATCACGGCGGCGGCGCGAAGCAGCGTCTGCGCATCGTCGATTTCAAGCGCAACAAGTTTGACGTCGAGGCGACGGTGAAGGACATCGCGTACGATCCGACCCGCAGCGCGTATCTCGCGCTCATCGAGTATGCGGACGGCGTGAAGAGCTACATCCTCGCCCCCGAGGGGCTCAAGCCCGGCATGAAGGTCATGAACGGCGCGAATGCCGAAGCGACGGTTGGCAACTGCCTCCCGCTCGCGAAGATTCCGCTCGGTCTCATGGTTCACGCGGTCGAGTTGGTTCCCGGCGAAGGCGCGAAGGTCGCCCGTTCAGCCGGCAACTCCTGTCAGATCATGGCGCGTGACGGCAACACCGTGACGCTCAAGATGCCCTCCGGCGAAATCCGCATGTTCAACGGCCGCTGCCTGGCGTGCGTCGGTTCGGTCGGCAACAAGGACTGGGGTTCGATCAAGCTCGGCAAGGCTGGTCGCAAGCGCTACCTCGGCATTCGCCCGACGGTTCGCGGCGTTGCCATGAATCCGGTCGATCACCCGATGGGCGGCGGCGAAGGCCGCACGTCCGGCGGTTCGCACCCGCGTTCGCCGTGGGGTCAGCTCGCCAAGGGCGGCAAGACGCGCCCGAAGAGGAAGGCTTCCGACAAGGTCATTGTCAAGAGGAGGAAATAACACATGTCGCGTTCTCTCAAGAAGGGACCGTACGTGGAGGAGAGCCTCCTCCGCAAGGTCGAAAAGATGCAGGCGAGCGGAAAGAAGCAGCCGATCAAGACGTGGAGCCGTCGTTCGATGGTGCTTCCGGACTTCGTCGGCCTTACGTTCGCGATTCACAACGGACGGCAGCACATGCCGATCTTCATCACCGAAAACATGGTCGGTCACCGGCTCGGCGAATTCGCCCCGACGCGCACGTTCAAGGCGCACGGCAATTCCGCCGCGAAGGTTGAAAAGAAGTAAGGGGATATAATCAATGGAAGTCATCTCCATCACTCGCAATGCGCGCATGTCGGCCTTCAAGGGCCGTCCGCTGGCGCGCGCGTGCCAGGGCCTCAAGGCCTCGGAGGCGCTGAAGGTCGTCGAGTTCTCACCCAAGAAGGCGGCTGAGATTCTCCGCAAGACGCTCCTGAGCGCAATCGCGAATGCGAAGAACAACAATGGCGTTGCCGAACCGGGCGAACTTCTCGTGAAGCTCTGCGTGTTCGACGAATCCACTCGTATGCGTCGTTATTGGCCCACGGCTCGCGGCTCGGCCCACCCGATTGCCCGTCGCCTGTGCCACTGCAAGGTCGTCCTCACGGATGCCAAGAAGGAGACGAAGTAATGGGACAGAAAGTCAATCCTATCGGTTTCCGCATCGGCGTCAACCACGCCTGGGGCAGCCGTTGGTTCGCGCCCAAGAAGACGTTCGGCGCGTATCTGATTGAGGATCAGGAGATTCGCAAGGCCGTCAAGGCGAAACTCGCCGAGGCGGGCATCTCGAAGATCCTGATCGAGCGTTATGCGAACCGTGTGCGCGTGACCCTTTTCAGCGCCCGTCCGGGCGTGATCATCGGCCGCAAGGGCGGTGACGTCGAGGCGATTCGCACCGAGCTCGAGAAGATGACCAAGAAGGAGGTCTATCTCGAGATCAAGGAAGTCCAGGGCGCCGACGCCGACGCGCAGCTCGTGGCGGAGAACATCGCCCAGCAGCTCGAACGCCGCATCGCCCTCAAGCGCGCGATGAAGCGCGCGATGAAGGTCGCGATGGACATGGGCGTCGACGGGATCAAGGTTCACGCGGGTGGCCGTATCAACGGCGCGGAAATCGCGCGCGTCGAGTGGT
>CAVDWI010000188.1:0-2699 GCA_963612485.1 Barnesiella intestinihominis
TTCGAGGTCGGTCACGCGGTCGCGTAGGTCGCTGAATGAGGTCTTGTCGCACATTGGGTGGGTGTCCTTTCGGGTGTTGGGTTTAGCCGTGGAGGTCGGGAGAGGGGGAGGGTCAGTTGTCGATTGCGCTCTTGAGGAACGCGGCGATTTCCTCGGCGGTGGCGATGCCCGCGGCGACGACGGCGTTAGTCGCCGAGACGAACGCGGGGTCGCCGTCCTCAATGTACTGGCAGGCCGCCCACTCGTCCTCGAGGTCGGCGGCGGCGATGCCCGCCTTGAGCGCGTCCCACTTGCCCGCCGCCTTCGCCGCCGTGACGATGCGGAGTTTCGAGTAGCGGTTCTTGACCGCCTTGAACTCGATCGCCTTGAGTTCGTTCGTCACGCACCACGTCTTCGCGCCCTGCGCGTAGGTGTAGATGCAGTAGCCGGGAATCGTCTCCGCGTCCATTGCGATGAGGCGGATGCGGTCGGAGACGGTCTTCGGGATGAGCGGGCGGGCGACGCGCACGGCGGACGAGGCGGCGGTTGCAGTCTGTGCGGCGTTGGATTTCGCGGCGATTGCGGCGACGCGGCGACGGGCGGCTTCATCTGCGCCCGGCAGAGCGGTCGCGGCGAATGCGGTCGCAGTAAACTGCGACCCTCCCGCGAAGAACGCGGCGACGGAAAGAGCCGCGATGCACAACTGAAGGGAATGTTTATTCAACTGAAGGGAATGTTTACTCATTGGTTTGCTCCTGACTGGGATTTTATGAAAAAGCCGTTCTTGACGGAAACCGCCGCGCCGTCGAGGGAATTGGTTATCGTGCCGTTCCACGCGGCGTTCCCGCCGACGAGGACGACGAGCGAGCCGAAGTCGAAAAGCCCCGAAGCGTCGCCGAAGGTGACGTTCTCGAAGAGCGCGGCGGGTCTGCCCCGGTACTTGACGGGGATTTCGGCGGTCGCCTGATGCGAGACGCTGTTCGTCTCCCAGTCGCCCGTCCAGTTCACCTTTGCGGTGATGTCTTCGTCCACGCCGTCGCCGAAATTGAGGGTCATTGCGGGTTTCGAGCCGAGAAGTCGGTTCGCGGTGGCGGTGAAGGAGAGGGTCTTGCCGTCGGCGGAGATTGTGGCGTTCGTGAGGATGAAGGTGAGCGTCCTGCGGGCGGCGAGGTCGGGGCGTAGGCAGAGCAGGACGTGCTGTGCGCGTTCGGGGACTTGGTTCGTCATTGCGGCGAGTTCGCCGACCGCGCTTTCCATTGCGGCGGTCGCTGCGTCTGCGATTCCCGCCGCGCCGTCCGAGACGGTGGCGACGGCGGCGGAATCGGCTTTCGATGCGACTGTGCCGGACTTGTCCACGAGGTTTGTCCCCTCCTCCATCACGACGTCACGCCGCCAGCCCTTGCGCGTCTCGACGTTGGAGACGATGATGAGGTTCGTGGCGTTCGCGGCGAGGGCGGTCGCGGCGGATGCGGTCGCAGTGAACTGCGACCCTCCCGCGAAGAGGGCGGTTGCGTCTTCGGCGCGGAGCGCGGTCGCAGTGAACTGCGACCCTCCCGCAAGGAGCGCGGCAAGGAGCGCGGCGAGGTAACACTTGAGGGGGCTATTCATTTGCGCCCTCCGTTTCGATTTCGCCGAGATCCACGGCGATGCGCCACCGGGTGTCGCGGTCAACCGTGAAGCAGTCGAATGTCGCGTTGGTTTCTGTGGTCGCGTAGACGGTCACCCACGTGCCGCCGTCAACCGACTTCTGCACCATGTAGACCGCGCCCGCCGGGATGCGCTCGTCCGTGGAAGACCATTCGAGCGTGGCGCGTTTCGAGGTGACGGCGAGTTTCGAGAGTTTGATGCCCTCTTCCGTGACGATGGGTTCGGGCTTGGTCGAGCCGTGGACGAAGAGCGCGATGCAGAGCGGCGCGGCGAGCGCGAGACCGACGAGGCGGTCGATGCGTGTGCGTCCAGTCTTCATTGCGCCCCCTTCCCGATTACCACGCCGTTGGAGACGACGAGCGTCTCGCCCGCCTGAATCGTGCCGGTATAGCCGCCCGTCACGCCGCCGATTTCGAGCGTCAGGCCGTCGCCGCTCGGCGCGTCAGGCTCAAGACCGACGCGGAAGAACGATTGGGGGAGAGCGTCAAAGGTCTTCGTCAGCAGATAGGCGTTCTGGTAGGTGTTCGAGCCGACGGTCTGCGAGCCGAGGGATTCGTTGGAATCCGCCGCAACGTCCGTGAAGGTGCCGGTCGTGAGGGAATCCGCCCACTTGAGGTAGGCTTCGGAACTGCCGATGGGGACGGTCGAATACCACCAGGTCTTCGCCGTGATCGTGCCGTCCGCATTGTTGCTGACCTTGAAGTCGTAGATGTCGATCTTGTCGTCTGGGCCGAAGAGAACGCCCGCCTCGAACGAGGAGACGCGCCCCTTGACGTAGACGACGAGTTCAGAAGAGGCGATTGCGGCGGCGACGCCGGCGATCATGTTCGTTCCCTTGTCGGTCGCGGATGCGGCGGCGTCCGCCTTGGCTTCGGCGACGAGGGCGGACGTGGCGGCGGCGGCGAGGTCGGCGACGGTGGAGACGGCGTTCGTGGAATTGAGTTCGCCGTTCTCGTCCACCATCAGCACGGTGCGCTTCGCGGGGGCGGTCGCAGTAAACTGCGACCCTCCCGAGGATAGGGCGGTTGCGTCTTCGGCGCGGAGCGCGGTCGCAGTGAACTGCGACCCTCCCG
>CAVDWI010000189.1:0-2698 GCA_963612485.1 Barnesiella intestinihominis
AATAAATCTGCAGTGCCATTGGAGACTATCGGCCGTCCTTTGTCTTTGATTGCAATTCACCCGGTTACGGGCGAACCGCCGGGTTCAGATAGATCGGCAGTGGCTCGGGCTTGAGAATCGCCGGGTTCGCCTCGGCGAACCGCCGCAATCCCTCCGCCGTCGGCATTCGCCCGCCGAGATACCGCTCCGCAAAGGTCGTCTTCAGCAGGTCGTCGATACGGCCCGAGTCGGGCGAAACGACCTGAAAGGCGGTCGGGACGGACGCGGCGAGTTCCGCCGCGCCCTCGACCTGAAAGACATCCCGAACCATTTGGAAGCCCTCGAAGAGCGCGACCCAGAACTTGCCGCGCCGCGCATCGCCCACGACGGCAATCGCCTTTCCCTCTTCCGCAAGTGCGCAGGGGCTCGGCAGCCCGACCACTTCGCACCCCGAACCGATTGCATAGCCCTGCGCAAAGGAAAGCGCCGAGCGAATGCCCGCGAACGAACCGGGACCCGTGCCGACGACAATGCGTTCGGGGCGTTCCGCCAAGTCGAGTTTCGCAACCCAGTTTCCGGTTCGGCTGTCGCCGGTCGATCGTTCGATGTAAAGCGTTCTCATTTCTCAACAACCTTGAAATGCTGCTCCTGTCCGTAGGGGAAGCAACTCGGAACGTAGTTCCCGACACGCGGACCGACGAGCGTGTTCGCCAGATTGAAGTGCGTGAAAACCCACGGGCAATCCTCGCGGAGAATCTCCTGGCAATTCGTCCAGTGCCGATTGCGTTCCGCCGCCGTCTCGGCCGCCATCGCAAGGTCGTATTCCCTGTCGTATTCGGGGTTCACGTAGTTCGCGTGGTTCGGCCCGGGGCTGACGTTCTTCGAGTGGAAGAGCTGAAGGAAGTTCTCCGCGTCGGGGTAGTCCCCCACCCAGCCCATGTTGAAGAGCTGAACGCGTCCTTCGTCCACCGCCTTCAGGAACGCATTCCACGTATGGAAGGAGAGTTCGAGCCGAATGCCGATTCGGTCGTAGAACGCCGCGAGCAGTTCGCCGATTTCCCGCGTATCCTGCGAAGCGCGGCCGATGGAGAGCGTGAGCGTCAGGCGACGGCCGGTCTTCGGGTCGATTCCGTTCGGATAGCCCGCCTCCGCCATCAGCCGCTTCGCCTTCTCGAGGTTGAACGCATAGGCGAACGGCGTTTCAAGCCGCCCTTCCACGCCCGGCGGCACGGGCCCGGTCGAGGCGACGACGCGCCCCGCGTAGAACTTCTCCCACTTCGGGTAGTCGAACGCGGCGTTCAGCGCCTGACGCAACTTGCGGTTCGGACCCAGCACGGGGTCGCGCATGTTCAGCCCGATGTAAATCGACTCCAGCGTCGAATTGGAATACATGCGGATTCCCTGCGCGGCAAGTTTCGGGTCGAGTTTTCCGTCCGCCCCCACGACGGCATCCCAGTTGTCGCGTGAGACTTCCGCGAGGAAATCGACCTCGCCCTTCAGGAACATCAGCCACTTCGTGCTCGCATCGTCGATGACCAGGAAGCGAATCGTGTCAAACGCATCGGCGGGCGCGGCAATCCCCTTCCGCCGCGTGAAGACCATCTCGTGGTTCTTCCACCACGAGGAGAGTTCGTAGGGTCCCGTTCCCGAACCATCCGCCTTGACGACGCCCGTCTGGCTCATCGCCATCAGCCAGGGGAAGAAGTGGCACTTCTGCTTCAGGCGGATTTCGACGGTTCGCTCGTCCTGCGCACGAATCGTCGCCACGCTCTTCAGCATCCACCCGTTCGGCGAGACGAGTTCGGGGTCGCGCAGCCGTTCAAGCGACCGCACGACGTCAGCCGCCGTCAGCGCGGCAGATCTGACGCGGAAGACGTAGCGAAGTCCGTCCGCCGAGACGTCGGGGAGTTCGCAAGCCCCCGCCACCAGACGGTAGGGACGCGCCTCGTAGTCAATCGAAAGAAGCGGCTCGTAGACCAGCTGAACGACGCGAGCCTCGTAAACGGACTGCGCCATCGCCGGGTCCATCGTCGCCACCCGTTCAAGCGGGCGCGTGAAAGTCGCCGCCAGCAGAATCGTTGCAAATGCCATCATCGTGCGTGAATCTCCAATCGAAGTTCGATGCGACGCGGCGCACCGGGAAGCGCGGCAAGCGTCTGCCGTATCTTCGGCAACTTGGGACGCATCGAATAAAGCGCGGGCGCACTGCACACGTAAAGGAATATCTTGCCGTCCTCGTAGCGTCCGGGACGCGCCAGACAATCGGGGAAGAGTTTCGGCCACAGGTCGGCGAGCGAATCGAAGAAGTCGTTTCGCTCCGTCACCAGTTCGCGGAACGCCGCCGAGACCGCCGCCGAGAACGTCGCGTGCCGCCCGCGTTCACGCGGCGCAAGCGGATTCCAAGAGATTCCATTCTCGACGGGCATGGCGCAGACCCTACTTGCCGTCCACCCCCGTGGCCTTCATCTGCAGCCACGCCTCGATGAAGGGCTGGATATGCCCGTCCATCACGCCGTTCACATCGCTCGTCTCGTAGTTCGTGCGCAAGTCCTTCACCATCGTGTAGGGACAGAAGACGTAGCTGCGAATCTGACTGCCCCAGCCGTTCTCCGACTTCGCGCCGTAGAAGCGATCCATCTCCGCCTTCTTCTGGTCTTCGTAATATTCGTAGAGTTGGGCGCGCAGCATGTTCATCGCCTTCTCCTTGTTCATGTGCTGC
>CAVDWI010000190.1:0-2688 GCA_963612485.1 Barnesiella intestinihominis
CCCGCCCCATCGTCCACGCCCACACCGCCCGCCTCCCCTACCTCCTCGGCGGACGCAACGACTCCGTCTCGCACCGCTTCGCGAACGACGCGCCGGACTACATCTTTGACGAGGAGCGCAAGATCGACCTCACCGCGTTCGCGGACAAGTCCGCCCGCTACGAGTTGATGGAGAAGGTCGCGTTCGGCAAGCGCACCTTCGCGCTCTACCGCCGGGCTGACAGTGGTAGGGGCGAGCGTCCCGCTCGCCCGCGTGATCGCGACGGGAAGGAGACGTTCCAATGAGGGTGATGAACGTCATGCTCAGTCGCGGCGTCGGCGGACTTGAGTTCGTCGCGCTCCAGTATGCGCGGCTCTTCGCCGAGCGCGGCGACGAATCGCTTCTCGTCCTCAACCGCGCCTCGCCGCTCGCCGCCTCCCTCCCCGCCAACGTCCGCATCGCGGCGACCCTCGGCTCGTCGCTCTTCAACCCGCTCAACTACCTGCGGCTCGTCCTCGCCATCCGCGCCGCCCGTCCCGACGTCGTGTTCTTCCACGCCGGTCGCGCCGCCCGCTTCTGCCAGAAGATCCGCGCCCTCCTGCCGCGCACGGTGCGTCTCGTCGGCGTCGCCCACGGGGCGGGCGTCAAGGCGTTCCACGAAATGGACTGCGTCGTCGCCGTTTCGGAGTCCGTCCGCCGCGAACTCACCGCCGACTGGCAAGCCCCCGAAGGCCGCGTCCGCGTCCTGGAGAACGCCGTCCGCGTTCCGTCCGCCCCGCCGCCGCACTCGGCGCGTCCGGCGGCGCATCCGCCCGTCATTGGCTTTCTCGGACGCTTCGACGACTGCAAGGGCGTGGATGTTCTCATCGATGCGTGCGCCCTCCTAAAGGAGCGCGGCATTGCGTTTTCCCTCCGCCTCGGCGGAGCCGGCCCGCTGAACGCCGCCCTCCGCGCCCGCGTGGCGGAGAAGGGGCTTGATGCCGATGTCACCTTCCTCGGCTGGATTCGCGGCGAAGACGAGAAGGACGCGTTCTTCGACTCCATTGACGTTTTCGCGATGCCCTCGCGCGAGGAGGCGTTCGGCGTCGCCCTCGTCGAGGCGATGGCGCGCGCCAAGCCCGCCGTCGTCTCGGACTGCGAAGAGCCGGCGCGAATCGTCCGCACCGCCGACTGCGGGCTCGTCGTCCCGAAGGACGACCCCGCCGCGCTTGCGGACGCGCTCGCCGCGCTGCTCGCCGACCCCGCCCGATGCGAGGCGCTCGGCGCGAACGGGCACGCAAGCGCGGCGGCGCATTACTCCGAACGCGCCCTCTCGGACGCCCTCGCGGACGTCGCGGCGAACGGCGAGATCGTGCGCAAGCGTTCGCTCACGCCCGGCCGCTTCCGCGTCCTCGCCCTGATGGCGGCGGACGCGTTCTGCCTCGTCGCGGTCTGGGCGGCGGCGGTGAACGGCTACAAGGCGCTCGGCTTCGGACAATATGCCGCGCACCACTACTGGCACCTCTGGCCGATTGTGCCGCTCTTCCTCTTCATCAATGCCATTTCGCGCCTCTACCACGGCAGCGTCCTCTATCCGGCGATGCCGCTTTCGCCCGTGGAGGAGTTCCGCCGCCTCTTCGCCTCCTCGCTCTTCGCGCACCTCCTCTTGATGGCGTTCCTCGGCTTCTCGCGCCATAACCTCGACTACTCGCGTTTCGTCATCGGCTTCTCCGGAGTCGCCGTGGGGCTTCTCGCGCCGGCGCTTCGCGACCTCGTGCGGCAGGTGCTCTTCCGCCTGCGCGTTTGCCAGATCCCCGTCGCGCTCGCCGGCTCCGGCGAGACCGCGAAGCGCGTGGCGGCCGTCGTCGGCAACGACCCCTATGTCGGCCTCGAAATCGCGCTCACCTTCGATGAGGCGCACCTGAAGGACATCGTGCGCGAGTCGCAGAAGCGCGACGTGAAGATCCTGCTCGCCTGTCAGGACGAGCGGCTTTTCCGCGTCCAGTTGCGCGACTTCGCCGCGTGGTTCAACTACGTCGAGTATCTGCCGCGCCTCGAGGTCTTCCCGGTCTTCGGCTCGCACGCCGTCTCCATCGACGGCATCGGCGGACTGGAGATGAAGAACCAAGGACGCATGAAGGCGCTCGTCCTCGAAAAGCGAATCGTCGACTTCGCGCTCGCGCTCGTCGGCTTCGCGCTCACCCTGCCGCTCTTCGCCGTCATCCCGCTCCTCATCAAGCTCGACAGCAAGGGACCCGTCTTCTACCGGGCGCGGCGGCTCGGCAAGTGGGGCAAGCCCTTCGACTGCCTCAAGTTCCGCACGATGCGCACGGACGCGGACAGGCGTCTCGCCGAAATCCTCGCCGCCGACCCGGCGAAGGCGGCGGAGTTCAAGGCGACCTTCAAACTGAGGGACGACCCGCGCATCACGCGCTTCGGACGCTTTCTGCGCCGGACGTCGCTTGACGAGCTGCCGCAGTTCCTCAACGTCTTTCGCGGCGAAATGGCGCTCGTCGGGCCGCGGCCGATTGTCGAGAAGGAGGTCGCGCTCTACGGCGGCGACTACGAGGTCTTCCGCCGCGTCCGACCCGGCATCACCGGGCTCTGGCAGTGTTCGGGACGCAGCGACACGGACTACGCCCGCCGCGTCGCCCTCGACGTCTACTACATCCTCAACTGGTCGCCCTGGATGGATCTCTGGATCTGCCTCAAGACCGCCACCTCCGTCCT
>CAVDWI010000191.1:0-2669 GCA_963612485.1 Barnesiella intestinihominis
AGCGTCTCAATGGCATTGAGAAGGTCAGGGGTTCGACTCCCCTTATCTCCACCACCCCCCCCCCCATTGACAGAATGAGCCTGTTTTCGGTATACTATGCGCCCCAGTTCTTCGTGGAAAATGGGTTTCCACAAGGAGAACGGGAACAAAGAAGGTAAAGAAAATGGAAGCATACGCTGTTCTCGAAACCGGCGGCAAGCAGACGCTTGTTCACGTCGGCGACAAGATCGAGATTGAAAAGATCGCGGT
This sequence comes from Barnesiella intestinihominis, assembly GCA_963612485.1. Lineage (GTDB taxonomy): Bacteria > Verrucomicrobiota > Kiritimatiellia > RFP12 > UBA1067 > UBA1067. The sequence goes on from CAVDWI010000191.1 coordinate 250, forward strand.
CGAAGCGGGTCAGGATGCCGTTCTCGATACGGTTTGCGCCGTTTCGGACGGGACGACCCTCAAGGTTGGCGCCCCCTACGTGGAGGGTGCGAAGGTTACGCTGACGGTTGATGGCGTCAAGCGCGGCAAGAAGGTTCTCAACTTCAAGGCGAAGCGCCGGAAAGGTTCGCGTCGTCTCGTTGGTCACCGTCAGTCCATTACCGTTGCGACGGTCAAGGCAATCGCTTAAGGAGGAATCGAAATGGCAACTTCCGCATCTGCGCGCAATGGTCGCGATTCCAACCCGAAGTATCTCGGCGTGAAGGCCTACGACGGTCAGAAGCTCACGACGGGGTCCATCATCGTCCGTCAGCGCGGCACGAAGATTCACCCCGGCAAGAACGTCGGCCTCGGGCGCGACTTCACCCTTTTCGCCCTCAAGGACGGCAAGGTGAAGTTCATCAAGGACGGCAAGGTCGTCACGATCGTCGAGGGCTAAACGCCCTTCGTGCGTCTGAAAAGGAGTCGCTCCGCATTCGGGGCGGCTCTTTTCGTTTTTCGGAGGGAGGAGAAACGGGGCGTTGTCCGTGCGGTGGCGGGATGTGGTATAATATCCGCGCTATGAAAAAATGGAACGTTGCCGCGATTCGTGCGGCGAAAGGTCACGAAAAACTCGGTTGCTGCACGGCGTATGACGCCTGTTTTGCGCGCCTGGCGGACGAAGCGGGCGTGCCGATCATCCTTGTCGGCGATTCCATGGGTATGATGTCCCTCGGCTACGGGACAACCCTCCCCGTGAAGATGGAGGAGACGCTTTCGGCCGTCGCGGCGGTTGCGCGTACGGTGAAGGACGCAATGGTTGTCGGCGACCTGCCGTTTGGCAGCTACCAGTGCGGCGACGATGAGGCGATGCGCAACGCCGTCGCCTGTCTCAAGGCGGGGGCGGACGCGGTGAAGCTCGAGGGCGGCGCACGCGTCGCCGGGCTGATTCGGCGGATGACCGAGGCGGGGATTCCCGTCGTCGCCCACGTCGGCATGACCCCCCAGAGCGTGAACGCCTACGGCGGCTTCCGTCGGCAGGGCAAGACCCGCGAGGCGGCGGAGCGGATTCTGGCGGATGCCCGTGCCGTGCAGGATGCGGGCGCATTCGCCGTCACGCTGGAGTGCATCCCCGCCGAACTCGCGGCGGAAATAACCGCCGCGCTCTCAATTTCGACGATTGGCATCGGCGCGGGGCCCGTTTGCGATGCGCAGTGGCTCGTGATGCACGACCTGCTCGGTCTCAACGAGACTCCACCGCCGTTCGCCAAGCGGTACGCCAACCTTGCCGAAACCGTGCGAACCGCATTCGCCTCGTATGTCGCCGAAGTCAGGGACGGACACTTCCCGCAGTAAGGCAGGGACATATGAAGAGGAGAGGCTATCTCTGGGGTGCGCTCTGCGGCATCCTTGCAGCAGTCAGTTATGGCATGAACCCGCTCGGTGCGTTGCCGCTTTACCACGCGGGCGTGAGCACCGAGACGGTGCTGCTCTACCGCTTCGGCTTTGCCATCCCGATTCTCGCGGCGTTTATGCTGGCGCGCGGCGTTTCATTCGCCCTTTCCCGCCGTGCCGCCGTGCTGACGTTCTCGCTCGGCGCACTCTTCGCAGCGTCGTCCCTGACCTTCTACTCCAGTTTCCAGCGCATGGATGTCGGGGTTGTCTGCACGATTCTCTTCGTCTATCCCGTGATGACGGCGGCCATCATGACCCTGATGTATGGCGAGCGGCTGACGGCGAAGACGGTCGGAGCGATTGTCCTCGCACTCGGCGGAATCGCCTTCCTTTCCCTTGGCGGAGAATCGATGCGAATTGACGCGCTGGGCGTGGGACTCGTTCTCGTTTCCGCCCTCACCTACGCCGTCTATATCGTCGTCGTCAACCGGTCTCGCGTCCGCATGCCCGTGAGCACGATGACCTTCTGGGTGCTGGTGTTCTGCTTTGCCTGTCTCGCGGGCTGGTCAGCGTTTGCGGATGGAAGCGCCGCGTTCCATCTTCCGCAGAATGGAAAGCAGTTGTTCTTCGGTGTCTTTCTGGCGGTTGTGCCGACCTTGCTCTCGCTCCTGTTCATGGTGGTGAGCGACAAGCGGCTTGGCTCGACCCCGACCGCCATTCTGGGTGCGTTGGAGCCACTGACCGCCGTTTGCGTGGGCATTTTCGTCTTTGGCGAGGCGTTCACCATGCGTTTGGGTGTGGGCATCATCTGCATCCTCATCGCGGCGGTGCTAATTCTCATCCGCCGCCGCCCAATATAACTCCCGTTGCAGGAAGATAACGACGTCCCTTGCCTTACACCTCTTCGCAGAGCGCGACGTCGCCACCGTGGAAGACGAGGACGATGCGGTGGAGCGTGACGGGGCCACCGTTCTCCTTCAGATTCCAAAGCCGTGCGAGGTCGTGGT
>CAVDWI010000192.1:0-2669 GCA_963612485.1 Barnesiella intestinihominis
CGGAGTTCCGCCTCGTCGAAGCACCCCTCCGCAGGTTCCCACCAGGCCGGATTCCACCACGGGCGCACCGAGACGTGGTTCGCGCCGTCGAAGATGAAGTTCCTGAACTTCTGCCGACGCCCCTCATCGACGATGAACGTGATCGTGCAGTTGTTCCCCGCGCCGTCGATGGGTTCGACGAGCGGCGTGACCTTCGCGTCAAGGTAATACTTCTTCTGGTAGGCGAGGCGCACCTTCGCCGCCGCCGCCGCAAGGTCGCCCTCGCCGTAGAGAAAGCCGTCCTTCAGCTCGGACTCCTTCGCCACGCGGGTTTCGCTGAAGTAGTCGCACCCCTTGACGACGAGCGGGGCCTGAAAGCGGAACTTCCGCTTCACGAAGAACGTCACCTCCACGCCGTCCGCCAGACGCTGGGCATCCGCCTCGATTTCCTCGAACTCCCCCGAATCCTTCAGCGACGTGACGTCGCGGGAAACCGTCACGGGATCGTAGGTCGCGCCGACCTTGGTCTGGCAACGGGTGATAACCGAACCCGTATCACCGCCGAAGCCGTCGAGAACCTTAACCTTGACATCCACGACATCCGCCGCGTAGGCGGATGCGCAAAAAAGGGCCACAAAGGCGACTATTCTTTTCATGGCGGTTATTTTACCATATTTATGGCTTGCTTCATAGCCCCCCGGTCAGGCGAGGCCTCGATCTCGAACTTGCCGAGTCCCGTCGGGATTGCGATGGACTCGCTCCCTTCCGAAAGCGCCCAGGCATCGAGACCGTGGAGAATGTTGTCGGGCTGCGTCAGGATGTGGCGGCTGTGGACGACGCCGTCCAGCGCACCGCACGCGGCAAGTGCGCCAAGGATCACGTCGCGGTCCTTTTCCGACAGCCTGCCCTTCAGCACCGCATAATTCGAGTCGATGGCGATACCGATGGCGACGGCGTAGCCGTGCGGCAGCTTGTACCCGCTCATCGCCTCCAGACGCAATGCGCTCCACAGGGCGAAGCCCGTGTCGCCCTTCTTCATCCGCGTCGCCACGCAGGAATCGACGACCAACTCAAGGGCCTTCTCGTCCCGATTCCGGAATGCTTCCGCACTCGCCGCGAGTTTCTTCATCAGTGCCGCATCCGAAACGGCCGCCAGACGCACCGCCTCGGCGTATCCGCCTCGCCACACGCCGTCGAGAATCGACTTCGTGAAGGTCTTGTCAATCACGACTGCCGCCGGCGAACTCGGGATGCGCAGGGCATCCTTCACGCTTTCGATGTCCACGGCCGCCGTCTCGGCGAAACTCGCGTCTATCATCGCCGCAATGGTCGTCGGGATGCGCACGACCTTCACGCCGCCGCGGACCTGCGCCGCCGCATAACTGGCGACGTCCAGCAGCGTGCCGCCGCCAATCGCAAGAAGGCAGTCGCTCGCACCGACCTTCGCCGCCAGCGCCGACGTGATGATGCTCATCACGCTCTGCAGTCCGTCGCTCTTGATCTTCTCGCCGCCGGCAATTACGACGGGACTGTCCGCCAGCGTAATGCCGTGCGTCTGCACGTAACGCCCGATTTTCGTTCCAAGACCTTCGACGTGCTGCACGACGTTCAGGTCGGCGACGATCATCGCCCTCGGATGGGCGATGCCGGTCACGGTCTGCAGGACGCCCGCAAGCGTCTCGTTCTCCGCATTAAATGCGTCTTCCGCGAATTCAACAGGATAGGGATAGGAGTTCTTCCGCATGTTTTCTCACCACGTTTGTCAGTTTCTCACCACCGAGCATGCGGGCGATTTCCGACACACGGTCATCGCCCTTCACCTCGGAAATTACAGTTCGCGTCCGTCCGCCCGAGACGGACTTCGAGACGACGAGATGGCGGTCGCCCCACACCGCGCTCTGGGGCAGGTGCGTGATGGCGATCACCTGATGGTTCTCGGCGACGCTCTTCATCCGCCGCCCCACGGCTTCGCCGGTCTCGCCGCCGATGTTGGCGTCAATCTCGTCAAACACAAGCACGTCCGTCTCGTCATGCGCGGAAAGCACCGTCTTCAGCGCCAGCATCACGCGCGCAATCTCGCCGCTGGACGCAATCGCGGCGAGCGGACGCGGCGGTTCGCCCGGGTTCGGCGCGAGCAGGTAGACGACCCTGTCGCACCCCGAAGCCTCCGGTGCAATCGGCTCGAGCGCGACTTCGAACTTCGCCTGCAGAAAGCCGAGCCCGTGCAGTTCCTTCGTCACCGCCTTCGCCAGTTTCTCCGCCACCGCACGACGCTTCTTCGTCAAGTCCGCCCCCGCCTTCTTCACGGACGCTTCCGCCGCCGACACCGCCTTGCGCAGTTCCGCCAGCCGCTCGTCGCGATTCTCCAACGCCTCCAGCCGGGACTTCTTCTTCTCCAACATCTCCAGGATCGACGAAATGTCGCCACCGTACTTGCGCTTCAGGCGGTTGACGACGGTCAGGCGGGCATCCAGTTCCTCAAGCGTCTCGGAGTCCGTATCCAGCCGCGACACCGCGTCCGCCACGTTCCGCGACAGTTCCTGCACCCGCAGCGTCAGGTCTTCGCACTCCCCCTTCCACGCTTCCGCGTCCGGGAAATGCCGCGCCATTGCCGCAAACTTCGGCTGCAGGCGAACGAGCGTTTCGGCAACGGACTCATCGCCACCGAGGGCTTCGGTGATTTCGTTCGC
>CAVDWI010000193.1:0-2570 GCA_963612485.1 Barnesiella intestinihominis
GGCTGGCGGAGCGAGATCGTCACCTACGTCGTCGAAGTCTGCTCCCGCCGCGGCTACAACTGGTTCGAAATCGCGTAGACCGCGCAGAAACACGTAGAAACTCATTACCAGGGCGAGGTAATGCCATTTGATTTGGCGGGCGGAATATAGTATACTTTCCCCCCATGAACGCAAATACTGTGAACAGGGGCTGGCGAATGCTGCTTGTCTGCGCCTGGTGCCTTCCGCTGGCGGCGTTTGCCGGGGTCGAGGCGGATGGCGGGCTCGTGCCGGTTCCGCGCATCGGCGAGACTTCGACGAACGAGGTCGCGACGGTTGCCCCGCGCTTTGTAACCTACCGTCAGGCCTGCATCGAGGGTTGGGCCGCGAAACCGACGAACGACGTGCAGCGCACCGTCTGGAAGTCCGTGCTCGACGAACGCCGCAGGGGACCGACGAACCCGATTCGCATCCTGCCGGGGCAGAAACCGAGGCGCAAGTCGTGAAGTACCACTATTACTACCAGACGCGGGAAAACGAGACGCGGGACGGCTGGATTCAGGCCCCCAACCGCGCCGAGGCGTATGCCGCGCTCCGCAAGGGCGGCATTCGCCCCTATCGCGTCATCGGCGACGACCCCGGCCGCTGGCGGAAGTGGGTGACGGACGGGGCAATCGTCGTTCTCGTCGGCATTGCGGGGGCGATCATCGCCTCGGCGGTGCTCGTCCGGAAGGTGGATGACCCTCATGCGCCGATGGTGCGCCAGCAGATCCTGGGCGACGCCTCGGTGATTGCCGCCGCCGCGTTCAACGGGTGGGCGAACGCTTTCGAGAGTCCCCTCGACCGTTATCTTGCCGCCTATGCGCAACCCGGGCGGACGGTCAATCCGCCGCTCCTGACGCCCGACGAGTTCGAGGGCATCCCGTCCGAACTGCGCAAGCCCGTTCGTCACGAGGAGTCCGAACGCGCCGAGTATTGCCAGATGCGGAACATCGTCGCGTGGATGCGTGACGAGATGCGGGCCTATCTTGACGCGGGCGGCACGGTCGGCGACTACTTCGAGCTCCTCGAGGAGCGTCAGGAGCAGGAGCGAATCCTGCGCGAGAAGGCGGCGCGAAGCGTGGAACGCGCACCCGAGAACTACCGCTATGCGGCGTGGATGAGCGTGAACGCGAACTTGCGCGACATGGGCATCGAGCCGGTCGAGATGCCGCGTGAACTGATGGCCGAGGAACTCGAACGCACACAGGGAGGGGGATTCTGATGACGACGGCGGAGAAACTGGTTGAACGCCTGAAGGCGCGCGGACTGACCTGCGCGACGGCCGAGAGCTGCACGGGCGGCGGCGTCGGGTTCGCCATCACCTCGGTTGCGGGGTCGAGCGACGTTTTTGCGGGGGGCGTGATTTCCTATTCCAATGAGGTGAAGCGCGAGGTTCTGGGCGTATCCGCCGCGACGCTGGCGGCGGTCGGGGCGGTTTCGGGCGAAGTCGCCGCGCAAATGGCCGACGGCGTGCGGCGGCTCCTGAAGACGGATCTCGCCGTGAGCCTGACGGGCATTGCCGGGCCGGGCGGCGGCAGTGCCGAGAAGCCCGTCGGCCTCGTCTGGTTCGGGATTTCCACGCCTTCCGGAACTCATACCGAACGGATGGTCTTCACGGGCGACCGCGCGGCGGTTCGCGCCCGGGCGATTGACCACGCCCTCGGCATGCTGACGGCGGCGGCGCTATGACGCGGACGGTTCTGGTGACGGGCGGCACAACGCGGCTCGGCAAGGTGATTGCCGACCACCTCCGTGCGCTCGGCTGGCGAGTCTTCACGAGTTCACACCGTGCGGAAGCGGGTGCGGATGTCATCGCGGATCTCTCCGACCCGACGGAAGCCGACCGCCTTTTTGCGGCGGTTTGCGCCTTGAACGGCGGCAATCCGCCCGATGCGCTCGTCAACAACGCGGCGCTTTTCACGGGAACGGACGAAACACTTCGCCACGTCAACCTCGAATCTCCGCAACGGCTTACGGAACTGATGTCCGTGCGGGAGAAGGGGATTGGGTGCGTCGTCAACATCCTCGACTGCCGCGTCCTGAACGGACGCGGAACGGCGGACGAATCCGCCTATTGCGCGGCGAAACGCGGTCTGCTTGAAGCAACCCTCGAAAGCGCGGCGCGGCATTCCGCGTCCCTGCGGGTGAACGGCGTTGCGCCGGGTCCCGTGATGGCGCCCGTCGCCGTGCACGAAAAGGCGGGACGGACGCCCCTTGGCCGCCCCGCCCCCCGACAGGTCGCGGAAGCCGTCGCCTTTTTGCTTTTGGCGGAAGCGACGAGCGGCTGCGTGATTCCCGTCGATGGCGGACAATCCCTTGCGACTTGAAATCCGTGGTGACAAACCTGCCGACCGATTCGTCGCCGTTCGGTTTTTGACCACGAAACGGGGGTGCGGGCGTCGCGCTCAAAAATTACCCTGTTTGGCTGTGACATTTTGCTCAAAATGTGACATTTCTGTGCCTAAAATTGACCGTTGCGGAGACCATTCGCCAGACCCTTTATTTATTGGGCTAAAAAACATCACTGATGTTTGACCCAAAGTGCACTG
>CAVDWI010000194.1:0-2557 GCA_963612485.1 Barnesiella intestinihominis
GGCGGAAAGGCTCGCCCCGTGCGCATCGAGTACAAAAACCGACTTTGCATATGCCGTCTTCGACAAGGGTTTTTGCGGCACTTTCATGGTCGTGAACGAAGCCTCAAACTGCCTGAAGAGTGTTGCGACAGCCTCTTGATTGGTTGAAGCCGTGTTCTCAATCAAAACGACCTTCCGTTGAGGGGCGCGACTCGCCGGATTGACCAATTCATCCACAAGCGCCTGCACGAAGTGGGCGGCAATCGGTTCGACGGCGATCCGTTCGAGTGCGGGAACGGTCGAAATCAGCCAACCGCCTTTTCCCCGCCAAAACCACGCGACATCCGCCCACCGAACGCCATCCCCCTGCGCGGAATCCCACAGGACACGCGAATCCTCGGCGATTGGCTTCCGAAAGGTTGTGCGACCCAAGGTGCCGTCAGGCCACCACGTGCGCATCGTCGCCTCTGGAATAGATGTCATCTTGCGTTCATCGCGGCGAAATGCAAAGGCATGGGGTCGTCCCCAATCGTCCTGCGGCAATTCAACGAGACACCAGTCCATCCGCCCCGGTTCAATCTGCAGGATGCGTCCGCCTTTTCGTGCAAAATCGTCAAGCAACTGGGCATCCTGCGCGAGAAGCGGACCATGCACGACAACGGCGGCTGGCTTTCGTGCAAGTGCGCCGGCAACACGGGCATGGACTCCCAGCGGAAACTTGGTTCGCATCAACGGCGAATTCGTCTTCGTCAAGACGGCGGCAACGGAATCGGGGATGGAGAGTCTCGCGGACGAAAGGCGCGGCACGACCTGAAGTTCAATCGTTTCCCTCGCGAGAACACGCCCCGACTTCTCCTTCCATGTCAGAACCCATTCTGCCGCCGTCGGCTGCGAGACCTTGGGTGCATCAAACGGCAAGGGCAAGGTGCGTTCGCCTCCACTCGGAAGGGAAAGGTCGATTGGCCCTGCCGCAGATATGACTTTCCCCTTCATGCGAATAACAGCCGAAAGCGTTCCCTCCACAGGCGCAAACCACTTGTTGAAGGCGACGAGCGTGTAATCCGTCCGCCGTCCGCCCCACACATTGCGAGGGAACTCCTTGAGCATCAGCAAGTAGGAGGTTGTCGGCGAGAACTCGCCCTCCTCAAAGATGGGATTCTTCGCAATGTTTTCACCAACGCACCACGGATTCCACCCCGCGACTCCGCCGAGGCAATATCCCTCCCAGAGACTCCGCAAACAGTAGCGCAAGGCTCCGATGTAGCCCTCCTTCGTGTAAATCAGATCGCCGAACGGAGTCTTCGACATCGGCGTATGCACATCCTGAAATCCGTGATAGATGTCTTCCGATACGGAAACTGGCTTGTCATTTGTGAATGCCCCTTGCCACGGATTTTTGCCGTCCGCATACCACCGCCCGGCCTGTGGAAGCGAATGCCACGAGAGTTGATAAGGGTAGTGTAGCGAGCGAATCGGCATCGGGCCTTCCTTGTCCCAACGCAGTTCCACGTCACCATGGCAGACCCACGGGCGTGTCGGATCCTTTTTCTGCACCCATTCGCCAACCTCTCCCTGCCTGACGGCATTCGTCATGTTGTTGAAACCACCGTAAACATAACCAAACTCATTGGAAAGCCCCCAGCAGATGATGGACGGATTATTCATGCACTGATCCATCATCTTTCCGATCAGACGCGGCCAATTCCGCTTGAAAAAGACATCCGTCTTTGCCCCTGCCCCACTGCTACTGCCGATGCAGGTCGTCAGAAGAAAGCCGAACTCATCCGCATCATCCGCCACGCGCGCCAAATCCATATGCTCCGCACTCGTGTAGAATCGTTCGCCGACAAAGCCGCGCTTGCGGAGCATGGCAAAATGAGTGCGATTCTTCGTCGAATCGTAGGAATAAGTTCCGAAAGTCGAACGAAGCATGGTGAACGGATGACCGTTCAAGACCGCCCGATGATTCGTCCCCTTCCACTTCAATTCACGAAAGCCAAACCGTACGCGATACTGGTCAACCGTACCCGTCTTGTCCTGAAGCGTGGACGCCAAACGATAAAGTCGCGGTGTGGCGGGACTCCACAAGTCCGCAGCACCCCACGGATGCGTGACGGAAACAGTCTTGCCTTCACCCGGACGCAAATTGACCTCCGCCTCGAACATCGGCGGTTCCGCCGCGTCCCCTTTGCCGCCAGCCACCACACGCCCCGAAAAAGCGCGGCTACTTGCATTCGTCACGGAAAAGAGAACCGTCATCTCCTTGCGCGGCTCAAGTGTCGTACGGACGACAACACGCTCAATCGCAACAGGGTTTCGCACCTCCAGATAGACGGGACGCAAAATCCCCGGTGGCGCGTGATTCCAGACCCACTCCACCCAACTGTCGTCCTCCCCGCATTTCGGGGCAACCTGTATGCGAAGCGTGTTTGCGCCCTTCTGCACGAAGGGCGTGATGTCGTACGATTCAAGATGTCCCGAACTCTGCGGATTGTAGACCGCGAGTTTACCGTTCAACCAAACCCGATAGTGAACGCCGATATACTCAAAGTTCAGCGAGATACACCTCTCCGCCTGA
>CAVDWI010000195.1:0-2515 GCA_963612485.1 Barnesiella intestinihominis
CGTAGTCGCGCAAGTCGGGGGCGAAGCCGAGGGCGACGTTCGCCTCGACGGTGTCGAGCCCCTCCTCCTGCTTGCGGTAGGCGTGGAGTTTGTTCGCAAGCCCAATGCCGCGGCCTTCCTGACGCATATAGAGGATAACGCCGCGCCCCTCGCGCTCAATGGTCTCCATCGCCGCGTGAAGCTGATGACCGCAGTCGCACCGCTCGCTTCCCAGCACATCGCCCGTGAAACACTCCGAATGGACGCGCGTCAGCACGGGTTCGCCGGTCGAGACGTCGCCCTTGATGAGCGCGAGATGCTCCAGCCCCGAAATGCGCGAACGATACATCTTCAGCCTAAAATGCCCGTGGTCGGTCGGCAGATCGACTTCCTCAATTGCCTCGACAAGCTTGTCCGTGCGGCGACGATAGGCAATCAGGTCGGCAATCGAGAGGAACTTCAACCCGAACTTCTTCGCGAACGCGATGTGATCGGGCATGCGGGCCATCGTGCCGTCATCCTTCATCACTTCGCAGCAAAGACCGACTTCCTCCAATCCCGCCAGACGGCAGAGATCGACCGTCGCCTCGGTATGTCCCGCCCGCTTGAGGACGCCGCCTTCGCGCGCCTCGAGCGGGAACATATGCCCCGGACGGCGGAAGTCGCCCGGCTTCACGCCCGGCCTCACGCACGCCTGTGCCGTCATTGCGCGTTCAGCCGCCGAAATGCCGGTCGTCGTCTCAACCGCGTCAATCGAAACCGTAAACGCCGTTTGGTGATTATCCGTATTCTGCCGCACCATCTGCGGCAAGTCAAGCTTGCGACACCACGCGGCGCTCATCGGCATGCAGATGAGTCCCTTGGCGTGGGTCGCCATGAAGTTGACGTTCTCAAGCGTCGCGAAACGGGCCGCGCAAATGCAGTCGCCCTCGTTTTCGCGGTCGGCATCGTCCGTCACAAGGACGATGCCGCCGCCGCGCAACGACTCGAGGCATTCTTCAACCGTGTCAAACGGCATTTCCAGCCTCCGCTCGGATGAGGTAGAGAGAACTCAACCCTCGGCTTCGAGGGCGGCATCGACCTCGTCGGTCGTCTCCATGTTCGTGTAAACGTCCTGAACGTCCTCAAGGTCTTCCAGCATATCGACGAACTTGTTAATCGCCTTCGCCGTCACGACGTCGTTCACGGGGTTCATCATGTTTGGAACGAGACCGATGGACGACTCTTCCTCGTCAATCGCAATGCCCGCCGCCTTGATCGCGTCGGAAACCGCCACGAAGTCGTTCGGCTGGCACTTCACGGTGAAGCCGCCGTCTTCCGACACGACGTCCTCCGCACCCGCTTCGAGCGCGACTTCCATCACGCGGTCTTCCGTCACGCCGTCCGCCGCCGGAATCATCACCTGGCCGAGACGGTCGAAGAGACGGCTCGCGCTGCCCGGCTTCGCGAGTTCGAGGCCGTTCTTCTTGAACACGTTCGAGACTTCCGCCGCCGCACGGTTCTTGTTATCCGTCAGCACGCGCACCACGACGGCCGTGCCGCCCTTGATGCCCTCGTACTGCGCATCCACCATTTCGGCGGACTCGAGTTCGCCCGTCCCCTTCTTGATGGCGCGTTCGATGTTGTCGTTCGGCATCTGCGCCGCCTTCGCCTTCGCAATCAGCGTACGGAGGGTCGGGTTGTTATCCGGATCCCCGCCCTTCGCCTTCACGACGATGGTGATTTCCTTGCCGAGTTTCGAGAAGATTTTACCCTTCTTCGCGTCCGCCGCGCCTTTCGCGCGCTTGATTGTCGCCCAGTGGCTATGACCTGACATGTTATGCTCCTTTGGTAGTTAAAAATCCAGAAACTAAGAAACTAATAGTTATACGCCCCTGCGTTGCTTCGCATACGCGGCGGACGCCCCGACGAAAGTCAGGCCTTGTGACGATAGGTGATCCGCCCCTTGCCCAGGTCGTACGGGGAGATTTCAACGGTGACCGTATCGCCGATTGCAATCTTGATGAAGAACTTCCTCATCTTGCCCGAGATGTGCGCAAGCACCTCGTGCCCGTTTTCGAGCCGAACCTTGTACATCGTGGCAGGGAGAACCTTGGTGACGATTCCCGTCACCTCAATTGCCTGATCTTCTTCTTTCGCCATTCGTTTTGCCTTTTTTACCGTAAAACGCCGAATATGATACCATTTATCGTCTCCAATTGCAATGCCGGTGATAGGGTCGCGGTGTTTTACGAGGAAACTGTGGCTTCCAGAAGTAAATCGGTTTTCGTGGAGTGTTTAGTGTCCGTAAATTGGGTAGGATTGACGGGAGGGGTATGTCTCAGCCTATCCTCCCCGGGGAGGAAGCGCGTGTTTAGTTTCAGAATTCAACTCCGATGGTTGTGGCTCCCGCGGCCTTCGGCTGTCTCGCTTCGCTCGGCTGTCCCGCTCCGCAGCTTCGCGTTTCCCAACCGTTTTCATGTCACTCCCACGCAAGCAAGCACATCTTCCACACAGACCGTGGAGAGCGAATGAAGTATGCGAAGCGACTATAATT
>CAVDWI010000196.1:0-2501 GCA_963612485.1 Barnesiella intestinihominis
CGCGCTACAACATGTTCGTGTCGTCCGCGATCACGGTCATGCCGAAGCCGGGCGTGGCGACGGGCGCAATCATGGGTGAGATCCGCACGACGCTCAAGGACGTCCTTCCGGATGACTACGGCTTCGAGTGGTCGGGCATCACCTTCCAGGAGGAGCGCAACGCCGGTTCCGCCGCGCCGCTTCTCGCGCTCTCCATCCTGTTCGGCTACCTCTTCCTCGTCGCGCAGTATGAGTCGTGGACGATTCCGCTCCCCGTGATGCTCTCGATCTTCGTCGCGGTGTTCGGTGCGCTGACGGGTCTCAAGTGGTGGGGCATCGCCGCGGAAGGCCAGCCGTATGCGCTCTCGGTTTACGCGCAGCTCGGTCTCGTGCTGCTGATCGGGCTTGCGTCGAAGAACGCGATTCTGATCGTCGAGTTCGCGAAGGACAAGCGCGAGAAGGAGAACTACTCGATCGTCGATGCGGCTGGCGCGGCGGCGGGCGAGCGTCTGCGCGCCCTGCTGATGACGGCGCTCACGACGCTCCTCGGCACGCTGCCGATGATGATCGCCACGGGCGCGGGCGCGGCGAGCCGCCGCCACCTCGGCACGACCGAGTTCTGGGGAATGTTCTTCTCGGTTGCCTTCGGCATCCTGCTCGTCCCCGGACTTTACGCGCTCTTCCAGACGTGGCGCGAGAATGCGAAGCGGTTCTTCGCGTATATTGCGGCCAAGGCGCGTCGCCGCCGCGAACTGAATGACAGGAGGAACTCGAAATGAAGTTGAGACATCCAATCGTCGCCGCCGTCGCGGCGCTCACGGGCTGCACCCAGTATCTCCCCTCGGTGGGACCCGACTACTCCGAACCGGCGTTCGCCGACGTCACCTACGCGCTCCCCGATGCGGGAGCGCCGACGACGAACCTCACGGCGGGGTGCGAATACGAATCCGCCGCGTCGAACGCCGACGACCGCGTCGTCATCTCGTCCGACGGCATGGCGCGGTGGTGGGAGCGGTTCAACGACCCCGTGCTCTCGAATCTCGTCGAGAGCGCGGTCTCGAACAACGTCAACTTCCGCATCGCGCAGAGCCGGCTTGTGCAGGCGAACTGGGAACTGCTCGGAACCTACTCGGCGTTCCTGCCCAAGTTCAACGTGAACGCCGCGTGGTCGCATGACGTCCTGCGCAAGAACAACGCCTCGATTGCCGATACGGGCCTGAACAGCAAGCGGACGCGCACGACCGACCTCGGCGTCGGGGCGGACTGGGAAATCGACATCTTCGGCGGCAGCCGCCGCTCGACCGAGGCGGCCCTCGCGCTCGCCGAGGCGTCGGGCTGGACGGTTGCGGACGCCTGGATCGCCCTGACGACCCAGATCGGGACGCAATACGTCAACCTGCGCACGACGCAGGAGCGCATCGCCGTCGCCCGCACGAACCTCGTCCTCCAGAGCGAGACTTACGAGATTCTGAAGTCGCGCCTCGATTCCGGCATCGGCGACGAACTCGCCGTGAACCAGTGCGCCTACGTCGTCGAGCAGACGAGGGCGCGGATACCGACCCTCCTCGCGCAGGAGGAGTCGATCAAGAATGCGCTCGCCATCCTCGCGGGCACGATTCCCGGTGCGCTCCACGACTGCCTGAACGAACCCGAATCGCGCCGCGACTGGCTGCTCGCGCCCCAGCGCGTCGCCGACCTGCCGCTCAACATGCTGCGGTCGCGTCCCGACGTGAAGGCGGCGGAGCGTCAGCTTGCCGCGCAGGTCGCCCGCATCGGCGTGGCGAAGGCGCAGTGGTATCCGAAACTCTTCATCACGGGTTCGGTCGGGCTGCAGTCCACGCACATCAGCGACTTCTTCAAGTATGGCAGCGTGATGTCGTCGTTCGGGCCTTCCATCAGCTGGCCGATCTTCCAGGCGGGCGCAATCTACTCGAGCGTGAAGGCAGAGGAGGCGAAGACCGAACAGGCTCTGCTCAACTACGAACTCGCCCTCGAAACCGCCTACGGTGAAGTCCGCGACGCCTACGCGGCGTATACGCAGGAGTATCACCGCTACCAGGCGCTCACGAGCGCGGTGAAGGCCGCGACCGACGCGGTGACGATTTCGCAAGACCTCTACAAGAACGGGTTGAAGGACTTCAACAACGTCTTGGACGCCCAGCGCAGCCGTCTCACCTTGGAGGAAGACCTCGTCGTCTCGCGCGGACAGATTACGCAGTCGCTCATCGCCCTCTACAAGGCGCTCGGCGGCGGTCTCGCCATTGCGGAATGAACCGCGCCTGATTTGTGGTTAACAGATGCGCAGACACGACGTGTCTGCGCTTTTTGCATACGCAGAACATGGCTCCTCACGTGGCGAAGCGCAAGAACTCATGTGGAATCTTGAATGGTCGGAGCGGAGGGATTTGAACCCTCGGCCTTTTGCTCCCGAAGCAAACGCGCTACCAGGCTGCGCTACGCTCCGACACGGATGTTTTCCGCCTAAGCAACGGAAAACGGCGCGTATTATACTCTTTTAATCC
>CAVDWI010000197.1:0-2487 GCA_963612485.1 Barnesiella intestinihominis
CAAAGCCTTTGCGTCCCCTTTGCGTCAAAACCTTCGCGTTCTTTGCGTTGAAAACCATAACCATCCTTCATTCGCCTTGTTTTTTGACGCAAAGATCGCAAAGAAGATTGACACAAAGTCCGCAAAGTCTTTGCGTCCCCTTTGCGTCAAAACCTTCGCGCTCTTTGCGTTGAAAACGGCCATACCAAAATCCCGTGAATCCTGTTAATCCTGTATAAACCTTTGCGTTGAAAACCAGAACCATCCTCTTCTTCACCGGATGATCATCATGAACCCCTGCGACTCGGGCTTCCACCACTCGTAGCAGCCGACGTCAACCGCGTCACCGTTGATTCGCCCGCGCCCCGCGAGGTCGAACTCAAGCCCCGCCGGCACCTTCTCGCTGTCCCCCGCGTCACGCGCAATCGAATTCTTCCCGATGCCCCAGAACGGCTGCTTCCCGTCGTCCTTCCACCAGAAGCCAACCGCCTCCGCCCCATCGACCTGCTGGCAGTTGGTCATCGGCGCATTCTTGCCTTTGACCGTCCCGTAGATGACATTGCAGAAAGATCTGGCAAACGCTTCTCTATTGATGTCGTATGGCTCGTTCCCGACGAGAATCGAGTTATAATTCGCAACCGTTGCACCAGAATGGGCGATGCCCCGATTGTGAACGACCGTGCAGTTCACGAGCTGTCCTTGAGTGCTAAACAACCAGCCACCGTCCTCGCATCGGTTGCTGACGACGAGCGAATTGTACAGGTGTGCCTCCACAAGCGTATTCGTCGAGACGTTCCCCATGAAGACGGAATTGTAGAAAGTCGCTTTCCCACCCCCAGTGACGAAACTGTAGACCGTCGCGTTCGTCAGCGCGAAGTTGTTCATGAACACGGCGTTCGAGACTACGCCACCAGAAAGGTAGCCAACCCCGTAGTTGCGCCCCGCGCCGTTCCCGACGAACACGCAGTTGCTGATGACCGGACCGCAATTGAATACGCCGTAGTCCACCCCGGCGTAGTTGTTCGTGAAGACGCAGTTCGCAAATACCTTCCCCTCGCCAACACCACGGTTGGTCACGGCAGAATTGCCGACGAACGAGCAGTCGTAGAAATTAAACAAGTAGCTGGTGGTCATCACCACGCCGCCGCTGTCCGTTGCCGAGTTCCCGATAAAGCGGCAGTTCCGAATGTTCACAGTCCTGGCACCTGCCGTGTTTATCGCGACGCCGCCATTCACCGCCTTGTTGCTCTCGAAAAGGCAGTCATCAATGCCAAAAGTGGGTGTGGTAGTGTAGTATAGAACGCCGCCATTCCCCGTCGCGACATTCGCCCTGAAGACCGTGTTGCTACAGTTGCACTCTGCAGCCGCCACGCCTCGGACGCCGACATTGTCCTCGAAAAGGCAACCCAACACATTGCTCCTCTCCACGAGCGATGTCGCGGTCGCATTCGTGTTGCCACGGAACGTGCAGTTCTTCACCGTCCCGCCCCTGACCGCCCAGCCGGGGCCGAAGTTCCCTTCGAAGACGCAACTCTCGGCGACAAAGTTGGTGGCGTAGCCTGAATAACCTTCGCCAATATCCACAATTGCCGTTTTGCAGACGAAGTTCGTGAACGTGATTCCGCGAATTCGCGTAAAGCAGGTGTCCGACCGCCCGATGAGAAAGATGCTGGTGTTCGTCACGACGGACCCGTCGTCCTGCGGAGTCACCCCCGCACCCTTCAGCACCACATTGCCAGGCTCGTCAACGTCGCCGACAATGTCATAGTTCATGCCTTTCCACGAAATCAGCGTCGCATTCTGCGAACCAGTAATCTCATACGTGCCCGGCTTGAGATGGATTACGTGCGGTGATGTAACTGTTCCGTTGCCGATTTTCTTAGATATTGAGCCGTCGAGGGCGCCGGGGTCTTCCTCGGTGTAGGCCGCCGTGGTAAGCCCCGTCGGCGAACACCAGACCTCGGTCATTGTTGCCGCCGCACGGACGGCGAACGCGGCGAAGCCGAAGACCGCCGCCAGCCCCATTCTTCCGATATTCAGCATATTCATTCCGTTGTTCCTTTCTTGTAGTTGGTTTAAACTAAATCGTCAGTCGAATCTTTCGAGGTCAGTGCAAAACCCCCTGCGGGCGCATCGGGGATGCGCCCCTACAAGTTTGGCAGGGCGGCATCTCCGATGCCGCTGCCGCCGCGCGGCCCGGCTCTGAGCGCGCCTACGCCTGTGTGTGTGGGGGGGGGGGGGTATCAAGGCCGAGGGAACGCGGCAGGACGCGCTCCCGCGCCCGTCCGAGCGGTGCTTCACCGCACCCAATCTGCCGCATCACTTCCATGTCGTCTTATCCGTTAGAATCGTCCTCAATTAACCTTCTTTCAGTTTCGACAGTAAGTATATTACCAAATCTCGTTGCGCATGTCAATAGGCCTCCCGGACGACGCTCCGGCGGCTCGGTCGGGTGTCGCCCGATCCGTCGCTCTACGGCTTTTTCAGACAGGATAAACAGGATTGGCA
>CAVDWI010000198.1:0-2350 GCA_963612485.1 Barnesiella intestinihominis
CGGCCGGGCGAATCATGTCCTTCAGACCCATAGACGCGCCGGAGACCGTGGCGAACTTGTAGCCGAGTGACTTCAACTTGTCAATCGCCGCGACGGTGATGTCGTGCCCCGCCACCTTGTGGCAGTCGAGAATCAGGTTGCCAATCGTGGACTTCGAGCACTTGTCGTTCCAGAAGCCCATCTCCTTCGGCCACACGTTGTTGAAGATTACGCGCCCTGCCGTCGTCTCGATTGTGCGGCGATCGGTCACGCCGTGCGGACGACCCGTCGTGCCGTAGTCGGGGTTGCGCAGGCGAATGCGCGTGTGGTAACTGACCGCGCCTTCGGCAATGCCGAGTTCGACGTCGGCAATGTCGTTGAAGAGCGGCAGGTGTTCGCCCGAGCAGTCCGTCTTGCCGGCGATCTTGCCCGCGAGCTTATCCTGCTGCGAGGGCACCGTCAGGAAGTAGAGCCCCAGGCAGACATCCTGCGTCGGAGTCATGACCGACTTGCCGGAGGCCGGCGAGAAGATCGAGGTCGAGGCGAGCATCATGAGCTTCGATTCCATCTGCGCCTCAATCGAGAGCGGCACGTGTACGGCCATCTGGTCACCGTCGAAGTCGGCGTTGAACGGCGTGCAGACCATCGGGTGAAGGCGAATCGCCTTGCCCTCGACTAGAACCGGCTCGAACGCCTGAATCGACAGACGGTGAAGCGTCGGGGCGCGGTTCAGGAAGACCGTCTTATCCTTCGTCACCTCTTCAAGGATGTCCCACACCTGCTCATCGTGGCGTTCAATCATCTTTCGCGCCGTGCGAACCGTGTGACAGATGCCGAGTTCCTTCAGACGGCGGATGATGAACGGCTCGAAGAGCCGAAGGGCCATTTCCTTCGGAATGCCGCACTGCGGGAACTTCAGTTCAGGCCCGACGACAATCACGGAACGGCCGGAGTAGTCCACGCGCTTGCCGAGCAGGTTCTGGCGGAAGCGACCCGTCTTGCCCTTCAGGATCTCCGAGAGGGACTTGAGCGGGCGGTTGCCGGGACCCGTGACGGCTCGACCATGGCGACCGTTGTCGAACACCGCATCGACCGCCTCCTGCAGCATGCGCTTCTCGTTGCGGATGATGACATCCGGAGTCTTGAGCGCGAGCAGGTTGCGCAGACGGTTGTTGCGGTTGATGACGCGGCGGTAGAGGTCGTTCAGGTCGCTCGTTGCAAACTTGCCGCCTTCCAGCGGAACGAGCGGACGGAGTTCCGGCGGGATGACCGGCAGAACGTCGAGAACCATCCATTCGGGCTTCGACTGCGAAGCACGGAAGCCCTCGACGACCTTCATACGCTTGGCGATTTTCTTGCGGTTCTGCTTGGAGCGGGTGTTCTCCATCTCCTCCTCAAGTTCGACCATCAGCGCGTCCAGGTCGAGCTTGCGGAGAAGCTTGCGGACGGCTTCCGCACCCATCTCGGCCTTGAAGGCGTCGTCGTACTTTTCCTGCGCGTCGGTGTATTCCTGGTCGGAGAGAATCTGACCTTCCTTGAGCGGCGTATCGCCCGGCTCAATCACCATCCAGTCCTGGTAGTAGAGCACGCGCTCGAGTTCGTTCGTCGTCTTGTCGAGCAGAAGCCCCATGCGCGACGGCGAGCACTTGAAGAACCAGATGTGGCTCACGGGCACCGCGAGTTCGATGTGACCCATGCGCTGACGGCGAACCGAGGCGAGTGTGACTTCCACGCCGCAACGGTCGCAGACGATACCCTTGTTCTTAATTCGCTTGTACTTGCCGCACGCGCACTCCCAGTCCTTCGTCGGCCCGAAGATCTTCTCGCAGAAGAGGCCGCCCTTCTCCGGGCGGTAGGTGTGGTAGTTGATCGTCTCGGGGTTCTTGACCTCCCCGTGCGACCAGCCGCGGATCGTCTCGGGCGAGGCGAGCTGGACTTTCACGGCGTCGTAATGCGCCGAGGCGTTGAACGATCCACCGAAAATGTCAGACGTGTTGTAAGGGTTCATAAGTTTTCCTGAAGGTTGTCTGAGGTTCTAGTTGTTCTAGGCGTTCTAGTCGTTCTAGTTCCCGAAGGGTCACAGGTTCAACGCGCCCGACAGGAGGTCGTCGGAGGCATCCTCCTTCGTCTCCGTCGGCGTCGACAGGAGGGCTTCGGCCTTGCGCTTCTTCGAGGAGGCTTCGCCGCCCAAAAGCTGCGTGTCGAGGCAGAGGCCGCGCAATTCGTGGATGAGCACCGAGAAGGACTCCGGCATCCCCGAGTCGAGGATGTTCGTGCCCTTGACGATGGACTCGTAGATCCGCGTCCGTCCCTGCACGTCGTCGGACTTGACGGTGAGCAGTTCCTGCAAGGCGTAGGCGACGCCGTAGGC
>CAVDWI010000199.1:0-2326 GCA_963612485.1 Barnesiella intestinihominis
AAACCCACCCCCGCCCTTCAATCCCCCGCCGGCGCAGTTCGTGATGCCGAAGGTGGGATGCGCATCAAATCAGCGGAGGCGCAGGGGAGCGGTTATCGGATGATAAGGATGAAGGCCTTCTTCTTCGCGCTGCCGAAGACTTCGATCTCACTGAATGTCGAGCAATTCAGTTCCAGGTTGCCGAAATGGATGCGGAGCGCCGTCACCTTGTTGAACATGAACTCGCCCGTCGGCACGGCAATCTGCGCCCACAGCCTGTAGGGCTTGAATTGGTCGGTCGTCCCCTTGATTCCATTTGAGAACGACGGAACCGTATCCACGACACGGAAGAAGTCCTCGCCTTTCAACTTGATTTCCAGATAATCCACCGCAATGCCGTCTCGCGAATCCTCAAAGAACGACGTCCAGAGTTTCAGCCCGCGGATGTCCATCGGCTCGTCAAATTCGCAATCGACTACCGCCTTATTGCCCAACGGATAAATCGCCCCGTTGAGATCGCTGTTGTCCTTCACGCTTTTCAATACCCCGTCCGTCAGGACGGACGCATCGGTAATCTCCGGATACGTGGTAGTGCCCTGGCTAACAATCTTGAGTGCCGAGCCCGACTTCCGCATCAGGTTGTCCGAGACGGGGAGTTCGACATCCGTCGTCGCGTCATACCATTCGGACTCCCAAGCATACGTCGATTTTATGAAGCGCCGCGCACAGACCTCGGCGATGCCCGTGCCGTTGTTGTCCATCTTGCCGAAATTGATTCGCACCTTGACCGCCTGCGACATCAGCGGCGACGTCGGGTCGGGACAGGTGGCAATGAAGGCATAGCGCGACGCATCGGACGCCACATCGGTGAGACCATACGAAATCTCGCCTATGTTGACTTTCGTCCACTCCGTCGCATTCGCGGTCTGATACTCAAGGCTCGTGATTGTCGCCCCATCGCGCCCGTGGTCGCCCCAACTCGTGTAGATTTCCAGCGTCCCGATGTCCTGCGCATAGGGAAGCGTGTAGATTAGAGAGCCTCCCGTGCCGATGCAGCAATTCGCCGATGGAGTCTCAATCGCGCCATTCACAAGGGACTCTTTGGTATTGTAGCCCTTCACCGCGTCCACAATCGTTCCCTGATTCAGTTCGCAATCGACCCCATCCCTCGCAAACAGGTTGATTTCGCCGGAAAGATACGAATTGACGGTCGTGGAATTATAGGAGACCACGTCCTCCCAGATGGGAATGCCGCGTTCGACGTAAACGGGGCTAATCGTAAGGTCTTCCAACACCGTCGAGAAGTCCGTATCCCACTTCACGAAGACGTAGCCGTCCACTTCCGGCGGTTCGGGAGCTTCGACGGAAGCCCCCTGCTCAACGTTTTCCACAACCTTGAGCGTAGCCCCCGCTTTGTCGAGGAACGTCACCGTGTAGGTCTTCGCTTCGACGACTTCGCCAATCACCTCGATTTCGCAGACGGCCGTGCCGTTGTTATCCATCGTACCAAAATTAACGCGAAGAGCGTCAACGCTTGTCGCAAAGTCAGAGGAATCTTCGTTCGCGAACAAAAAGTAATATCCGGCAGACTTTGTGTGCGTATTGGCGGAGTTACGCGGCAGAACTGACTTGCCGTCATAGGGGGAGGAGATGGTCGTATACCCCCCCCCCCCCAGACTGCGTGCGACCTTCAACCGAATTGACCGTGATGCCCACGCGCCCGTCCGTGCCGAACACCCAGAGACGAACGGCACGGACATTGCAATATCCAGGCAGGGAAAGCGTCAGGACGGCATTGTCGCCAATCGCATAGGAACTTGCCGCAGTCATTACATTATAGGGCATGCTTCCATCAACAAGAACAGAAGCATTGTTCAGCGTGGTTACCGCACTTGACGGATTATTCCCCGAAAAACTCAGGCTAAACGCGGCAGATTGAGCCAAATTGCCGTTCTCGGCGGTTGTGGCAGTTTGCGTGGTTGTCCAGTTCGTCCAACTCCACGTCGGCTCAGCGCAAAGCGGGAGCATCGGCAGCGAGAGAAGCAGCGACATCAAAAGCCGTTTCATTTTGAGGCATCCTTTCATTGCTCGCGTCTGGCCACGCCCAAGCGAAGGAGCGGCAATACGCGAAAACGGTAAGTATTTTACCATTTCCGCTTTCCTGCGTCAACCGCCCCGACACCGCCACGCGCCGACAATACCGCTCTGCGGCACTCCGGCGGCTCGGTCGGGTGTCACCCGATACAATCCTCAAATCCTCAATTTGCACTATCCCCCCCTTCTGGAAGCTCCCTTCACTGACGGTCAAAACAAACATCACTGATGTTTGGGGTAAACATCACTGATG
>CAVDWI010000200.1:0-2320 GCA_963612485.1 Barnesiella intestinihominis
TAGCCCGACAGAAGCTGGATGCCGAGACCCGCGAAGCCGACCGCCGCCGCGAGAAGCGCCGTGAACTTGTAGCCCTTGCGCTTGAGAATCAGGCCGCCGGGAATCCCCATGAAGAGATAGGCGAAGAAGTTCGCCGCGCTTCCCAGCTGCGAGGCGGTTGCCGAAGCATTGAACTGGTTCTTGGCGACAACCGCCATTGAACCGGCAAAGTTCGTCACGAATGCTATCATGAAGAACAATGCAAACATCGTGGCTATCGCCATCACATTTCCGCCGCGCTTGACCTGATTTTCCATATCTCGTTTACTCCTTATGAGGGTTATTGCGTGTATTATAGCGAAATAATCGCCGCGAAGTCAATCCGTTTGCGGAAGAAGATTTTTTCCGGACGCGAGCGGAATCGTCCGCCCGCGCCAGACGAACTCCCCTTCCACGCCCTCGGGAAGCGTGACCGAACCCGAAACCTTTTCGCCATCAAAACGCAGATCAGTCTCGACGAACCCCTTCGGGTGCGGCGTCTTCGAGCGGATGAAGGCGAGCGAACCCGGCGATGGCGCGACCCTCACGCGGGCGTAGAACGGCGCGGCGCTTTGCACCCCGGCGAGTCCCCTCTGCATGAAGACGAGCGGATGCGAACCCCAGGCATGGCAGTCGCTGCGCGAATCGCTCTCCTCTGTTTCAGGCATCTCGAGAGCTGTCTTCGCGTCCCGCGCAACATAGTCGCGCCACAGGTCGAGCCGCTTCAGGAAGAGGTCGCCGCGCCCGAACTTGAAGTAGGCGTCGAAGAGATAGTAGGAGAAGTAGACCGTGCACCGTGCGAGGTCGGGAGCGGTGATGAGTCCGCTGAAGACGCGCTCCGCCCGTTCCTGCGGCAGGAGTCCCGTCAGCAGGGCGAGACACTGCGCGTGCTCGGAATAGCGGTCGTGCCGCACGGTGTCGGCGAACATTCCCCGCGCCTCGTCCCAGAAGTGCCGCTCGACCGCCGCGAACGTCCGCGCCGCCTTCCCTTCCCAGATCGCCGCCCGCGTCTCGTCACCGAGCGCACGTTCGACTTCCGCCGCGTTGCGCAGGGTCATCGCCCAGTAGAGATTGTTCACCGCGTTCGGCGGCGCGGCGTGTCCGTCCGGCGCGATGCCGTCCTTCCAGTCCGGCACCCAGTCGATGAAACTCCAGCCGGGGAGGTTGACGAGAAGCCCCTCCTTGTCCTCGTAGCGCGAAATGCCGTCGAGCGTGTTGCGCATGCCGGGGATGCGCTCCTCAAGCCACGCGCGGTTGTCGTGCTCGCGCACGTAGTCGCCATACATCATCACCTGACACATCGAGTAGGTGACGGACTCCTGCTCGTTCCGCGTCGGCCAGTTCATCGGGATCGTACCGTTGTCCCGCCGCGCATAGTCGTAGAGGTCAATCGCCCGGCGGATGAGGCGGTCGTCGCCGCTCATCGCCGCGAGGATGCGAAGCTGCACTCGCGTGTCGCCCGGATACATCTGCTGTTCGTAGTAGGGGCAGTCGAAGAGCATCTCGTGCGCACACATCTGCATTCCGCGTCGGCAAATCCGACGGATTGCGGGCAGGGTCGCATCGTCCGACTCGAACGCGCTCTCGTCCTCCACGGGATAGCGCGATTCGAGGATGGCGAAGTCCGTCACCTCCAGCGGCTCGTCCGCCGTCTCAATCACGATCTTCACCCACCGTCCGCACCGCCACCACGGCGTCGAGAAAACCGCCCCGTCGCGACCATCGGGAAGGAAGCGGTCGGTGAAGCCCGTGAAGGTCAGCCCATTCCAGTCCGCCCGGTTGTGCGCCTTGCGCCCCTTCTCCGTCCGCAATGCCTCAGTCCAGCCCCACGTCACCTTCGCACCCTTCCCGCCCTTCGTCGCGAGAAGCGGATACGCGCAGTAGTAGTCCTCGAGGTCCCAGAGGATCTCCCGCTTCGTCTTCGGAGCGACGGTGAACGGCCGCCCCGGCTCGACATCCCCCATCTTGACGGTGCCGGGAACGCGGCGGATTTCGGTCTGGTCGGGGTGCGCCGACGGATAGAGTAGCCACCCCCTCACGCGAAGACCGTAGCCAAAGGCCGTCCGCTCGCTTGGCGGCAACGCCCCGCGCACGACGACCGCCTTCGCCCATTCCTTCGGCTGTTCGCCGAGAAGCCCCGTCCCCGTGACGGTAAAGGGCGATCCCAGTCCCCACGCGCCGGCCCGTTCGAGCGACCGGTCACCCACCGTGCCCTTCAGTTCGCCGACTTCCCACGCCGCCTTGCCCGTCGTGAGAAGTCCGTCGAACGCGCCCTCCGCCTTGAGGATGAATCCGCCGCGAT
>CAVDWI010000201.1:0-2284 GCA_963612485.1 Barnesiella intestinihominis
GCGAGGACGTTTCACGGCGGCCTACAGGGGTTCGTTCGGCTACTGGTTCGAGTTCGACGGAACGGTGTCGTTCCGTGAAACGGGGGGGGGGGCAATTCCCCTTCGCGTTCGGTGCGACGCTTGACGAGTGCCGAAAAATGATGGATAATTACGCAATTTACGACAAGGAGGAAAGGGACAATGAGCAAGGCAAGCGGAAAACACAATCCAGACGACGTGCTGATCGGATTCTTGGATTCGCCGGAGGTCAAGGCGCTGACCTCCCTCGTGGCGGAGGCGGAGGGTCTGAACGTGAGCGACATGTTCAGGCGGTACGTGTTCGAGCGGGCGACGATGCACGGCATGATGATGGACGGCAGGGTGACTGACGAGTGGCGTGAGAGGGTCGCCGAGTGTGCGACAGTGCTCCGCGCCAACCGCAAGGCAAGAAGCGCGCGCCTCAAGCGGGCGGACGCATAAGACGAAAGGAAGAAGATGGGAACGGACATCGGGGTAAAGGCATTCGGCGGTCGCGAGGCGGTCGAGCGGATTGCGAAGAAGCGTGGCATCGCGTCGGATGCGATGCTTCGGGAAGAGCGGACGCGCATGCGTCTTCTCTTCGGTCGGGGCGCGTTATATCGCGCCGACATCATGGGCAACCTCCTGCCGAAGTGCGGGAAGGATTCATTTTGTAATGGCGCGATATAACGCGCCAGGGGGGGGGCATGAGCGCACAGGCGGAAGTGATAGGCGACCGGGAGGCGGCGGAGATGTTCGGGCTTTCCCGCGTCGCGTTGCGACAGCACTGCATGGCGTCCTACGAATGCCCGCGTGGCAAGGTGGACGTGCGCAGGGCGAACCCGGTTGTCGTGGGCCGTTGCCGCAGGTGGCGGCGGAGCGCGATACTGGAGGTTCTTTCGACGAAACCCGAATGACGGAGGGCGAACGATGACGATTGGCGAATGGGACAGGCGGCTTCTCGGACTGACGCGGGAGGAGTATGCGCGGCGGAAGCGGCGCGAGGCGTTGGGCCGGTGGCTTGACGCAGCGGCGGAGATTGCCACGGGGGTGATTGCGGTCGCGCTGATTGCGGCTTCCCTGTGGGCGTTTCTCGCGTTCACCCCCGACGGGGTGAACGGCGACGGCGAGACGGTCGAAGCCGAGATGGCGAGATGATTTTCCCTTCCGCACGGTGCGGAGGGGATGGGCAAAAAAACAGAAAGGCAAAAGCAATGGCAAGGAAAAAGACGAAGGCCGCCGACAACGAACGGCGGGAAAGTGCGGTCGAGGTCGCGCCGAAGGTCGCGGCGTTCGAGCGCGAGAGGCGGGAGATGGCCGTCGGGCTGCTGAAGCCCGCGCCGTGGAATCCCCGCGCGAAGATAACGCCGGAGAGCGTCGCGGATCTCGCCGCGTCCATCGCGTCGCTGGGGGTGATACAGCCCCTCGTGGCGATGGCGGACGGGGACGGCGGGGCGACGCTGATCGCGGGACACCGCAGGCTCGCCGCCGCGAAGGTGGCGGGGCTGGAGCGCGTCCCGTGCGACATCCTGAAGGGGGTGGACGAGGCGACGGCTCGGCGCATGACGTTCATCGAGAACCTCCAGCGCAAGGACGCCGAGCCGCTCCTTGAGAGCGAGCTCGTCGGAAGCCTCGTGAAGTCCGGCATGACGCAGGTCGAGATCGCCACCGAGACCGGGCGCGGTCGCGAGTGGGTGGCGAGGCGGCTCAACCTGTCGCGCCTCTCCAAGTCCTGGCGCAAGCGCGTGAACGACGGCGAGCAGATCACGACGGACTGCCTCGAGCACGTCGCGGCCTATCCCGACGAGGTTCAGGAGAAACTGAAGGACGCAAAGCCGTGGAATGAGAACGGCGCATTGCGCTGGTGCGACATCGCGCACGAGTTCAACCGCGAGACGGCAGACCTGAAGGGCGCGGGATTCGACCGCACGGCGTGCAGGGATTGTCCGCACAACACGGGATGTTCCCCCGACCTGTTCGACTGGGACGGCAAGCCCTCGACGTTCGGCAAGTGCCTGTACCCGAAGTGCTACAGGAGCAAGCGCGAGGACGCGATCCGTGCGGCGGTGTGCGAGGCGAAGGCGGAGGGGCGCGAAGTCCGTGAGGCGAAGCAGCACCCCGACTATTCCATCAGTCTCTCGGACAGGAGGGATGACCGGCACTCGGTGCTCTACGTCTGGAAGGACTACAACGGCGAGACCGAGATGAAATGGGGGGAAGCCCCCGAAGTCGGCAAGCCGGGCGGAGGGCTGACCGACGAGGAGAAGGAGGCGAGGCGGCGCAAGAT
>CAVDWI010000202.1:0-2237 GCA_963612485.1 Barnesiella intestinihominis
GGGTTTGGGATTTTATCCAACGGGTTTCAGATTTTGCCCAACGGGTTTGGGCGTTCACCCCAACGGGTTTGGTTGGTGCGAGCAACGGGGCGTTCCGCAGGGCGAGCGAACGCGGCGTTCCCTTTATCGCCCAGGTTTCTTTCCGTCGATGGACTCAGCCGCCTTGAGTTCGGGCTTCTCTTCGTCCAGCGGCGGCTACTCCTCGTCCAGCCACTTCGGCTTGTAGCCGACCCTGAGAAGACCGATTGCAAAATGCCGTTCGTGATGAAAACTCTTGCCGTGATGAAGTCGGACAAGGCAAGTCGCCAACAGGAAGAATGCTAAACCCCCTCCAAGCACAATGGCATAAACCCTGGCGCGATTTGGCGGAACGATGGAAACGCGCACGCCAGTCCTTTCAAGGGCGGACCCCCAAAGGTTTCTGTTGCCAAGGCTTTCAATTGTCGTATGTATGCCCTCTATTGTTTTTCGCGTGGATTCAATCTCTCGGATTAGGGTTTCGTCGTTCTCCTCTTGTCCTTCCGAGTCCCTCTGCTGCGCCAACTTCTTCTCAAGCCACGCCAAGAGTTTCTGGTGTTTAGCGTAACTCTTTTCAACTTGGATGAGCGCCTGATTCATCCGACTGGCATCCCTATCCACATAATCTGCCACGATTGCGCGAACCAGACTTTCCACACAATTGCTGGCAACCTCCGACGAGGATGATTCTGTGCGGACGGCAATGCAGGATCTTCGCCGCCGTATCTCAATCGCTGCACCTTGCAGGCATCGTCGGGCGTTTTCTGAAATCCCAATCCCGCTCACACGGACGACGAGTCCTGTCGGCGAAAGCCATTCTTCCTTTAGTTCGAGCAGGGCACCATAGTGCGTCCCGTTGTATGAATCACTGTCAAAAGCGTAGATGGTCGCACCGTTTGCTTTGTAGGCATACTGCAATTCACCGACCGCCGCATACCTGCGCCACGGCAATTCGCCCCATTTCCTGCAGATAACTTCCGCCGTCAGCATCGCAAGAATCATCGTGATTGCAAGTCCAATTCCATTAATCCGCATTGCGCCTCCTCAGTGATTTCCGCCGTGAATAACAGTGCCATTGATTCTAATCAGGTCGTTCGTAGTTCGTTCAATCCAGTTGCCGTGCTTTATCACGCGAACGGTGCCATCCGCCGTAATCTCAAACTCCTGCCGATACGCCCCCTCGGAACTCCCGATTAATCGTCCGTCGGCGAAAATCACGCCGCGCGGCCAACTGAGGGACGAATCAAACCGTTTATACCATTGCATTGGAATGTTCCAGACCATCCGGCCGTTAGACCAAACGGGTCTTCGCACGTTCGATTTGGCAAGATCCTTGCACCAATAATTTCCCGTTGTCACATGATGCCAATATCCGGCACCCGTCTCAATAGTATGCGAGAGTATGCCGTTGAAGTTTGTCGTCGCATAGTAGCCAACAGGGGGAATGACCGTCTCACAGGGAATCTCCGATACGTCAATTCCCTGAAAGGAGACATACATAGGGCCTATGTATAGCCACAAATGCATTCCCACGCCTCCAGCCAATCCTTTTTCAATGCAGTTCCCGTCCCATTCCTGACGCTTGGCAACTACATATTGAGGTTCGACAAGGGACAGGGTCGGATGGTATTCCACACCGTCAAACCGAGCGACAATGCCGGGATTGGTTCTTGCAAGATGGTAAAGTGTAAGCGTCTTGTCAAACCCCACACCATCCGCAAGTTCAGAAAAGAAATCCGGTCGTTCAACATCCCATTCGACCTGAACTCCAATCGGACAATGCGACAGGCGCACCTTCTCGCCGACTCCGTAGACGTGGCGGCTGGGGTTCGGGTTCTCCGGGGCTTCGTAGACCGCCTCGAGCGCCACCTTCAACGAGGTGAGCGCGGCGGAATTGGTCGCGGCGGGCGCATCGCCCTCAGGCTCGCATGCGGCGAAGGCGACGACATCGCCCGCCGCGTCGCTCGGCAAAAGCCCCTCATACACGGTCTCGAACGCGAGTTTCTGTCCAGGCGGCACGAACCTCCCGACGGGCAGGGCGGGTCCCGAGATGCGGGCAAGCCGCTCCGCACCGTCGAGCGAGAAGGCCACTTCCGCACCGCGTTCGCCGCCGTGCGCCTCGCAGACGAGTGTCGTCCGCGTCGAACGCCGCGACACCACCGCACCGGGACGGTTCGTGTAGGCGTCCTCGAAGATGACCGCCGGGGCGGAGAACGAAA
>CAVDWI010000203.1:0-2201 GCA_963612485.1 Barnesiella intestinihominis
ACATAGACGTGGTCGACGCCGTTCATCTTCATCAGCGCCTCGGCAATCCGTCCATTATAGCCCTTTGACGCACGCGGGACCGTGCCGCAGACGAACGGAAGCGCGAGGTAGCGACTGTCGCCGGTCTTCTCGACGACATGTGCGCGGATGGCGGCGATGAGCGTCTTGATGTTCTTCTCGTAGGCGCGAGAGACCTTGAGGCGGTCGCTTTCGCCCTGATGCCAGATAATCGCCTTCACGTCCGGCGTTTCGCCACGAGCCCTGATTGCATCAATCGCGGCATCGACATTCGCCATCCACGCCTTGAAGAGGGACTGACCCACGCAGTTCGTTCCGTTCACCTCGAACGGCTGTCCAGCGATGACGGTCTTCGCGAGAAATGACGGATCGGCACTCCAGTGGTAGCCTCTCCCGATTTCCGGATGCCAGACGGCGCCCTCGATGCCGATCCGACTCGGCGAGCAGTTCACCGCCGGATCGATCGACGTTCCGCCGAAGGACGTCTTCGCAACATAGAACGTCCCGATCGCCTTCGCAAGGTGATGGTAGACGACGGCATCGTAGGCCCACATGCCGGGCTGGCCTCTGGCCTTGCTCGCCGGCGCGAACGGCAGGAAGACGCCGAGACGCATCGCCTCATACGGCGAATGCGCCGAGACGAGCGCGTTCGAGTTCGGGAACTGGAGATAGTCCGGAAGCGTGTCGGCTCGCAGACGACCGTCGGTATTGCTCTGTCCGCCCGTCAGGAACAGGGGAACGGTCTTCGCCGTCCTTTCGCTCCGCACGACAAGCGAAGCGACATTCTTCGCGGCAGATTCGCCCCGGACGGACTCCACGGCGACGTTCTCGAGCGTGACCCGTCCGATCGGACGACGCGCGTCGCCCCGAATGTCGTAGACCGCCTTCGCCGATCCGACGCGGCAGTTCTTCATCACGATGTCGTCGATTTCCGTGAGCTTCACTTCATAGGTCGGGAACTTCGCCCACTGATACAGGACGTCTGTCGCGATTTCGAACGCGCCGTTGCGAATGTCCTTCGCCGTGCAGTCCTCCATCACAATCCGACGCATAAACCCGCCCCGCCGCTCGTTCGTCTTAAGATACATCATCCGGTGGACGCCCTTGCCGGTCGCCCGACAGTTCTTCATGTAGACGTTCTCGACGCCGCCCGCCATCTCGCTGCCAATCACCAGAAGACCGTGACCATCGACAAGTTCGCAGTCCCGGATGACGACGTTCTTCGTCGGCGTCGCGAGCCGCCAGCCGTCTTGGTTGCGGCCGGCCTTGAGGACGACGCCGTCGTCTCCCTGGTCGAAGCGGCAGTTCCGGACGATTACGTTCTGCGTCATCTCGATGTCAACGCCGTCGTTGTTATGTCCGTGCGCATACGAGCGGACGCCTTCCATCAGCACGTTCCGCGAAAGATACAGGTGCGTCGTCCAGAACGGCGACCCATTGATTCTGAAGTCCTTGAGGAGAATCCTGTCCGACCGGTTGAACTGAATGAGGTGGGGGCGGAAATTGCCCTCCCGCCGCGTGACGTCGCGAACCGATACGGGTGCGTTCGTGCTCATCCAGTGATAGAGTTGCGCCGTCATCGCCTGATGCGCCGACGAACGGCCGCGCCAAGACTGCCAGCCACTGAGCCTCGGACGGAGTTCGCCCTTCCCGACGATCGCCACGTTCGTGCACCCGTAGGCGTAGATGAGCGGCGAATAGTTCAGGCACTCGGACCCCTCCCATGTCGTGTGGACTGCGGGCAGATAGTCCTTCGGGTCGTCGGAGAATTCGAGAACAGCCCCCTCGGCAAGTTCGAGTGCACAGTTCGAGCGGAATCTGACAGGGCCTTTCGACAGCCATGTTCCGTTCGGCACGACGACACGGCCGCCGCCCGAGGCGGCGCAGGCCGCCATCGCGGCATTAACGTCGTTCGAGAAGGCGGTGATCGGGAAGGCTCGGTCTGCGATTTCCGGCGTGACCACCGAGACGTCGCCCCACGGAGAGGGTTCGACAACGGTCAGTGCCGCCAGTGCGACGGCGCAAAAGGACGCGGAGAGCATATGAATCCTACTTCTCGTCGGGCTTGACGGCGATTTCCTTCGCGGAACGCGGAATCTTCACCGAAAGATCCGGCTTCGCGGGATCGTACGCGCCG
Organism: Barnesiella intestinihominis; assembly: GCA_963612485.1. Classification (GTDB taxonomy): domain Bacteria; phylum Verrucomicrobiota; class Kiritimatiellia; order RFP12; family UBA1067; genus UBA1067. Next base: position 2,156 of record CAVDWI010000203.1, read on the forward strand.
TACCCTTCGCGGACGGACGGCGCGAGATCCGGATAGGCGGCGCGCG
>CAVDWI010000204.1:0-2195 GCA_963612485.1 Barnesiella intestinihominis
AGTACTTACGGACAGTAAACGCACGACTTCCGTGCGTTTACTTCTGGAAGCCACAGACGCGGTAGGTGGGTGTGCCGCCGAAGTGTGTTGCCGCCGAAGTGCCGCCGTTTTTGGTATAATATACTCAAATGTCAGCAAATGGAAAAGATCCGCGTCCGACTTGGGACGAGTATTTCATGGAAATCGCGCAGGTCGTGGCGAAGCGCTCGAACTGCTGCCGTCGCCATGTCGGGGCGGTCGTCATGAAGGATAACCACATCCTTTCCACGGGCTACAACGGAACGCCGCGCGGCGTGAGGAACTGCTTTGACGGCGGGTGTCCGCGCTGCGCGGGGAAGGCGAAGAGCGGGACGCATCTCGACGAGTGCCTCTGCACCCACGCCGAGCAGAATGCGATCTGCCAGGCCGCCTACTACGGGCACGGCATTCAGGGCGGGACGATCTACATCACGATTTCCCCGTGCCTGACGTGCGCGAAGCTCATCATCAACGCGGGGATTCGCGAAGTCGTCTACGGGGGCGACTACGCCTTTCTCGACACGGTGAAAGAAATGTTCGCGGCGGCGGGCGTGAAGCACCGCAAGTTCGGCGGGTTCGCGAGCCACGAGCCCGTGCCCTGCGGATGCGGACATTGAACGAATCTTGATTTAAAACCGAAAGGACAAACGAAAACAATGCGCAAGAAAATCATTGCTGGAAACTGGAAGATGAACGTCAAGCCGTCCGAGACGGCCGCCCTCGTGAAGGGCGTCGCCGAGGCGACGAAGGACTTCGCGAACGTCGAGATCGTGTGCTGCACGCCCGCGATTGACGTCCCCGCCGCCGTCGCCGCCGCCGCAGGAACGCAGGTCGGCATCGGCGCGGAGAACGCCCACTGGGAAGACCACGGCGCGTTCACGGGCGAAATCTCGACGGGTATGCTCGTCGATGCGGGCGCGAAATACGTGATTGTCGGTCACTCCGAGCGCCGCCAGTATTTCGGCGAGACGGATGAGACAGTGAACAAGCGCACCCGTGCCGTCATCGCGGCGGGTCTGACGGCCATCGTCTGCGTCGGCGAAACGCTTGAGGAGCGCGAGGCCGGCAAGCTCAACGAGGTCATCGAGCGCCAGATGAACGTCGGGCTCAAGGACGTGTCGGCGGCGGACTGCGCGAAGCTCGTGATTGCCTATGAGCCTGTCTGGGCGATTGGCACGGGCAAGACCGCGACGCCCGACCAGGCGCAGGAAGTCCACGCCCTCATCCGCGCCACGCTCGCGAAACTCGTCGGTGCGGAAACGGCCGAGACCGTCCGCATCCAGTACGGCGGGTCGATGAAGCCGGGCAACGCGGCGGAACTGCTCGCGAAGAAGGATATCGACGGCGGGCTCATCGGCGGCGCAGCGCTCAAGGCCGCCGACTTCGCAGGGATCATCGCGGCGGCGGCAAAGGCCTGAGGCCAATGGCTGTCGAACGACTGACGGCGGCACTCCTCGCGGCCGGTGCGTGTGCACTGGCCGCAGGGTGCTTCAACGAACCCGAACCCGCTTCCCGCACGGTTCCGGCCGAGGCGCGCGTCTACCTTCAGGAGAAAGGGCTCGCCGACTTGCGCGGCGAATCCGCCGCGCTCGCGTTTGGTGCGGGAATCGACTATCTCAACCTCGACCGCAACCAGCTGACGAACGTGAACGAGGTCGCGGGTCTGACGGGGCTGAAGTGGTTGCGCCTGAACGGCAACCGTCTCTCCGCACTGCCCGACCTGAAGCCGCTTGCGAACCTGCGTCGGATCTACCTCAGGAACAACCGCTTTACGGCAGTCCCCGAAACGCTCAGGGATCTGCCGAACCTGACGGATGTCGACCTTTCGGGCAATCCACTGAAGGAGATACCCGACTGGCTCGCCCAGAAGACGGGGCTTGAAAACCTCTCGTTCTCGCGGACGATGGTGACGAAGTTGCCGGACGACCTGTCGGCTTGGAAGGGACTCCATTCGCTCCAACTGGGCGAACTCAAAATTGACGCGGCGGAAATGAAGCGCATCCGCGAAGCGCTCCCCGACGTCGCCATCGTATTCTGAGGCGCAACTCTTTTTTTTCTTGTCGTGTCTGATATGTGCCGAAAGAGAGAAGGCGACAGTGGATGCGTAGGTAAGACCGCCATCGTCATCCCGATTTACAATCAGGAGAGGTATCTCGCCTCGTCCTTGGATGCCCTTC
>CAVDWI010000205.1:0-2183 GCA_963612485.1 Barnesiella intestinihominis
CGTCGCGCATGCGGCTCGCGCCCACGCCGACGAACATCTCCTCGAAGTCGCTGCCCGACATGGCGAAGAAGGGCACTTGCGCCTCGCCGGCGATCGCCTTCGCAAGCAGGGTCTTGCCCGTGCCGGGTGGCCCGACGAGCAACACGCCCTTCGGAATGCGCCCGCCGAGCTTGCGGAACTCCTCCGGCTTCTTCAGGAACTCGACGATTTCCTGCACTTCTTCCTTCGCCTCGTCCACGCCCGCCACGTCCGCGAACGTCACGCGCCGCTTGTCCTCCTTGCCCGTCAGGACTTTCGCACGGGACTTGCCGAAGCCGAACGGGCCGTTCTGCCCGCTCATCCGCCGGTAGAACATCCAGTAGCACAGCCCGAGCAATGCGATGAAGAAGAGGAACTGAATCATCATCGGCGAGAGGGCGCTGCGGTGCTCCGCCACGACGACCTTGATCTTCGCGTCGAGGAGGTTCTCCATCAGGTTCTCGTTCTCGCCGGGCACGAGGGCGACGCGGTAGGACTCGGCAACGGGGTTGCCGTCCCTGTCGAGTTCGTCCGTCTCGATTTCGCCGGTGAGGTATGTTTCGCCCTCCTCGCGGTCGAGATGTCGAACGACGGGTTCACGGATCTTGCCCGCGTCGATTGCGCGGTAGAACTCAAGTTGCGTCAAGTTTCGTATCTTGGGCTGATTCGGGTTCATCCGATACATCGAGAAGAACACGGCGGCAATCAGTCCAACCATAAGCCACGAGCGCAACGCGCCATTAGGTGTTTTCGCCATGCCGTAGATTATACCAAATTCCCGCCCGCTTTTGTGCGAAAACCGCCGCGAAAATCCACCGTATGGCGACGGGTATGGTATAATATGGCGACTAAACAAAAAGAAGAAAAGGACGATTCAAAATGCTGTTTGAACTCAATCGGGCGGAATGCGTCCGCTGCGGGATGTGCGTGCGGGACTGCGCGTTCGGTGCGCTGAAGACGGGTGAGGACGGATACCCCTTCATCAAGGACGAGGGGCGGTGCATGAAGTGCCAGCACTGCTTCGCCATCTGCCCAAAGGGCGCGATTACGTTCGACGGCTATCGGGCGGCGGACTCGATTCAGTCCGCCGGACTTGACCTGCCGTCGGCGCGGCAAGTCGAGAACTGGATGCACGTGCGCCGATCCGTCCGCAAGTTCAGGTCGGCGGATGTCGATCCGAAGACGCTCGACCACATCCTGCGCGTACTCGGCAACGTGCCGACGGGGTGCAACGCCCGCGCACTTACCTTCACGTGCTATCCGACGCGCAAATCGACGGATGGCTTTCGCGAGAAGTTCGTGCGAGCCGTCGAGGAGCATCGCGACGGGGCGAAACTTCTGCCGCGCTGGCTGGCCGTTCCCGCAATCAAGTTGCGGCAGGGCAAGGGAGACGTGTTCTTCCGGGGTGCGCCCGGGCTGCTCATCGTCTCATCCGACGAAACGAACAAGGCGGTGGCGTCGGCGCGGGAAGACGTGGCGGCGGCCTGCACCTACTTCGAGATGCTTGCGTCCGCGCACGGGCTCGCCACCTGCTGGTGCGGCTTCCTGCAGCTCGTGCAGCGTGAAATCCCCGAGTTGCTGGAAAAAACGACAGGCATTCGCCGCTCGACGCCTTTCTGCGCCATGCTCTTCGGGCTTCCGGCGGTCTCGTATCCGCGCGGCGTCCAGCGCGAAGCCTACGCAACCGTCGTCTACAGGTAGGCAGAGTCCTATCGCACAACGAACCCATCGCAAACGGGGCAGTGTCGGGGCTGGAGTTTACCCATTTTTCCGACTAACCCCCATACGCAATGCAGGAATTATGGTATAATGGGGATATCACTATGAGAGTCTACCTCGACAACTGCTGCTACAATCGCCCGTTTGACGGACAGGGCAATCTTCGCGTCGCCATCGAGACGCGAATGCTCGTCAACCGCGATGCGTTCGACTACACGCAGTGGCGCAGACGGAATCTCGGCATCGGCGAGACGGTCGATTCTCTTTACCAGAAGATCCGAGAATTCTCCGCCGAGAGTCGGGACGCTGAGAGGGCTGGGGTCTGACAAGACGGTTCGCTCGTCAGAGACATTTCGCGACAGGTTTCAAACAGCAGATATTCAAACACAGCAGAAAGGAAACTCGAGTAACAGATAGGCGAGAGGCGGGGGTAACGCGCCGCCAAA
>CAVDWI010000206.1:0-2107 GCA_963612485.1 Barnesiella intestinihominis
AGCCGGAGTCGACGAAGAAGAACGCGCACGTCGGGAGGAAGAAGAAGTCGGCGTAAGCGTCGCGCGTCCGCGCGGGTCCGGGTTTTCCCTCCATCCCCCCTTCCCCCCGCACCCCCTTTTCTCCCTGCTACCTATTCCCTGCGCTGACGCGCAAGGAACACAAACCCTTCGTTTAGACAAACCCCGGAAATTTCGCGAGCAAAATTTACAGTTGCTGACCCTATGGAAACACGTTCAGTCAATCGCCCCCGCCGCCTTGAGTTCGGGATTCTTTGGGTTATCCGTGTCCAACGGCGGATACTCCTCGTCCAGCCACTTCGGTTTGTAGCCGGACTTGAGAAGACCGATTGCAAATTGTCGGACAGAGTGAAACAACATCTCGTGCGTCCATCCACCCTCTTCAATATGCCTGTGCTGTAATGCTATCTGCATTCGCATGTAGTTCCGGGTGAAGCCACCCGGCGACTCAATCAGTGTCTCCCACTCGGCAATGAATTCCTCCGCTCGGGCTTCCATGTCACTGCGGTTCTCCCGCCTGAACCTGTCTCGGTACTGCATCAGTCTCCGCAGGACACTCTTGTCCAGCCAAATCAGCGACCCCGAATAGGCGCCGCGCCGCAGGGCGAGATCTCCCAAAAATCGCACAGCCTCAATGTTCAGGCGCATGGACTCCGCAAATTCCTCGGCGGAGGAGAAATTCTTCATTCCATGAGGCGAAAGAAATTCGTCGTCGAGCGAACGGAGAAAAGGCCTGACTATTTCAATGTACGCGAAGTCCCCGACATTCGTCGCAAGGGGCGGAATCTCCGCCATTCGTCTCCGCAGAGTGGAGATAGACCCGTTCGTGTAGGCTTCAACTACCTGCAAGAATGCCTGACTGAGTTCATTGCTCTCGGCTGCCGTTGGATTGTATCCGGGCATTTCGAGGGGGAGCTTGCGGTGTCCGCAATCCTCACGCGGGACGGGCTTCGGAAGTGGATAGTCCACCCTGAAGGAACGCCCGCGCACTTCCTCGCCAATCCACAGAAGGAGAAGTGCAACGAGGAGAAATGCAACAACAACGAGTGCAAAAGATAGATATTTCTGCTTTCTCTTTACCATAATGGGTGAATCCTTTGTAGAATAGAGCCATCGAGGATGATCTTGCACCACCGGTCGCGGGATATCCAGTGACCGAACTTCTCCGTCCGATAGACCCCGTCGCCGTCGATGTGCCTTTTCAACTTGTAGAGATCCATACGCCCGCCAATCAGCAACGGACGGGTATCTTCCTTAAACCTCACCTCATAGTCAACCGATCCAACGCCATGCCAGTCATCATAATCACGAAGTTTCCGATGCCAGCCGATCGGAATCTTCCAGTTGAGCGTGCTATTTGGCAACCAGTTCGCCTCCGAACGTTCCGAACGCGCACCGTCCACGAACCAGAAGTTTCCGGGGCGGATGTAATATGCCTTTCCCGCACCGGCTTCGGTTGTATGCGTCCTGTGGTGTCCGTTCGTAAAGCATCCGGTGATCACATCCTCTTCAATGCAGGGGACTTCGGAGACGGCGATTCCCTGAAACGACACGTACATCGGCCCGATGTAGTTTGTGGTCACGAGACAGGCGGGGCCAACTTCTCCAAACGGCCAGCAGTATCTGTTCCCATCGTAGAAGAAATCTGTCACATTCGCCCCCTGTGAGGCGGCGGGGGTTATGACCTCCTGCGGCCCGACAATCGTGACGGACGGTTCGTATTCAACATCTCCGAGGCGAATTCGTATCGGGGGGCGGTAATTTGCCGAAATCGGGCAGGTGTAAGTGCGTGGCGAATCCGCCGTTGCCGTCTCGCCGTCTTCAAAAAGTTCGTAGTATCCGTGCTTATCTCCAACATCAAGTTTCTCCGTCGAAAAGACGACAGAGGACAATAGGGGCGTTGCGGTAAACCTGATCTTCTCGCCGACTCCGTAGACGTGGCGACTGGGGTTCGGGTTCTCGGGGGCTTCGTAGACCGCCTCGAGCGCCACCTTCACCGAGGTGAGCGCGGCGGAATTGGTCGCGGCGGGTGCGTCGCCCTCAGGCTCGCATGCGGCGAAGGCGACGACGTCGCCCGCCGCGTCGCTCG
>CAVDWI010000207.1:0-2095 GCA_963612485.1 Barnesiella intestinihominis
GCACGGGCTCCGAGGTGACGCCGTTCGCCGTCATCACCGACGAGAAGACGGGCGTGAAGTATCCGCTCGCCGACTACGAGCTGATGCCGAAGATGGCGATCGTCGACGCCGACATGCAGATGAGTGCGCCGCCCGGACTGACGAGCGCCTCAGGCATTGACGCGGTCTCCCACGCGCTCGAGGCCTATGCCTCGATGATGGCGACGGACTATACAGACGGTCTTGCGATTCGCTCGCTGCAGACGACGTTCAAGTATCTGCCGCTCTGCTACGATTCGGCCGTCTCGAAGGTCCCGAACCCGAAGGCGCGCGAGAAGATGGCGAACTCGGCGACGATGGCCGGCATGGCGTTCGCGAACGCCTTCCTCGGCGTGATGCACTCGATGGCCCACAAGCTCGGCGCGTTCCACCACATCCCGCACGGCATCGCCAATGCGCTGATGATGGAGGAAGTGTTGCGCTTCAACGCGGCGGCAACGCCCCGCAAGATGGGCACGTTCCCGCAGTATGACCATCCGCACACGCTCGAACGCTATGCGGAGATCGCCGACGAACTCGGCCTCGGCGGCAAGACGGTGACCGACAAGTTCGAGAACCTCGTCAAGGCCGTCCGCGCCCTCCAGAAGCGCATCGGCATCAAGCCGACGATTCGCGACTACGTCCCTGACGAGAAGGACTTCCTCGACCGTCTCGACGCGATGACCGAACAGGCCTTCGACGACCAGTGCACGGGCGCGAATCCGCGCTACCCGCTGATGAAGGAAATCAGGCAGATGTACCTGAACGCCTACTACGGCAAGCACGAGGCCGTCTGAGGATAACGGAAAGGAGTCCACGATGGTAAAGAAAGCAAAGGTTGCAAAGACCGCGAATGTCGCCAAGACCGTTGAGAAAGCTCCTGCCAAGGGCGCTGGCCGCAAGGCCAACGTCCTCATGGAGCGCACGGACAAGGTCGTGACCCGTGACAAGGACACGGTGCTCAAGATCTTCGGGCCGAACTACAAGGTCAGCGCCATCCTGAACGAGGCGATGAACGAGGCGCGCGCCGCCGAGACGGGGCTTCCCGTGGCGAAGGTGCTCGAGGTGTTCAAGCTCCGCGACCACTGGTGCATCCGCCGCGAGTTCATCGAGGGCAAGACCCTCGCCGAGGCGATTGACGCAGACCGCAAGAATCTCACGAAGTACCTCAAGGAATTCGTGGCGATCCAGTGCGAGATCTTCGCCAAGACCTCCGAGCGCATGGGCAATCTCGCCGAGAAGCTGGACAAGCAGATTTCTGCTTCGCCGCTCCCGAAGGAGAACCGCTACGACCTGCACATGAAGTTGCAGAGTCTGCCGCGCGGGAAGTCCCTCTGCCACGGCGACTTCAACCCGTCGAACGTGATCATCACCCCGAAGGGCGACTGGCGCGTCATCGACTGGAGTCACGTGCGGCTTGGCGACCCTCTGGCGGATGTCGCCCGCACTTATCTGCTGTTCTGGCTTTCGGGTCACATCGCGGCGGCGGAGAAGTATATGGCCATCGCCTGTGAGGCGCTCAAGGCGCGTGTGGCGGACGTGCAGAAGTGGCTGCCGATTGTGGCGGCCGCCGAGTCCTCCAAGGAGCAGTGCCCGAAGAACCACGAACTCCTCCTCCACTGGGCGAGCGTCGTGGACTACGAGTAAGCGACAGCTCTCCTCACGAAAAACAGGCGGGTTCGGAAGTCGAACCCGCCTGTTTTTGTTTTTCAGCGTTGATTTCGCCCCAAGCAAGGGTCTGGTTCTTCGGAGTTTTTAGTGCGGACTTCGCCCGAAGCGGCGTAAGAAACTCCGAGCCGAAGGCCGCGAGAACCTCAACCATCGGAGTTAAATGAGGCTCATGCGGTTGAAATCTCCACTAAAAACTTGCAAGAACCTGAAAATTGCAATTAGGATTAAAAAACCAAGGAAAATTGCAAATTAAGGGAAAGTCACGAACTGAAATGCGATAACTTGTCATTTTTCGCGAAAAACGCGAAAAACCGACTTCTGGCTTCACACGCCGCAACCCCTTTATTTATTGGGCTAAAAAACATCACTGATGTTTGACCCAAAGTGCACTGATGTTTGACCCAAA
>CAVDWI010000208.1:0-2084 GCA_963612485.1 Barnesiella intestinihominis
TCGTTGAGGGACTCGCGTCCGAACTTCGAGAAGTTGCAGAGCATCCTCTCGGCGTCCCGGTTGCCGGTCTTCTTGGCGAGGGAGTCGAGCGTCTCTCCGTCCTTCGTCTTGTACCACTGGTCAGTCACGGAAAGCATCTCTCCGAAGATGTTGGGGGTCCATATCGCGCCCCTAGCGCAACGGAGGAGGACGAGCATCGCCGCGCTGTACTCGCCGTCGTGCTCCATGTCGTTGGCGCCGGCTCGGATCAACTCCCTCGCGAACTCGTATGGGTCGATTCCAGGGACGCTCGCCGCCGCCTGCAACGGCTTTGTGCCGAATCCGTCCTTCTTGTTCACCAAGGCGCGGATCGGAGGGTAGGCGAGAACCGTCTTCAATACCTCAAGGTTCTTCGAGCGAAGCGCCGCCGTGATCGGGTTGAGGCCCCTGTAGCCCCTCGGCACGTCGTATCCGTACTTGAGTATCAACTTCGCGTTCCTCTCGCAACCCATGAGGCACTGCCAGCAGAGGGCGTCGATCATGCCGACGTCGGCTTTCGGAGAGTCCTGGAACAGTCCGATCTCGTAGTACCCGAGCGGGATTATCGAACTTTGGACGGGCTTGTTCGTCTTGACACCGTGCTCAAGGGCCGCAGTGACCGCGCCCTCGTCCGTCGAGAAGATTCCGCTCTTGCTGACGAGAACGCCGTGGGACTTCCCCTCGTCGTGGAAAGGGCTCACAAGGCGGCCCTTCGCGTATTTCCAGTTTGGGTTGCGGTCTTCCTTCCCGAGGTTGGCTTCGAGTTCCTTCGTGAAACGGTCGCTCGCCGGGCCACCCTGTCCGTACCTAACCTTGGTCTGTCCGTCCTCACGTTCGTCCTTCGCTCCGCTCTTGCCACATACGGAGTGCGCGAGGCGTCCAACACCTGCTGGTACGCCGCGAATAGGCTTGTTGGCTTGTTCATCGTTGTTTCGAAACTCGGTTGTTTGCCACTATTTAGGCGATCCGACGGAGAAACCTCACGCGCCTTGGCGCGTGCGATGAATCCGAAAATCATCCTTGTTCGTCGATGTACCGCTTGATTGTATCACGCGAAGCGTCTCCGACCGTGCAGCAGAAGTAGCCACGAGACCATAGAAGGTGCTTCCCCCGCCAAAACTGCGTCCGCAGGAAGTCGCCGTGTCGCCTCCATGCGTCTACGGTCGAGTGCCGCTTGAGGAGCGTCTAAAGCGGCACGCGGCCAACTTGGTCGTGCTCGCCAAGGACATTCCGACGACGAAGTTGTGCATGGACTGCGGAGCGGTCCACGCGATGAGTCTGTCCGACCGAACGTTCCGTTGCGGCTGCGGAGCCGTCGCCGACCGCGACGTCCACGCCGCCGAGAACATGGTCAGGATCGCCGAGATGGTCCTCGGCGAAGACCTTTCAGTACCTGTGGGACGCAGGGAATTAAAGCGTGAGGAGTTCCTGAGGGCGTACGAGGAGAGATTCCACGTGCGCTACCCTGGGACGTTGATCCACGAAGCCGACCGCGCTTCAGCGCGTCGGTAGTTCACGGTTCGGTTGGAGTAATGGAGAGGGCTTTCCTCATCATTTCCATTATCTGCGACTGGTTCCACTGCTGCCCTCCGCCGCCGTCGGAGACGGGAACCTCGCCGCCGCTCGCGGCCATCGCCTTGAGGCTGTCCGACTCGTCCTTCAACTGCTGCTTCAGCCGCAGTTCCTTCATTCGGATCTCGGACTTGCGCTCCTCGATTTCAAGGCGGTGCATCTGCTTGAGGTTTTCCATCTCGACCTGCTGACGGAACCCGAACTCCAACTGGAACTTCGTGCTGTGGAAGGCGATGACGTCGGCGAGCGAGACGCGGACCGCCTCGATGATCTTCGCGGCGGACTGTATGACGTCGGGGTCGATGAGGTCAGTCTGCCCTATCGCGTCATAAAGCTTCTGCATGATCCCCTCGCCGGCTCCGACGAGGTTCTCCATGCTCTTGAGCGTGTTCTCGAAGTTGCCTAGCGACTCCGCCGTCTTTCGGTCGGTAAGGTCGCCGTGCGAGGTTTCGACGCAGTCCCTCATCGCCGTCTCGGCCTTCTCGACCTCGGCC
>CAVDWI010000209.1:0-2050 GCA_963612485.1 Barnesiella intestinihominis
CTCGAGACGTGGCGGCATTGCGGCAAGATGAAGACCGTCGTCGTCGCGAACCGCGCCGGCGGTGCGCTCACGCGCTTCGCCGCCCGCTACCCGTGGGTCGAGGTGCAGGTCGAGCCCTCGCTCGTCCCCGGCGACATCGACTCGATGAGCCGCGACTGCGTCTCGCGCCTCGGCGAGCGGTTCTCGACCGACTATGTGCTGACCGTGCAAGATGACGGCTTTCCCCTGCGTGGCGGGCTTGAAAATTTTGTCGCCCGTGGCTATGACTTCATTGGCGCCCCGTTTTGCCGCGACCGATGGTTGCCGCGCTTTCTGACGCGCCTCTTGCGCTTCGCGCCGATGAACGGAGGCTTCTCGCTTCGCAGCCGACGGTGCTGCCGCGTGGTGGCGGACTACTGGCGGCGGCACTACGCGGGGCAGCCGTTCCGCTCGGACTTCATCGAAGACAACTTCTACACGAATTATCTGCCGCGCCGGCACTTGGGGGCTTGGCTTCGGCTGCGTCCGTGCCCGTGTGACATTGCCGCGCAGTTCTCCTACGACGCCTCGTTCCCGCTCAACGTCCGTCGCGGGCTGCCGTTCGGCTTCCATAACGCGCGTGCGTTCGCGGCGCTGTCGTAGGCTTTTGACTTATCGCGCAAGAAAGTCTTCGACTGACTTCTTGAAGTTCGCGTTTGAGAAGTGGTCGGCGATGAAGCGTTGGCCTCGCGCACCCAACTCTCGTGCGAACGCGCGGTCGTCGTAGAGCCGTCGCAGAGCCGCCGCTGCCGCGTGAACGTCAGGCTCGGGCCAGGTCGTGACGTGGCGGTAGAATGGCCGCCCGTCGTCGATGTGCGGCACGGGCTCGATTCTATACGGAACAGGCAGTGCGTCGTCGCCGTTGCAGAACTCGGTCGTCGAGCTGTAGTCGGTGACGACGACGGGCTTGCCGAGGCTCATCGCCTCCGCGATGCCAAGGCCAAACCCTTCGCCGCGATGGAGCGAGAGGTAGGCGTCGCAGGCGTCGGTCAAGGCGACGAGTTCGTCTTGGAGAAGGAAGTTATCGACGAAGATGACGCGGTTGGCGAGGCCGAGATCATTGATGAGCGCCTTTAGCCGTGCTACGAAGGATGGGAGGTTTTTCGCCCCCGATGTCTTAAAGACGAGCTTGACGTCGGGTTTGCCGCCGAACGCCTCGGCGAACGCCCGCGCCGCGCCTTCCGGGTTTTTTCGGTAGAAGCCGGATCCGTAGGAAAAGTTGAAGAAGACGGCGAAGTCATTTGGTTTGATGCCGTAACGTGCGCGGACTTGTTCCCGCGGCTCCGGCAAGTGCGGCGCGAACTGGAAGGGGTAGAGGATTTTAGTGAGGGGAATGTCGGCTGGTAGAAGGTGGCGGAAGACCTCCATGTTGTAGTCGCTCATCGCGATTGTAGACATTTCTTCAAGCAAATGAGGCCCGCATTCGCAAAGGCCGGAGTCGAACTCCCAGAACACGATGCGCGAAAGCCTGACGTCCGGCATCTTCGGCAGTGGCGGCAGGGTGGTCATGCCGATGACGTCCGTGTAGCGGTTGAGTCGAAACTCGTCCGCCGGCGTCAGGAGGTGAGCGTATTCAGAAGCGGGAATCGGATTCTCGCAGCCAATGTCGAACGCCTGACACGGGATGCCGCAGTCCTTAAGGCGAATGACCAGGTCGCGCAGGGTCTTGCTGAGGCTGATGGCATTAGACAGTGATCCGACGACGGTAATGCCGGGGGTTGGCGTCCAGTCTGGGTCGTTGACGAGCGTCTTCGCCAGCGTGCGGCGAAGATTCCACCTTCTCGGAAGGTCGAGGGCGAAGTCTATTGCGCCGCGAAGACCGAAGTGACGGAGCGAGTCAATGGCGTGTTTCAATCTCATGGTGAGCGTTGCCGTCAGTGATGGGCGCGGCAGAAGCGGAGGAACCTGTAGATGACGTCCTTGACACGCCACGGCGTGACGGTGCGAAGGAAATAGAACAGCGTCGCGCCGAGCTTTCGCAGGCGCGTCTTCCGGAGGTATTCGGCGGACGTCGGATAGACGAGCGCCCCAT
>CAVDWI010000210.1:0-889 GCA_963612485.1 Barnesiella intestinihominis
GAGAGACAGAGTTCATAGATGTTCGGGTCGTCCATCGCGAAGACCGGTACGCCTGGCCCGACGTAATCGCCCGCGTCCTTGTATTTGCGCGTAATCACGCCGTCGAACGGGGCGCGGACTTCCGAATCGGCGAGGTTCTTCCGTGCAACGGCGAGCCCCGTATCCGCCTTCGTCACTGCCGCGCGCGCCGCATCGAGCGCGGCGGCAATCGTCTTCGCCGCCACGTCCGTCCGCTCCCACTGGTCTTTCGTGACCGCCTTCGCCTCGTAGAGCCGCTTCATCCGCGCTACGTCCAGCCGCGCCTTCTCGTCCTGCACGACGGCTTGCGCGAGTTTCGCCTGCGCGAGCCGGCGGTCGTCTTCCGCCGCGCGGACGGCGTTCGCGAGATTCACCTGATCGACGCGGAAGAGTGCCGCGCCCTTCTTCACCGCGTCGCCTTCTTCCACGAGAATCGCATCCACCGTGCCCGGCATCCGCGCCGAGACGGTCGCGGAGTTCTTCGTCCGCACCGTCCCCTGCACGCGCAGGGAATCCGCAAACGCGGCGTTGCGCCGGACGGAACCGACCCTGACGAGCGGACGCGTCTCTGCCGCGCTTTCAACCTTTCTTTCGCATCCCGCCGCGCACACGAGCGCACCGACAAGAACAAGAACCGACTTTCTCATTATCTGACCTCCTCAAAGATTCCAACACCCATCGCCTGACGTAGCGCGACTTCCGCCAACGCCGACGAATATTCCGCCGCGACGGACTGCACCGCCGCCGCGTCCTTCACCGCGAGTTTGTCGAGCACGGTCGAGAGCGTCTCCTCGCCCTCGGCGAACCGCCGCTCCGTCTCGGCGTAGTCCGTCTCGGCGGCCTCCTTCGCCCGCGCCGCAGCAAGCCGCTG
>CAVDWI010000210.1:899-2008 GCA_963612485.1 Barnesiella intestinihominis
GCCGCGCACCGCCGTGCCAGCAAGCCCCTCGTTCAGTCCGCCGCCGCCAAGCACGACGTTCGGCAGGAAGTTCGCCAGCGCCTCGATGACCTGCGCCTTGCGGAGTTCAATCGTCTGGTCGCCCGCGTAGAGATCCTTGCGCGAGAGAAGCCCCCGCCACGCGCACTCCTCGACGGAGAGCGCGTCGAACGCGCCGCTCCGCACGGCAAGCAGGCTCGCGCCGTCAAAGAGATTCGTCCCCTTTGCCGCGAACGGCCAGAAGCGCACGACTTCGCAGAGTTTCATCCGCGCATCCTCGCGCTGGTCTTCCGCCTCGCGCAAATTCAGTTCGTCGCCCGCGAGCCGCGCCACCGCCCGCGCCCTGTCGCCCGCGAGCGCATACCCCTCGTCCGCGAGCCGTCCCACGCGGTTCGTCAGAGCCTCGCCGCTCGCCACCTGAAGCCGATAGGTCTCGACCATCCGCTCGGCGATGACGGCGCGGTAGAAGAGCGCGGCGACCTGCGCGTCCAGCACCTCGCCCGCCCGCTCGCGCACGATGTCGCGGATGCGCACCCCATATGCCGTCTCGGCGAACATCACCCACGCCGCCGGCGTGAAGACGGGCTGCGTGAGCAGCATCGACTGCTGGTTCGCCCACACGCGGTTGCCCTTGAACGCGACGGGCGAGAGAAGCGGCACTTCAGACCTGCCGTGGAAGACTTCGCGACCGAGCGACATCTCGAGGTTCGGCAGAAACACCGAGAACGCCGTCGCCCGGTCGATGCGGGCGAGTTCCGCCGCGAGACTCTGCTCGGTCAGCTTGAGCGTCCGTTCCCGCGCAAGCCCCACAATCTGTCCGAGCCGATAGGGCGGCGGATTCGTCGCCGCCCATTCGTCCGTCTCGGCGACAAGTTTCGCGCGAAACGCCGCGCTCGACGACTCCCGCTCCTCGCGCCCAGGATTCGCGCACCCGACAAAGGCGAACGCAAGAACGACCGACCAGAGGGCGCGATTCATTCGACATTCCCCTTCCCCGCGTAGGCGAGTTCCGCGAAGACCCGCTCGCACACGAAGTCCGCGAAGGCGCGTCCCCACGAGGCGGGGGTCGAGCGTTTCGGACGGAACAGCAC